>MGBV01000241.1 GCA_001788415.1 Candidatus Rokubacteria bacterium GWC2_70_16 | reverse complement strand
GTCTTGTTCTCCGTATGAGGCCGCCAGGAGCGGTACCGGAGGGTCGTCTCGAACACGCTGCCCATGGTCGCTATGCCCTTTCCGCGCCCCGCCATGCCAGCGGAGCGACCGCCTCGTATCCGCGTCGCAACCCGGTGAGGTTGCCCTCGATGCGGTCCTGGGACATGTCCCCTGTCACCTGCTCCACGCAGTGCTCCAGCGTGGGAAGCGAGACCAGGCCCGTCAGGCGCGCGAAGGCCCCCACCATCACCGGCCCCACAATGGGCACGCTTCCCCGCACCAGACCGCACTCCTTGGCGATCTGGCTGGCCCGCACTGTCGCGACGGGGCGCCCGAGAAGGGCGAGTTCCTCCGCCGTCTTCCGACTGTTCAGCAGAAGGACGCCGCCGGGATCGAGGCTTGCGACCATGCGCGGCGTGGCAGCCAGCATCGTGGCGTCGAAGATCAGCATGACCTGCGGCCGGCGCACGAGACTGCGATCATCGATCGGCGTCGCCGAGCGCTTGAACCGGAGAAAGTACATCACCGGCGCACCCATGCGCTCGCCGCCGTAGAGGGGTTGCCCGTTGACGCGATAGCCGGCGGCAGACAGCGCGTAGACGAGAAGGTCGCCGGCGGTCTTCACGCCCTGCCCGCCCCGGCCGTGGAGCGCCACCTCGATATGCTCGCGGCCCTCTGCCATCGGGACAGCCCTCCTCGCAGGGCACAGCCTGCGGCCAGCCGCACCCTATCCCCAAACGTCCGCTTCTGCCCGCCGCCTCGCTCGAAGCCGGCCGCTTGCGGGCTCGTGCGGCCCCGTCACCGGTACGCCCCGGCCGCGGATGGCGTCGACCTGCTCGGGCCAGGGGGCGACCAGCGTGACGTCGTGCCCGGCCCGTGTGAGGAAGCCGCCCGGGGAGCTGCCGACCGCGCCTGCGCCGATGAAGAGGAGTCGTGGGCTCATGTGCGCATCATATCCGTTTGCGCCCTTCGGAGGCCACCCCTACGCTCGCCTTCGCATCCACACCGCCGGAAGGCGAGGGTCGGTCCGGCGATCGGCCTCTGGCTCCGAGCGTTCCTGCGCCCGGCCCCGGGGCGCAGTCAAGGGCCGCCGGGCTCTGGGTCGGCAGCCTCAGCGGCCTCGCCTCGCAGCATCCTGCGCCATGAACACCGCGAAATCCAGATCTCCGGGCGAGTGGCCGAGGTCGGTCAGCATCATGGCGATCTCGCTCCGGTGCTGGGTGGCATGGTTGGCGCAGTGGCGCACCATCTGCCACCTCACTCGTAGGCGGCCAGGCGCACGTGCTTCATCGTCCTCTCCTCTAGACCACGGGCCAGCGGGGGCCGAACGTGACGCCCGTACGGGCGAGGAGGCCTTCACCCAGGGACTGAACCTTGTCGACGAGCTCCCCTTCGTTGACGAACGTGGCCTGGTGATTCTCCACGACCACGCGCCCATCGATGATCACGGTGTGCACGCTGCGGCCGTCGGCGGCGTACACCAGGGCATTCACGGGGTTGAACAGAGATCGCCACTCCGGCCGTCGCGTGTCAAAGAGGACGAGGTCTGCCCGCTTGCCCACCTCGAGCGAGCCGAGCTCCCGCTCGAGTCCCAGAGCCCGGGGCCCCTCTCGGGTGCCGGCCTCCAGGGCCATTTCGGCGGGCACCACGTCCGTCGTGCCCCGCGAGTCCTTGTAGAGCACAGCGGTCAGATACACCGAGCGCAGGGGATCGAGCAGATTGGAGTTATTGCCGGCGTCGGTGCCCAGGCTGACGCAGATGCCCTTGGCCACCATCTCGGGGAACCGGGCGGTGTGCACGGTCCGGGAGCCCATCTTCAAGGATGCCGGCGGGCACATGACGGTCTTGGTGTTGGTGCGGGCAATGGCGTCGATCTCGGCGTCGTCGACGTCAACCACATGGGCGAGCAGCACGTTGGGCCCGAGAATGCCCAGCCGGTCCAGGTAGAGCACGGGCCGCGTGTTGTGGGTCTCGCGGTAGAACGTGATGTTGCCCGGCCGGTTGGCCTGGTGCAGCGTGAGCCCCACCCCCCGATGGTCGGCGATCCGCTTCGCCTCGAGCAGAAGCGCGTCGGAACAGTAGGCGGAATCGAAGGGCATCGCCCACGCGCGGACGTGACCGTCGAGCCGGCCGTCGTATTTCTCGATCGTGGTCTCGATCCGCCGGATGGCCTCACTCGTCGAGTACACGGGAAGCTTGAGGGGATTGGGACGATCCACCACGCTGTCGCCGACGACGATGCGGCACCCGGCCTTGTCGTAGGCCTGAAGACACACGTCGAGGAACTTGGTGCTCCCCGGATCCACGAAACACGTCGTCCCGTACTTGACGAGCTCGGTGATGCCCAGGAGCGAGGTGTAGTACTCGTCCTCCTCCGTCATGGCCTGCTGCAGGGCGAAGACGTGGCCGAGGTACACCGTGGGGTCGAGGTTGTCGGGGAAGATGCCGCGCACGGCGTGGGCGTAGCTGATGTGCATGTGGTTGTTGCAGAAGCCGGGCGTGACCACCATGTCACGGGCCTGGATCACCCGATCTGCCGTGATCCCCTGCATGACGCTGGCCTTGTCGATCCGCTGGATCCGGCCGTCTTGGACCAGGATCGAGCCGTTCTCCACGATGCGACGTTGCCCGTCGAGCGTGAGGATGAACCGCGCACCGTCAATCTTGAGCGTTGAGCCCTTCATGCTGGTCGTCTCCGTTCCCGCCGGGCACCCGGCGCCTGGGGCCCCATCTTCTCGGCGATGTTCTCGACATTCAAGCCTGCTCGCGGGTGGCGCCCGGGTGGGCGGTGGGCGTGTATCCGGCCATGAGCGCTCGCCTCGTCGACTGCGACCGCTCGCGGCTTCGCTCGACCACCTACGGGACGCCCGGCGACCGGCTGATCCCCTTCGCCGAGGTGACCGTCGCCGATTGCGAGGTCCCGGTCGAGAACCGCCTCGGCGCGGAGGGCGAGGGGTTCCGGCTGACGCTCCGGGGCATCCAGGCCTCCCGCGTCTCCATGGCGACGCACGCGGTGGGGATCGCCCAGGCGGCCGTGGATGCGGCCGTCCCGTACGCGAAGGAGCGGCGGCAGTTCGGGCGACGGATCGGCGGCTTCCAGCTCGTTCAGGGCGCCATCGCGGACATGATCGCCGAGACGGAGGCGGCGCGGCTCCTCGCTTGCCGCGCGTGGGCGATGATGGACCGCGGCGACGAGTGCTCGCGCGAGGCCTCGGTCGCCAAGCTCTACTGCATCGAGGCGGCCATCCGGGTCGCCTCGAAGGCGATCCAGATGCACGGCACTGCTGGTGTCTCCGACCGCCACCCCGTCGAGCGCCACCTCCGGGACGCGCGCATGCTCACCTTCACCATGCGCTCGACGTCCTCGCCACGCGTCACGTCCGCCTCGAGCGCGACCTTGCCGAGCTCGCCGCCCAGCTTCTCCGCTCCCGCGCCGTCGATGTCGGCCAGCACCAGCCTCGCGCCCTCGGCCGCCAGCCGGCGCGCGCAGGCTGCGCCGATGCCCCGCGCCGCTCCCGTGATCAGCACCGTCCGTCCGGTCAGTGACCCCATCGCTCTCGCTCGTCTGTCCAGCTCGGATCACGCGTGAACCGCTCCCTCCCCCGCTCCACGGAGAGCCGTTCGCTCGCCGACTCATGCGCGGCGCGTCGTCCCGATCGCGCCGAGGGCATCGTCGAGTGGTAGTCATCGCGCTCCGCTCGACGCAGTCCGCCGGCGCCGGGTCGTCGGTCACCTCAGGCCTTCTTCATCGGCCTGCCGCAGCACATCTTCTGGCCCATCGCGACCTTACCGCACTTGGCGCAGCGGAACCCGGCCATCGCCCTGTCCTCCCCCGGCGCGGCTCCCATCGCCGCTCGATGATCGTGGCGAACCCACGAGGCTTCTGTCATGTGTCAGGCGCATTCCCCCGCCCCCTGAGGGCGCGTCGGTGTTCTCTGCTTACGGCATCCGCAGCGCTCCGCGCAAGTCTTTTTCGGGCTGACGACGATGTTCGGGCGCCCCGGGCCCCGTGGCGAGGGCCGGAGAGGAGCTGAGCGCCACGATCATGCGTCGAGCCATCGCACGCGATCTCTGCTCAAGGGGGTGGTTCGAGGGCCGGGTCCCCACGCGGAGGCGTGGCCGCGGGCATCTCAGGCCACGCCGCCGGCGGCTCCCTCTGCGGCCCTGCGGCAGAACAGAACGGTTGACAGCCGTCCGGGCCCCGGCGTAGCGTCGCCCAAGATCCTGATCCCGAGGAGAGAGAGAACATGACCGAGCCGCCGCTGGCCGCCGAGCAGATCGACGTCGGGGACGTGTACCGGGCCCAGGGCATGCCCGATTACCCGATCGCCGTGGTCGACCACGCCACCGGCTCGCTCGTCTCGCTGAACGACGCCGCGACGGCCAGCCGCTACGCCGCGGAGATCGCCGACCAGGTGGAGCGGATCCTCACCACGGGAGGGGGCGCCCGGCGAGACCGTGCGTAGGCCACCCGGGTCGAGCAGGCGCAGTCCCTGCTCGACCGCGCCCGGCACGCCCACTCGGGAGTGCGCCCCCAAGAACGGCCTTGCTCGGAGGGCTCGGAATGACGTACACAGAGAGGAGGCGCTGGCCCTTCCGCTCTCCCACCGTTTCTCCGGAGGTGAGATATGCCGCGGTACCTGGTGACGATGGAAGTCAAGGAGATCGACGCAGCCCTGCCGCCCGCATGCCCCGTGCACAAGGTCGGCGACAGGATCGTGATCACGAATGGCTGCGTGGAAGGGAAGATCTGCCTGCCGGTGCTGTCCCAGCAGAGCGCCCGGCTCTACGGGCTCGTCAATGGCATGGCCTCGGCCAATGTCATGACCTATCGCTGCCCCGACCGGGGCAAGGTGGTCTATGAGATCCGCCGCGACGCCGACCACTGGTGGAAGGACGCGCAGTCGCCCCTGACCGCGGCTGAAGTCAAACCGCACGTGCCCTGACCCCTGCCCCGGGCTCGCCGGCAAGCGCGAGGGAGAAGCGTGGAGGCGCGCGAGTACGATATCGTCTGCATCGGCGCCGGGGGCGCCGGGGTGACCGCGGCGATCACCGCGGCGGCGGCCGGCGCCCGCGTGCTGCTGCTGTCGAAGGACCCCATTGGCTACGGCAACACGCGGATTGCCGTGGGCGTCGTCGCCTCCTGCGGCATCCTCCCGGCGGACAGCCCGGACGTCTTCTACGAGGACCTGGTGGTGGGCGGCGAGCACCTCAACAATCCCAAGCTGGCGCGCGTGATGGCCGAGGAGGCGGCGCTGGCCCCGGCCATCGCCGAGAGCCAGGGCGCGCTGTTCGCCCGGGATGCCGGGGGCGGGATCAGCCGGGGGGTGGCCATGCGGGCGGGGGGCCATCGCTACCACCGCTCGGTCAAGGCGCATGGCAAGGGCATTGGGCTCTCCCAGGCGCTGCGCGCGGCGGCGGCGCGGTCGGCCGTGGACGTGCTCGAGGAGACCGTGACCGTCAGGCTGCTGAGCGATGGCGGGCGGATCGCTGGCCTCGTGGCCTGGGATCTGGCCGCCGGCGCGCCGGTCGTGGTGCGGGCGCCGGCCGTGATCCTGGCCACAGGCGGCCTCGGGTGGATGTACTACCCGCACACCGACTGCATGCGCAGCGCCACGGGCGACGGCTACGCGCTGGGGTACGAGGCCGGCGCCGAGCTGGTGGACATGGAGCAGGTGCAGTTCCTCCCGTTCTCCTGCACGCACCCCGCGTCCATGGTGGGGATCTTTCTCGGCGAGCCCTCCTTCGTGGGCCCCCAGGGCCGGCTCCTCGACGCGCACGAGCGCGAGCTGCTCGTCGGGATGGAGACGATGACCCGGGCCCAGGTCTCACGCGTCATGGCGCTGGAGCTTCGGAAGGGCAATGGCACGAAGCACGGCGGGTTGCTGCTCGATCTCCGCCAGAACCTGGAGACGCCGCGAGGGCGTGCCGCCTGGCAGACCATGAAGGATGTCGGCTTGCTCGACATCGCGAAGCGCGCCTACGGACCCAAGGCGTATGCCTGGCAGGAGCCGTGGGACGTGGTGCCGACGGTGCACTTCCACATGGGGGGGCTCCGCATCGACGAGCATGGGGCGACCAGCCTCGCGGGGCTCTATGCGGCCGGCGAGGCCGCCGGAGGCGTCCACGGCGCCTGCCGGCTGGGCTCGGTGGCCCTCGCGGAGCTGTTCGTCTTCGGGCGGCGGGCCGGCCTGGCTGCCGCCGAGTTCGCCCGTGGCGCCGATCGGCCTCCGTTGCCGCGCGACGAGGCGGCGGAGGCCGCCGCGAATGTCGCCCGGCTCCCCGGGGCGCGCGGCGAGCACCGGCCCGTCACCCTGGTGCGGCAGCTCCAGCGCCTGATGTGGGACAAGGTCGGGGCCGTGCGCGACGAGACGGAGCTGTCGGCCGCGGTGGCCGAGCTGCGCTCCCTGGCCGATCAGGCCCGGAGCCTGCGCCTCGGCCCGGAGCGCCGACAGAGTCTCGACCTGCTGGACGCCCTCGAGCTCCGGCTGATGCTGCTCACGGCCGACATCGTCACCCGATCCGCGCTCTGCCGGCAGGAAACCCGGGGGGCCCATGTCCGGGCCGACTATCCCGACCGCGACGATGCCCGGTGGCTCGCCAACATCGTCGCGCGCCGTCAGAATGGCGGCCTGTCGCTGGCCGTCGAGCCGCTGGCGGGGGTGCAATGACCGACCACATGATCAGCATCAGCGTGGAGCGCTCCGACCCCGAGCGGGGGCGCGAGCCGGCGATCGAGACCTACGAGGTGCCCGCGGAAGCAGGCGCCACGGTGCTGGGCGCCTTGCTCCACATCTACGAGACGTGCGAGTCCAGCCCCGCGTTTCGCTGTGGCTGCCGCAACCAGGACTGCGGCCTCTGCGCCGTGGACGTCAACGGCAGGCCGCGCCTGGCCTGCATCACCCCGCTGAGGAAGGGCATGGTGATCCGGCCGCTCCGAAGGCTGCCCGTGGCGCGCGACCTGATCATCGATCGGCGCTGGATCATGCCCTTCCTGGAGCGCTTCGATCTCTTCGTGCGCGACGGCGGCCTGCGCGAGTGGCCGCCGCGCCTGTCCGCGCCCGCGGAGCACGCACGCCTGGCCGCGTGCACCGAGTGCCTGAGCTGCCTGGCCGCCTGTCCGAGCTTCGAGGCCGGGCGCGACGAGATCGGCGGCCCGTACCATTTCGTGAAGCTGGCGCAGCTGTACTGGGACCCGCGCGATGGCGCCGATCGGCGGGCGCAGGCCGCCCTGCTCGGCATCGCCCGATGCCCCGCCTGCCGCAAGTGCGCCTGCCCCCTCGGCATTCCCGTCTACCGCGCGGCCGTGGCGCCGCTGGCGGGGGTACGCTGAGAGCGTTCAGACCCTGTTCACCGGCTCCGACCGCGGGGAGGCCCGGATGCAATGTCCCCGGTGCCAGCACGAGAATCGCCAGGGCCGCCGATTCTGCTCGGAGTGCGGGGCCGCACTCGCCCTCGCGTGCCCGTCCTGCGGGGTTTCGAACGAGCCCGGCGAGAAGTTCTGCGGTGGGTGCGGGCAACCGTTCAGCGCCTCACCGTCAGCCGCACCGAGGATCACGTCGCCCGCCTCCTACACTCCGAGGCATCTGGCCGAGAAGATCCTGACGTCCAGGGCGGCGCTTGAAGGCGAGCGCAAGCAGGTGACCGTCCTCTTCGCCGACCTCAAGGGCTCGATGGAACTCCTCGCCGATCGCGATCCCGAGGAGGCGCGCAAGATCCTCGACCCCATCCTCGAGCGCATGATGGAGGCGGTGCACCATTTCGAGGGCACGGTGAACCAGGTGATGGGCGACGGGATCATGGCGCTGTTCGGGGCGCCGCTCGCCCACGAGGATCACGCGGTGCTGGCGTGCTACGCGGCGCTTCGGATGCAGGAGACAGTCGGGCGGTATGCGGAGGATCTCCGCCGAAGCCAGGGGCTCACGGTCCAGGTCCGCGTCGGGCTGAACTCCGGCGAGGTCGTCGTGCGGTCCATCGGGAGCGACCTGCACATGGATTACACGGCCGTCGGGCAGACGACTCACCTCGCCGCTCGCATGGAGCAGCTCGCGGTCCCCGGGACCATCCTGCTGACGGCGGAGACCCTCTGGCTGGCCGAGGGCTTTGTTCACGTCAACCCCCTGGGCCCGGTCCCGGTGAAGGGGCTCGAGTCCCCGGTCGAGATCTATGCGCTCACCGGAGCCGGCCCGGCCCGCAGGCGCCTGGAGGCGGCGGCCGCCCGCGGGCTCACCCGCTTCGTCGGGCGGGACGCCGAGGTGCAGGCGCTTCGCCACGCGCTCGACGAATCGGGGAACGGCCACGGCCAGGTCGTGGCGGTAGTCGGCGAGCCCGGGGTGGGGAAGTCCCGTCTCTTCTGGGAGTTCACCCGGTCCCACCGGACTCACGGCTGGCTGGTCCTCGAGAGCGGGTCGGTCTCCTACGGCAAGGCGACCGTCTACCTCCCGGTGATCGACCTGCTGAAGGTGTACTTCAAGATCCAGGACCGGGACGATCAGCGGGGGATCCGGGAGAAGGTGACGGGGAAGCTGCTCACGCTGGATCGGGCTCTGGAGCCGACGCTGGCAGCGCTGCTGGGGCTGCTGGGAATCCAGATCGACGATCCGGGGTGGCAGGCGCTCGACCCACGCCAGCGTCGCGAGCGCACGCTGGAGGCCGTCAAGCGGCTCCTGCTTTGCGAGAGCCAGGTCCAGCCCCTCTGTCTCGTCTTCGAGGACCTCCACTGGATCGACTCCGAGACCCAGCTCTTTCTCGACAGCCTGGTCGAGAGCCTTCCCACCGCCCGGCTCCTGCTCCTCCTCAACTACCGCCCCGAGTACCGGCACGACTGGGGGAGCAGAACCTACTACGCCCAGCTTCGGATCGACCCCCTCCCCCACGAGAGCGCCGAGGCGCTGCTCCGGGCCCTCCTCGGAGACGACGCCTCCCTGCAGCCGCTCAGGACGCTCCTGATCGAGCGCACCGAAGGCAATCCGTTCTTCCTCGAGGAAAGCGTCCGGACGCTCATGGAAACCCAGATCCTCGTCGGGGAGCGCGGGGCGTATCGTCTGGCGAAGGCCCTGCCGGGCATCCAGGTCCCCGCCACGGTCCAGGCGATTCTGGCAGCGCGGATCGACCGGCTCTCGCCGGAGGACAAGCGCCTGCTGCAGTCCGCAGCGGTCATCGGCAAGGACGTGCCCTTGCCGTTCCTCCGGGCGATCGCCGAGGTGCCGGACGAGGAGCTGCGCCGAGGATTGGCGCATCTCCAGGCGCGCGAGTTCCTCTACGAGACCAGTCTCTTTCCCGAGCCCGAGTACACCTTCAAGCATGCCCTGACCCACGAGGTGGTCTACGGGGGGCTCCTCCTCGAGCGGCGGAAGGTCCTGCACGCTCGAGTTGCTGACGCGATCGAGCAGCTCGCCGGGGACCGCGTGGGGGAACATGCGGAGAGCCTCGCGCGCCATGCCGTGCGGGCCGAGGTCTGGGACAAGGCCGTGGACTATCTCCGCGAGGCCGGGACGAAGGCCTACGCCAGAGGCGCGGTGCAGGAGAGCCTGGAGCGGGCCGAGCAGGCCATCGAGATCCTTGCGAAGCTTCCAGCTGTTCCCGAAAACGTTCGCCGCGCCATCGACGTGCGCGGGGATCTCTTCTGGCCCCTGTTCTCGGTGGGCCAGGTGCCCAGGCTCGTGCAGCTCCTCCACGAGGCCGAAGGGCTCGCCCGGGAGATCGGTGACCGACGCCGCCTCGGGCACGTGTCCCTCATGATCGGCGTCTGCTCGATGATGAGCGGCCGATACGCGGCCGCCATCGACCATGGTCGCGAGGCCCTCGACATCGCCACCGCCTTCGACGATCGCGAGCTGCGCGCTCGCTGCACCTACCACCTGGCGATGACCCATCTGGCGCTTGGGGAATATCGCCCAGCCATCGATGGGCTCACCCGTCTCGTCGACGGACCCGATGCCAGCCTCGTGCGACAGCTCGTGAGCGTCCTGGGCTCGACGTACGAGAGCGCCTGCGGCTGGCTGGCCACGTGTTACGCGGAGCTCGGCGACTTCGATCGCGCGATCTCTCACGCCGATCGCGCCATTCAGTCGGCGGGGGCTTCGGACGTTCCTCAGGCCCACGCCGCCGCGTACTACCGGCGGGGATGGGTGCCGGCGCTGAAGGGTGAGTTCGCCCAGGCCTTGCCGTGGCTCGAGCGCGCCGTCAGCCTCTGCGAGACGAAGGGGCTGCTCTACCTCCTATCGGTGACCTCTATCTTGTATGGTTGGGTTCTGGCGTGGTCGGGGCGGTTCGCCGACGCGCTCCACGCCCTGGAACGCGGCGTCGCGCTTCAGGAGGACATGGGGACGAAATTCTTTCTGCCGCTCATGTATGCGGCGTCGGCGGAGGCCTTCCTGCTCAGTGGGCGCCTGCCGGAGGCCAAGCAAGCGGCGGACAGGGCCATGGAGCTGGCGCTGGAGTCCGGGGAACGGGCGCATGAGGCATTCGCCCTCGAGGTCCTGGGACGCATCGCCGCCGCTCAGCCGCCACCCGACGACGGATCGGCCGCTGTCTTCCTGGAGCGGGCGAAGGCGCTGGCGGAGGAGCTCGGCCTGCGGCCGCTCCTCGCCGGCTGTCACTTGAACCTGGCCCGGGTGCATCGCCGGATGGGGCGGCGACAGCAGGCCGAGGAGAACCTGAGCGTCGCGAGAGCCATGTTCCGCGAGATGGACATGCGGTTCTGGCTGGAGCAGGCGGAGGCGGAACGCGCGGCGTTGCTGGCTCACGGCTGAGGTGCGGACTGACAGAGGCAACCGTGCGTTTCAGAGAGGGGGCTCGGCGCCGGCCCCCGGGGAAGGCGGGACGGCTCAGCCCACAGGCTCTCCCTCACGCTCCACGAGGGCGGCGAGCTCGGCGCGGAAGCGCGTGGTCAGCGGGCCGGGGCAGGGGAGCAGCCGGCCGTCCACCTCGGCCACCGGGTGCACCCGGCTGAAGGACGAGGTGACGAAGGCCTCGTCGGCGGTGTAGAGGTCGTAGAGCCACGCTACATCGCGCACCAGCCGTCATCCACGATGAGATCCACCCCGTGGATCGCCCGGGCGTCCTCGGAGGCGAGGAACACGGCGGCGCCGGCCACCTCGTCGGTGGAGAGATACGCCCGGCCCGTGGGGGTGTAGCTCTGCATGAGCTTGACGAACTCGGGGTCGCGCTGCAGGTGCTCGTTGAGTGGCGTCGCGGTGTTGCCCGGCGAGATGCTGTTCACGTTGATGCCGGACTTCGCCAGCTCGGCGCAGAGGGCCTTCGTCATCATCCACACGCCCGCCTTGCTCGCGCAGTAGGGGACGGAGTTCGGGAAGGCATGGGTGGCGGCGATCGACGCCATGAACACGATCTTCCCGGACCCCTTGGCCTTCATCAGGGGGATGACGGCCTGGGCGAGGAGGAACGCGCCCTTGAGGTTGGTGTCCACCATCAGGTCCCAGTCCTCCTCCGTGTACTCTTCCACCGCCTTGTTGATCATGATGCCGGCGTTGGAGACCAGGATGTCGACGGTGCCCCAGGCGCCCGTGACATCCTCGACGAGCTTCAGGACCTGCTCGCGCCGGGACACGTCGCACGGGAACGCCCGCGCGGTGCCCCCGGCCTCCTGGATTGTCCGGGCCACCGACTGGCCGAGCGCAGGCTTGCGCGCGTTGACCACCGCGACCTTCGCCCCCTCGCGGGCATAGGCGCGGCAGATGGCCTCGCCGATGCCCTGTGAGCCTCCGGTGACGATGGCGACCTTGTCCTTGAGCTTCATGGCTCGATGTCCTCCCCCCCGGTGCCTGTCACGCCGTCGCGGCGGCGGCCAGCGCGGCGCGCCGGGCCGCCGTCGCCTGCATGTCCGCATCGCCGCCGTCGGTGAGGACCACGCCATACACGTCGTGGGCGCGCTGCCGCGTGATCCACCCCTCCTCGACGTCCTCCTTCACCTTGGCGACAGGCCGCTCGTGGGGCGGGCCATAGCCGCCGCCGCCCGCACAGTAGCTCGCCACCGTCTCGCCGGGGCGGAGCTGGATGGCGGCGATGCCCGGCAGCTCCCGGAGCTCGCCGTCGGCGCCTCTGAGGTAGTTCCGGATGGGCGCGCCCGGCAGCCCTCCGCGCGTGCCGCGGGCGCTGTTCCTGACCCCGTCAGCCGTGTACACGACATCGAGGCACGCGCCGGCCACGGGCCCGTACTCGCAGTACCCCGCGGGCGCCCCGACCGTCCGGCCGGCCCCTTCCGTGTCCTGGACCAGCCGCCGCGCCTTGACCACGAGGGGGAAGTGCAGCTCGTCCAGCTCCACGCTGTCGATGAAGCACATGCCCGAGTTGCCGGCGTGACAGATGGTGAGCCAGCCATCGGTCGCCGCCGCGCCCGCCCCGCCCGTGTCCAGCAGGAAGATCTGGTTGACGAAGGGCTCGTTGCCGTTCCGGGGATCCCGGCCCGAGATGACGGCCATGGAGGCGCCCATGATGGGGCCGCACTCGCCGAGCCCCAGCCCGTCGTGGATCTTCGAGAAGGCGACCTGTACGGGGTTCGTGACGCGGTCCGCCAGGTTCGTCGTGGCCACCGACATGCTGGTGGGGTGGCGGCCGCCGCCGGCCACCGAGCCCTCGCGGAGGTGCACGCGGATCCGGCGGAAGCTGCCCGCGCAGGTGGGCACCGACTCCGGGATGCTGTTGAAGATCCCGATCATGGCCGCGGTGCGGGCGCAGGCCTCGCTGAGATTCAGGCCGCAGGGCATGGCATCCGGGTTGT
>MGBV01000240.1 GCA_001788415.1 Candidatus Rokubacteria bacterium GWC2_70_16 | reverse complement strand
CCGCGCGGCAGCACGCGAGCCGGGCGCTTCACGTCCACCAGGACGAGGACGGCATGGTGGTTCTCCGGGGGCGGCTTGAGCCGGAGGTGGGGGCCCTGCTCCTGCGGGCGCTGGAGGCAGCGCGCGAGACGCTGTACCAGCGGACCCGAGGTGAGGAGGCGGCCACCCGCCGGGCTGACCCTTCCGCCGAGCCGCCGACAACGGCCCAGCAGCAGGCAGACGCGCTGGCGCTGCTCGCCGAGACTGCGCTCCACCATGAGCTCGATCCCGGCACCCCGGGAGAGCGGTACCAGGTGGTGGTCCATGTCGATGCATCGGCGCTGGCGGACCCAGATGAGCCCGGCCAGTCCGTCCTCGAGGGCGGGGTGCGCGTTTCCGCGGGAACGTCGCGGCGCCTGGCCTGCGACGCGAGCCGGGTGATGATGCGCCACGACTCGGACGGGCGCGTCCGTGAGATCGGGGCCCGGACCCGGACGATTCCCCCGGCCTTGCGGCGTGCGCTGCAGCACCGGGACCGGGCCTGCCGCTTCCCGGGCTGCGGGCTCCCCTTCGGCCAGGGGCATCACCTCCGCCACTGGGCGCAAGGCGGCCTGACCACGCTCTCGAACCTCGCGCTTCTCTGCCGCCGGCACCACCGCGCGGTTCACGAGGAGGGCTATCAGGTCGAGCGGCAGCCCGACGGCGCGCTGCACTTCCGAAGGCCAGACGGGCGGCCCCTGCCCGATGTCCCGCCGCCGGCCGCGGTGCCGGCCGACCCGGTGCGAGCCCTCCGGGCGCGGCACGAGGCGCAGGGGCTCCGCGTCCATGCGCGGACGGCATGCCCGGGCTGGCTCGGGGAGCGCCTGGATCTGGGCTGGGCGATCGATGTCCTGCATCCCCTGGCCACGCGAGAAGTGACGGGATAATCGCCCCCGCCGGCAGATAGCGTGCGTGACCTCAGTTATCGGGCGACGACGCGCCCGCGCGACCGCGCATGCGGGGCCAGCACCCCGTGGCAGACGAGCAGATTCACCTCGGGCCGGGGTGTGATCGCGGCGAGCCGTTCGAGACACTCGAGCGGCTCGAACACCAACGGCGTCGTGCCATCGTGCCACGCGGTCTTGAGCTCCACCACGACGCGGCCGTCGTCCCGCAGCCGCAGGCGCTCTTGCGCCAGGGGCGGGCGGAGCACGCACCGGCACAGGCGCTCCAGCCCCGCGCGATCGTGGGCCGGCACCCACACATTGGCGTGCAGATCGACGCCCTCCAGATGTGCCTGACGCGGCCCTCGAGACGTCACGGCCTCGACGTCCGGCTCTCGCCCGAGTCGGCGTAGATGCCCGCTGGAACCGCCAGCTCGGGTTCCGGGGGCAGACGGTCATGCACCCCTCGCTTGTGCCCATCGTCAATCGGGTGTTCACGCCGTCCGCGGAGGAGATCGCCTACTCCCGGGGGCTGATCGAGGCCATGGACGAGGCGCGCGGGCAGGGCATCGCCGCGGGGACCTACAAGGGCGACATGGTGGACGAGGCCATGGTGAAGACCGCCCGGGAGATGCTCGAGCTCGCCGCCGACGCCGGGTGACGCCCCGGCGCGCGGCGCCGGCCTACGCCGGCGCCCGGGCGGCCACGCCGAAGGTCCAGCCCCGCCCCGGCGCGGCGTCGAGCAGCGACCGCGTGTACTCGTGGCCGGGGCGGCTGAACACCTCCCCCACCGGGCCGTACTCCACGACCCGCCCCTCGTGCATCACGGCCACGGTGTCGCACACCTGGGCCGCGACGCGGAGGTCGTGGGTGATGAAGAGCATGGCGAGGTCGAA
Source organism: Candidatus Rokubacteria bacterium GWC2_70_16 (assembly GCA_001788415.1). Taxonomy (GTDB): domain Bacteria; phylum Methylomirabilota; class Methylomirabilia; order Rokubacteriales; family CSP1-6; genus UBA12499. The sequence goes on along the minus strand of MGBV01000240.1, from coordinate 11,021 downwards.
GCGCCGGCGGATGTCGGCCAGGAGCTCGAGCACCTGCGCCTGCACCGACACGTCGAGGGCCGAGACGGGCTCGTCAGCCACCAGGACCTCGGGCTCCATGGCCAGCGCCCGGGCGATGCAGATGCGCTGGCGCTGCCCGCCCGAGAACTGGTGCGGGTAGCGGTCGATGCTCCGGGGGTCCAGGGCCACCAGCTCCATGAGCGCCCGCGCCCGGGCCCACGCCTCGTCGGACGGGACGCCGTAGTTGATGGGCCCTTCCACGATGGACTGCCCCGCCGTGCGCCGCGGGTTGAGCGAGCGGTAGGGGTCCTGGAACACGATCTGGATGCGCTTGCGGAAGGCGCGGAACGCCGCGGCGGGCAGGCCCGCGATGTCGGCGTCGTCGAGGCGGATCGAGCCGGCCGTGGGCTCGATGAGCCGCATCACGCAGCGGGCCAGCGTGGACTTGCCCGAGCCCGACTCGCCCACGACGCCCAGGGTCTCGCCCCGCCGGACCGTGACGCTCACCTCCGCCACCGCGCGGACGGTGCGCACCGGGCGGAAGAAGCTCTTCTCGGCGTAGACCTTGGTCAGGCTCCGGGTCTCGAGCACCACCGCGCCCGTGACGGGCCGCGCGGCCCGGGGGACGATGCTCGGCACCGCGGCGATGAGCATCCGGGTGTAGGGGTGCTGGGGCTCGGTGAGCACCTGGCCGGTCGTTCCGGTCTCGACGATCTCCCCCTCGCGCATGACGGCCACGCGGTCCGCGATCTCGGCCACCACGCCGAAGTCGTGGGTGATGAAGAGGACCCCCATGCGGTGCTCCCGCTGGATCTCCTTGACGAGCCGGAGGATCTGGGCCTGCGTGGTGACGTCCAGCGCCGTGGTGGGCTCGTCCGCGATGAGGAGCGCGGGCTCCAGTGCCAGCGCCATGGCGATCATGATCCGCTGGCGCTGGCCGCCCGAGAGCTGATGGGGGTAGGCCCGGGCGAGGCGCTCGGGCTCGGGCAGGCGCACCGAGGCCATCACATCGAGGACGCGCCGCTGGCGCTCGGGCCTGGTCAGGCCCGTATGGCTGGCGAGCACCTCGTCGATCTGGTCGCTCGCGGTCATGACGGGGTTCAGGGCCGTCATCGGCTCCTGGAAGATCATGGACATGCGGCTGCCGCGCAGATCGCGGAGGCGCGCCGGGCTCGCCGCGAGGAGCTCCTCCCCCTGCAGCCGGACGCTCCCCGCCGTGGCCACGAGCTGCTTCCTGGGTAGGAGCCCCATCACCGCGTAGGCCGTCACCGACTTGCCCGAGCCCGACTCGCCCACCAGGCAGAGGATCTCCTGCGGGCGCACCTCGAGGGACACGTCCTGGATCGCGTTCTCGCGGTCGGCCCCGCGGGGGAGGCGCACGGTCAGGTCCCGCATCTCGAGGACCGGCGGAGCGGGCGGCGCGCTCACGGGTGGGCGGGCCTCACATCCGCTTGACCAGCCGCGGATCCAGCGTGTCGCGGAGGCCGTCGCCCAGGACGTTCACCGCCAGGATGGCGAAGGCCAGACAGATGCCCGGGAAGAGGATGATGCGCGGGGCCACCATGAAGTAGATGCGGCCCTCGGCCATGATGTTGCCCCAGGTGGGGATCTCCGGCGGGATCCCCGCGCCCAGGAAGGACAAGATCGCCTCGGCGAGGATGGCGGAGGCCGCGACGTAGGTGCCCTGGACGATGAGGGGCGCGATCGTGTTGGGGAGGACGTGCTTGATCAGCACCTTGGGGAGCCGGGTGCCCACGGCGATGGCGGCCTGGACATAGAGCTCCTCGCGGATCGTCAGGACTACGCTCCGCACGAGGCGCACCACCCGCGGGATGTCCGGGATGGTGATGGCGAGGATCACCGTGGCCAGGCTCGCGCCGCTCAGCGCGATCATGGCGATGGCCAGGAGGATGCCGGGAATGGCCATGAGCCCGTCCATGAAGCGCATGATCACCCCGTCGAGCCAGCGGACGTAGCCCGCCACCAGCCCGATGGCCAGGCCGATGGCGATGGACAGCACCGCCACGATCACCCCCACGATGAGCGAGATCCGCGCCCCGTAGACCACCCGCGTGTAGAGGTCGCGGCCGTAGAAGTCCGTCCCGAACCAGTGGGCCTCGGAGGGTCCCCGCATGCGCTCGGCGGGCTCGAGCGCGCGCGGGTCCACCGTCCCGAGGTACGGCGCGAAGATCGCCATTACCGTCAGGATGAGGAGGACCACCGCCCCGAAGATGACGCTCGGGTGGCGGAGCACGGCCGAGCGCGCCAGGGCGGTGAGGGTCCCGGGGACCGCATCGGCGCCGGGCAGCGTCCGCGGGAGGGCCGTGCTCAATAGCGGATCCTCGGGTCGAGCAGCGTGTAGGCGATGTCGATGACGAGGTTCAGCAGGACGTAGACGCTGGAGAAGATCAGGATGAGTCCCTGGATGATGGGGTAGTCGCGGGCCAGGACCGCGTCCACCGTAAGCCGGCCCAGCCCCGGCAGGTTGAACACGCTCTCGGTGACGACCACGCCCCCGATGAGGAGCGCGACCCCGAGGCCGATGACGGTGACGATGGGGACGGCCGCATTGGCCAGGGCGTGCCGGATGAGCAGCCGCCGGTCGGCCACGCCCTTGGCGTGGGCGGTGCGGATGTAGTCCTCGCCCATCACCTCCAGCACGCTGGCCCGGGTGATCCGCGCGATGAGCGCGACGTAGATCACGCTGAGGGTGAGCGTGGGCAGGATCAGGCGCTGGGCGAAGGGCCAGACGCCCTGCGAGATGCTCACGTAGCCCTGGACCGGCAGCCACTTGAGGCTCATGGCGAGGCCGTAGATCCAGAGGTAGCCCAGCACGAACACGGGCACCGAGAAGCCGATCACCGAGAACGCCATCACGGCCCGGTCCACCCAGGTGCCGTGATGCCAGGCCGCGAGGACCCCCATGGGCACGGAGACGAGCACGGCGAAGAGGATGGTGGTCACGGCCAGGGCCGCGGTGGGCTCCAGCCGCTGGCTAATCATCCGGGTCACCGGGATGTTGGAGATGATGGAGGTGCCGAGGTCGCCCCGGGCGAGCTGGCCGATCCAGATGACGAATTGGGTGTGGATGGGCCGGTCGAGCCCCAGGGCCACGCGGATGCGGTGAACGTCCTCGGGGCTGCCCGCATCCCCGGCGAGGACCGCCGCGGGATCGCCCGGGCTCAGCCGGAGCAGGAGGAAGACGACCACCGCCACCACCCCCATGACGGGGATGGTGGCCAGCAGCCGCTTGGCGATGAAGCCGTACACCGGGAGCGGGCGGCGCTACTTCTTCTCGATGTTCCAGAAGAAGGGCGCCGGCCCCTCGAGGATGCCGCTCAGGCGATCCCGGTACGCCGTGGGCTGGATGTACTCGCCCAGCGGGAGGTAGGCCCCGACCTCGTAGGCGCGCCGCTGGATGTCGGCCGCGAGCTTCTTCTGCTTGGCCGGGTCGCCCTCGCGTGCGAACTGGTCGCGGAGGTCCTCGATCTGGGGATCCGCGGGCCAGCCGAACCAGCCGCCCTTGGCGCCCTTGGTGTTGACGCCCGCGTTGACCACGGGATTCATCACGTCGTGGGCCACCCAGTTGGTGTGGAACATGTTCCAGCCGCCCTGGGCCGGGGGCTCCTGCTTGCCCCGCCGCGAGACCAGGGTCTGCCAGTCCATGGCCTGGACGTCCACCTTCATGCCGATCTTGCGCAGGGCCTGGGCCGTCACCACGGGGTACGAGGCGATGGAGTTCACGTCCGTGGGGTGCATCAGCACCACGGTGGTGCCGTCGTAGCCGCCCTCCTTCAGCAGGGCCCGGGCCTTCTCCAGATTGCCCCGCATGAGGCCGTCGGCGCCCGCCTCGCTGGCCAGCGGCGTGTTGCAGACGAACATCGCGAGGCACGTCCGCCGGTACTTCGCCTCGCTGATCCAGGTCTTCATGTAGTCGTCCTGCATCACGGCATAGGCGACGGCCTGGCGGATCTTCGGGTTGGTGAAGGGGGGGTGCAGGTGGTTGAAGCGGAGCATGCCCTGCAGCCCGAGCTTGTTGATGATCATGGTCTTGACGCCCGGGGCGCTCTCCAGCACGGGCAGGAGGTCGTGAGGCGGCGACTCGATGAAGTCGATCTCGCCGCCGATGAGGGCGTTGACCGCCGTCTGGTGGTCCGGCATGGCGATCCACTCGACGCGGTCCACCTTCACCCGCTTGCCCCCTGAGGCCCAGGACGGCGCCTCGCCCCGGGGGCTGTAGTCGGGATTCTTCACGTAGACGGCCTTGATGCCGGGCTGGAACTCGGCCTGCACGAACTTGAAGGGGCCGGAGCCGATGTGCTCGGAGATGGCCTTGCTGCCCGGGGTCTCGGCGATGCGCCGGGGCATCATGAAGGGCACGTTGGAGGAGGGCTTGCCGAGGGACTCGAGGACCAGGCCGTAGGGGCTCTTGAGCACGAGCTGGAAGGTCTTCGGGTTCACGGCCCGGAGCTCCTTCGTGTACTCGAGGAGCTTCTGGCCCAAGGTGTCCCGCTCGCCCCAGCGCTTGAGGGAGGCGATGCAGTCCTCGGCCGTGACCGGGGCCCCGTCGTGCCACGTGAGGCCGTCCCGCAGCGTGAAGGTGTAGGTGAGCTTGTCGGCGCTCACCGTCCACTTGTCCACCATCTGCGGCTTCACCTCGAACCGGTCGTTCATGGCGAAGAGGGTGTCGTAGATCATGTAGCCGTGGTTGCGGGTGATGTAGGCGGTGGTGAGGATCGGGTCCAGGACCCGGAGCGCGGAGTGCTTCACCGCCTTGATGGTGGTCTGGGCCTCGGCGGTGGCCGCCGGCCGCAGGGAGAGAGAGACGAGGGCGGCCAGCCCGAGGATGGTCGCGGTGCGTGCGACGAGGCTCCATCGTGTGCTCATGATGCCCCTCCGGGAGGCTAGGGTTGACGGGCCGTGCGGGTTGACCCCATTACAGCATAGCGCCGGCGTCACGGCAACGGGCCCGGCCGCGCCGGCGCCGGCCTCAGCCGCGCTCCCCCTCCATGCCCCGCCGATCCTCGACGGGACGGTGGAGCGGCGAGACGATGGTGAGCCCGCCGTCGATGAGGATGGTCTGGCCCGTGAGGAACCCCGCCCCGTCGGAGGCGAGGAAGGCGACGAGCGCCGCCACGTCCTCGCCCCGGCCCAGCCGCCGCACGGGCGTGGCGGCGATGAGCTCCAGCGCGGCCGGCGAGTACTCACGCTTGAGCCCGCGCTCCGTGTAGAAGCGCGCCGAGTCCGTCTCGATGAAGCCGGGGCTCACGCCGTTCACCGTGATGCCGCGGGGCCCGAGCTCCAGCGGCAGCGTCCGCACCAGGCTCTCGAGCGCGGCCTTCGCGGCGCCCAGCACGCCGTGGCCCGCCATGGCCTGATGGCTGTCGATGCCGGAGATGGCCACGATGCGGCCCGGGCGCCCCGCCATGAGCGGGACCGCCGCCTGCACGGCGGCGATGAAGGCGTCCACCGAGATCGCGAAGGTGCGGCGGATGTTGTGCTCCTTCTGCTCGAGCATGGGGCGGAAGGCCGTGGCGGCGAGCGTAGCCATCATTACCGGGGTCCCCGGGGTCGGGTCCGCGGACGGCCGACGCCGGGCGTGGCGTGAACCTGACATAGGGTGCGCACTCGGACGTGGCGGCGCGCGCGGACTCGGCCCCCCCACGGATCGCTCCCAACGCTCCCACCGATGCCACCGATGCCGAGGGCACAGCGCACACAAGCTCCTCCACGCAAGCCGAGAGAACCCGCCCGACGGACCGCGGTGCGAGCCACGGACAACGGCCCCGTCAAGGGGCAGACGGACCAACACCTGACGCTGCGTCCCGCCATCGGGCCGGGAGCGCGGCACGAGGGCTGCCGCCCCCCTGGTGCCAGCGGGCTCAGGGCGCGGCGCTGGACCCGGGCGGGGCGGGGCGGGGCCGGGGCTCCGCCCCGAGCACGCGAGGCCCAGGTGAGCGAGGATCCGCCGAATGACGCGAGGATCGTGGACGGTGGCGATCAGGCGCATGCGGCTGCCACAAGGGGAAGGCGGCGCGGGCACCTACGCCCGCGCCGTCGTGCGGGAGGACTGGTTCGCCTGGTGTCTCGGCGGCCCCCGCTGGCGCCGCTCGGCAATCTCGTCATGGATGCCCTGATGGGCGTCATGCCGTGGACCCTCGTGGCCCCGCTCGCGGTGGGAGCCGCCGCGCGCACGCTGCGTGCCCCCGCGGTGCGATTCGCCTCCCTCTGGCTCATCCTCCCGCTCCCCTGCTGGCTGAGCCCGACGGCCGCGGGGGCGTGGTATGATGCCCGCCGTCATGCGCGTCCTCGTCGTGGGTGGCACCGAGTTCGTCAGCCTCCACCTCGTGCGCGCGCTCCTGGGCCGCGGCCACGAGGTCGCCGTGCTCAACCGCGGCCGCCGCGGGGAGCGACTGCCCGCCGGGGTCAGGACCCTCGTCGCCGACCGGAAGGATCATGCGGCGCTCCGCGCGGCCCTGGCGGGCGAGACCTTCGACGGCGTGGTGGACGTCACCTACGCCCCGACGCTGGGGGAGGACGTGGTGGCGCTGCTGGACGCGCTCCAGGGCCAGCCGCACGTGCTCTTCGTCTCCACCGCGCGCGTCTACGACCACGCGCTCCCCATCCCCTACTCCGAGGCCACGCCCCGGGGGCTGTACTGGGGCGAGTACGCGCGTCACAAGATCGCAGGCGAGGATGCGCTCCTCGAGCGCCACAGGCAGGAGGGGCTCCCCGTCACGATCGTCCGCCCCACGCATGTGCTCGGCCCGCTCAACACGCGCCACAACGAGACGTTCTTCATGGACCGGATCCACCGGGGACGCCCGGTGCTGGTCCCGGGGCACGGGGGCTGGCTCAGGCAATTCGGCCACGTGGGGGACCTGGCCGACGCCCTGGCCGCCATGCTGGGCGATGCGCGCACTCACGGCCAGGCCTACAACGTCATGGGCGAGGAGACCGTCACCCAGGTGGGGTTCGTCGAGGCAATCGCCGAGGTGATGGGCCGCCCCGTGACCTTCCGGCACTTCGATCCGGCGCTCCTCCAGGACTGGGACAGGCCGGGCCCGGTGTTCGGCCAGAACCTCGTCTACAACTGCCACGCCGTCCACACCACGCACAAGCTCAGGCTCGATCTCGGCATCCGCCCGCGCTACACGCTCCGCTCGGGACTGGCGCAGACGTGGGACTGGTACCGCGCGGCGGGCCTGGTGGAGCGGGAGGTGGACTTCGCCTTCGAGGACCGCCTCCTCGCCACGCTCGGGGCGTGACGGCGCCCACCATCCTCGTCTACCACCCGGAAGAGGCGGAGGCCTATGCGCGCCTCATCCGGCTTCCCCGGCGCCGGCTGAGGGTGGTGGCCTGCTCCACCCCGGCAGAGGCCGACTCCGTCATCGCCGAGGCCGAGATCCTCTACGGCTGGGCGGTGCCGGCGAGCCTCCTGGCCCGGGCCGGGCGGCTGCGCTGGATCCAGTGCATGGGGGCGGGCGTGGAGCGCTTCCTGGTTCCCGCGCTGCCCGCCGACGTCATCGTCACCCGGGCCGCGGGCATCTTCGGCCCCTGGATGGCGGAGTACACGCTGGGCTGGTGTCTCTGGGTCACCCAGCGGATGGAGGCCTTCCGCCAGCACCAGCGGGAGGGTCGCTGGGTCGAGGAGGCCCCGCGCCGCCTCCACGGCGCCACCCTCTGCATCGTCGGACTCGGCGACATCGGGCGCGCCATCGCGCGCTCGGCGCGCGCCTTCGGCATGACGGTGATCGGCGTGACCCGGAGCGGGCGCCGGGTGCGCGAGACGAGCCTCGTCTATGGGACAGGCGCGAGGCGTCGGGCGCTGGCGCGGGCCGACTTCGTGGTGGTGACCGTGCCCCTCACCGACGAGACCCGCGGCCTCGTCGGCGCCGCCGAGCTCGCCGCCATGAAGCCCTCGGCGTGGCTCATCAACATCGCCCGGGGCTCGGTCGTGGACGAAGGGCCGCTGGTGAAGGCGCTGAGCGAGCACCGGATCGCCGGGGCCATCCTCGACGTCTTCGAGCGCGAGCCGCTGCCGCCCGCGCACCCGCTGTGGAGCCTCCACAACGCGGTGATCACGCCACACATCTCCGGCCCCAGCACCCCCGACGAGATCGCGGCGATCTTCAACGACAACCTCCGCCGCTACCTATCGCGCCGCCCGCTCCGCCACGTCGTGAGCCGGGAGCGCGGGTACTAGAAATACTGAACGGTGGCGGGGGCGTCGCGCTTCAGGGGCGAGGGCCGCTGTCGCCATAGCGGAGGGTCCGCACGAAGTCGTAGAGCACCAGCAGGACCACGACGGTCACGATGATGACGAAGGGCAACGCCTTGATCCACCAGGCCAGGATCCCCAGGAACAGGATCAGCATCGCGATACCCACGAGACCAGTCGCCAAGGCCATCATGCCGGCTTCCTCTTCCTCATGCGTGCCGACTCGGCTCGCCGGGGGGGCACCCCCGCCGGGCTGCGGCGATGTCGTGCGCTCCTGAGCGTCTCGACGAGCCACCGAGCCGTTCGCAGGAGGCGCGCATCCCCGTCACGCCGCCCGACGAGCTGAACGCCGAGCGGCAGCCCCGCGGGCGATCGCAGCAGCGGCAACGTCATCGCCGGCGTGCCCAGATACGTCCACATCGTGCAGAAGATCGGGTCTCCGGTGGCCCCGAGGCCGCGCGGTGCCTCGCCTGGCGACGCCGGCGTGACGAGCGCGTCGAACTCGTCGAATACCGGGGCGAGGGCGTCGTTGAGTGACGGAATGCCGGCGACCGCGGCAGCGTAGTCAACCGCCGTATGGCTCCGGCCGCGCTCGATGAGCTGGCGCAGCACCGCGCTCATCCGGTCGCCGCCCTTCTCGTAATCGCGGCGAAGGTTGTGCGCCATCTCGACTTCCATGATCGTGCGGTGCATCTCGACGGCGCGCGCGAACCCGGCGCCGAGCTCGATCTCGGACACCGCCTCGCCGAGCGTCTCGACGAGCTCCGCGAACGCCTCGCGTGTCGCAGGCTCGGCGCGCTCCCACGCCGGCGAGCGCACGAAGGCCAGCCGGGGTGGGAGCGGCGGCTCCGATGCGGTGACCTCGACAAGGCGCGGATGCGCTATGGGGCGCGTGTCGGGGTCTTCCTCGTCGAAACCGACGAGCGTCCCCGCGACGAGCGCCGCATCCTCGACCGTGCGCGCGAACACGCCGACGTGATCGAGGGTGCGCGACAGGAGCAGCACGCCGCTGCGCGGGATGAGGCCGTGGGTGGGCTTGAAGCCGACCACGCCGCAGAACGCCGCCGGCCGGATCACGGAGCCGTTGGTCTGCGAGCCGATGGCGCCCGGCACCATGTGCGCGGCCACCGCCGCCGCCGAGCCGCTGGAGGAGCCGCCCGGGGTGCGGCCCGCATCGTGGGGATTGGTGGTCTTGCCGGGATGAAAGTACGCGTACTCCGTCGTCACGGTCTTACCCATGATCACGGCGCCCGCCGCCCGCAGCCGGGCGACGACCGCCGCATCCCGTCGCGGCGTGCGCCCCACCCACAGTGGCGATCCGAGCTCGGTGGGCATGTCGCCGGTATCGAAGATGTCCTTGATCCCCACCGGCACGCCGTGCAGCGGCCCCAGCGCCTTGCCCTGCTTGCGATGCAGGTCGGTGGCTTCCGCTTGCTGCATCGCGTGGTCGCGGTCGAGAAACGCCCAGGCCTGGACCTTGGGTTCCACCTCCTCGACCCGCTCGAGGCAGTCCGCCACCAGCTCGGCCGAGGTGATGCGGCCCTCGCGAATGTCCGCCGCCGCCTGGGTGAGCGACAGTGCGCACAGGCTCATCCGGATCGGTCCTCGGCGGCGCGGCCCGCGTGGCTCACCGCGAGCTGTACAGGTAGTCCGGCAGCCACAACGCCAGTCCCGGAAAGACGTAGACCAGCACCATGCACAGGAACACCATGAACACGAAGGGCAGGGCACCCTTGTAGATCTCCGCGAGCGTGACGTGCGGCGGAGCGACTCCTTTCAGGTAGAACGCGGCCATCGCCACGGGCGGCGTGTTGAACGCGGTCTGGGTGTTGAGCGCGACCAGGATCCCGAAAAAGATCGGATCGACCTTGAAGTCGTCGAGCAGCGGCAGGAAGATCGGGACGAAGATGATGATGATCTCGGTCCACTCCAGCGGCCACCCCAGGATGAAGATGATGAGCTGGGCAAGGATCAGGAACTGCAACGACGACAGGTTCATGCCGAGGAAGAACCGCTCGACCACCGACTGGCCGCCCAGGAGAGCGAACACGGACGCAAAGGTCCACGACCCGATGAACAGGTAACAGACCATCGCCGTCGCGCGCGCGGTCAGGTACACGGACTCCTTCAGCATCTGGAAGTTGAGCGCTCCGTAGGCGGCGGCCAGGACGAGAGTGGCGAGCGCGCCGGCGCCGGCGGCTTCCGACGGCGTCGCCAACCCGAACAGGATGGCGCCGAGCACCGAGACGATCAGGACCGCGAGGGGAAAGAACGAGGTCAGCAGCGACCGCACCACCTCAGTGACTGGAACGTCCGTCTGCTCCCGGGGCAACTTGGGACAGAGCGCCGGATTCAGCACCGCCCGCACGATCACGTACAGGACGTAGAAGCCCGCGAGCAAGAAGCCCGGAATGATGGCGGCCGCATAGAGCTTGACCGCCGAGATGCCGGCGGTGGCGGCATAGACGATGAGGAGAATGCTCGGCGGGATCAGGATGCCGAGACAGCCGCCCGCGCACACGATCCCCGCGGAGAGCTTGGTGTCATAGCCGGCGCGCAACATGGCGGGAAAGGCGAGCAGCCCCATCAGGGTCACCACCGCGCCGACGATCCCCGTGGCGGTGGCGAACATGGCGCAGGTGAGCAGCGTCGCCACGGCGAGCGATCCTGGGATGTTCTTGGCGGCGATCTGCAGCGAGTGAAACAGGCGGTCGAGGATGTTCGCGCGTTCGACCACGTAGCCCATGAACAGGAACAGGGGCACGGCCGTCAGCACGTCGTTGGACGTGACCTCGAAGGT
>MGBV01000239.1:19077-19902 GCA_001788415.1 Candidatus Rokubacteria bacterium GWC2_70_16 | reverse complement strand
CTGGACCTGACCTTGGTGATGCTGACGACCGGGTTGTCCGGGTTGATGAGGTAGAGCAGCATAGACCGGCTCCTTCGTCGGTGAAGAGAGAACGGCGAGTCAGACGTTCGTCATTGTAACCGGCCCACATTCTCTTCAGTGAGCTGGCGATTTTCGCTCGCGACCCCGGCCGACCGGAGCGTGGCCCGCCGCCTCTTCGAGGCCGCCTGCCACGCGCCCAGCTGCCGGCCCTCGCGCCTCGGGCGGGCGCCCGGTCTCCGGCGCCCCTCACTGAAGCCCGTGGCGGGCGGCGAGGGCCTGGATCCGGGGAAAACCGATGAGATCGTCGAACTCGGCTTCGGGGGTGAGGCGGGGCTCGAGGGCGCCGCGGTCGCCGTGGGCGCGGAAGGCCGCGAGGGTCTCCTGCACGGCGCGGTGGGCCGCGAAGAGCAGGAGAGAGTCATCTACGCGCCTCCATCCTCTGCCGACTCGACGACCACCAGGAGGTCGCCTCCGTCCACCTGCGCGCCGGCCGCGACGCGGACCTCGAGGACGCGGCCGGCGGCGACGGCGGTGACGTGATGCTCCATCTTCATGGCCTCCAGCGTGACGAGCGTCCGGCCGGGCTCGACGAGATCGCCGACGGCCACCGAGACGGTCACGACCTTCCCGGGCATGGGCGCGGTGTGGGCGCCCCGCACCTGCTCGTGCCGGGGCTGGGGGAAGCGCGGGCTCTCGGTGAGGCGCACCTCGCCGGCCGCCCCCTGCACCCACCAGTGGTCGTCATGGGCGAGGAGTCGGATGCGGCGGCGCAGGCCGTCCACCTCGAGGTCCACCAGGGCGTCG
>MGBV01000239.1:8057-19069 GCA_001788415.1 Candidatus Rokubacteria bacterium GWC2_70_16 | reverse complement strand
GCCGCGCTCACCACCTCGAGCCGCGCCCGCCCGCGCTCTCCCAGGCACTCCCAGTCGAAGGCACCGTCGCGGCCACGCTGATAGCGCACCGCCACCTCGTCCGCACCGTGGTGGTAGGTGACCTCGTGCATCGCGCTGGGGTTGTTGCGCCAGCCCGAGGGCAGGCTCTGCAGCACGCGGGCGCCCGCGCGGCGATGCGCCTGGTCCCCGAGCGCCGCGGCCAGCGCCGCCCAGCGCAGCTCGGCGGCGGCGGGCTCGCGGCGGCGCGCCGGCCGATGCCGCTCGATGAAGTCGGTGGTGGTGTCGCCGGCGAGGAAGGCCTCGTGGCGGAGCAGGCCCACCAGGAAGTCGCGGTTGGTGGTGACGCCGTGAAGCCGCAGCCGCTCGAGCACGGTGGCAAGCCTCAGCGCCGCCTCCGTGCGCGTCGCGGCATGCACGATGACCTTGGCGAGCATGGGGTCGAAGTGCACGGACACCTCGCTGCCCGCGACGACGCCCGAGTCGAAGCGCGCGCCGAGCCCGGCGGGCTCCTCCCAGGCCAGGAGCCGGCCGGCCGCGGGCAGGAAGTCATGGGCCGGGTCCTCGGCGTACAGCCGCGCCTCGATGGCGTGGCCCTGGACGGAGATCTCCTCCTGCGCCCGCTCGAGCCGCTCGCCCTGAGCGATGCGGAGCTGCTCGCGGACGAGATCGAGCCCGGTGATGGCCTCGGTCACCGGGTGCTCGACCTGGAGCCGCGTGTTGACTTCCAGGAAGTGAAAGCGGCCGTTGCCGTCGAGGATGAACTCCACGGTGCCGGCGCTCTCGTAGCCCATGGCGCGCCCGGCCGCCACCGCGGCCTCGCAGATCTGCGCCCGCAGCGCCGGGGTGAGCGCCGGCGAGGGCGCCTCCTCGACGATCTTCTGGTGGCGCCGCTGTATCGAGCACTCGCGCTCGAAGCAGTGGATGACCTGGCCGTGGCGGTCGCCCAGGATCTGGACCTCCACGTGGCGGATCCCCTCGAGATACGGCTCGAGGAAGACCCGGTCGTCGCCGAAGGCCCCCTGCGCCTCCCGGCGCGCGCTCTCGACGGCGGCGACGAGGTCCTCGGCGCGCCTCACGATCCGCATCCCGCGCCCGCCCCCGCCCGCGGCGGCCTTGACGAGGAGCGGGTACTCGAGGCCCGCCTCCGCCGCCCGGGCGGCCTGGGCCGCGCTCTCCACCGCCACGGCGGGCAGCGCGGGCACGCCGGCCCTGGTCATCACCTCCTTTGCGGCCAGCTTGTCGCCCATGGCGCGGATGGTCTCGGGGCGCGGCCCCACCCAGGTGAGCCCGGCCTTGATGACGGCCTCGGCGAAGGCCCCGTTCTCGGAGAGGAAGCCATAGCCCGGGTGGACGCAATCGGCCCCCCCGCGCCGGGCGGCGGCGATGAGCTTGTCCGCGTCGAGGTAGGTCTCCGCCGCCACCGTACCACCCAGCGCCACGCCCAGGTCGGCCTCGACCACGAAGGGCGCATGCGCGTCGGGATCGGCGTAGACAGCGACGGTGGCGAGGCCCATCCGCCGGGCGCTCCGGATGATCCGCCGCGCGATCTCTCCGCGGTTGGCGATGAGGAGCCGGCTCAGGCCTGGCATCGCGTCACATCCTGAACACGCCGAAGCCCGCCGCGCCGCGGACCTCGGCATTGTGGCAGACGCTCAGCGCGATCCCGAGCACGGGGCGCGTGTCCCGCGGGTCGATGATGCCGTCGTCCCAGATGCGCGCGGTGGCGAAGAGCGCGCTCGACTCGCTCTCGATCCGCTCCTCCACGGCCCGCCGCACCATGGCGTCCTGGGCCTCGTCGTAGGGGCGCCCCGCGGCCTCGGCCGCCTGGCGCTGGACGATGGACATGACCCCCGCCAGCTGCGCCGGGCCCATGACGGCGATCTTGTGGCTCGGCCAGGTGAAGACGAAGCGCGGGTCATAGGCCCGCCCGCTCATGCCGTAGTTGCCCGCGCCGTAGGAGGCGCCGATCATCACGGTGAGATGCGGCACCTTCGAGTTCGTCACGGCGTTGATCATCTTGGCGCCGTCCTTGATGATGCCGCCGCGCTCGTAGGCGCGCCCCACCATGTAGCCGGTGATGTTCTGCAGGAACACCAGAGGCACGTCGTGCTGGTTGGCGAGCTGGATGAACTGCGCGGCCTTCTCGGACTCCTCGGAGAAGAGGATGCCGTTGTTGGCGAGGATCCCCACCGGGCAGCCGTGGATGGAGGCCCAGGCCGTCACCAGCGTCCGCCCGTAGAGCGGCTTGAACTCCTCGACCCGCGAGCCGTCCACCACGCGGGCGATGATCTCGCGCATCTCGAAGGGCTCGCGGAGATCCGCCGAGGCGATGCCCAGGAGCTCCTCGGGGTCGTGGACCGGGGCCTCCGCCGGCAGGGACGGCCCGGGGCCGTGCTTCCGCCAGTTGAGGTGGGCGACGATGCCGCGCGCGATGCGGATGGCGTCGGCCTCGTCCTGGGCCAGGTAGTCGGCGAGCCCCGACTCCCGGGCGTGCATCTCGGCGCCGCCCAGCTCCTCGTCGGTGGACTCCTCGCCCGTGGCCATCTTGACCAGCGGGGGCCCTGCCAGGAACACCTTGGAGCGTTCCTTGATGAAGATGGTGTAGTCGGACATGCCGGGCACATAGGCGCCGCCCGCGGTGCAGGAGCCGAAGACCAGCGAGAGCGTCGGGACGCGCTCGGCCGACAGCCGCGTGATCTCGAAGAAGGTGCGGCCGCCGGGGACGAAGATCTCGGCCTGGGTCGGCAGGTCGGCGCCGCCGGACTCGGTGAGCTGGATCACGGGCAGGCGGTTGGCGCGCGCGATGTCGAAGGCGCGGAGCGTCTTCTTCACCGTGTACGGGTTGAGCGACCCGCCCCGCACCGTGGGGTCGTTGCCGATGACGAGGCACTCGACGTCCGACACCACGCCGATGCCGGTGACCACCGCGGCCCCGACGGTGAAGTCCGTCCCCCAGGCCGCCAGCGGCGACAGCTCGAGGAAGGGGCTGTCCCGGTCCACGAGGAGCTCGATGCGCTCCCTGACCAGGAGCTTGCCGCGCTGGCGGTGGCGCTCGACGTAGCGCGCCCCGCCGCCGCCCCGCGCCAGCGCCAGCTGGCGGTCGATCTCGGCGAGCCGCTCGAGCATGGCGGCCCGGTTCCGGCGGAAGCGCTCGCTCCCCCGGTCCAGCGTCGTCGCGTGGACCTGCATCCCTACCTCCTCTAATGACTCCCGCAGAATGCGGGAATGTCGCCCCGGCGGGGCCCGGAGGGCGGGGGGCGCCGGCGGGCCCTCTGGCGAGCCGTGGCGCCGCCTGAAGCGCAGGGCGGGGCGAGCGCGCGATCGCGGGTCGGCTGCCCTCGCGCCGCCCCCACCGGGGGATGGGGGGTCGCGCTCGCCCCGCCCGAGCGAGGTGCGGCGTCCAGGCGAGCCAGTCGGGGCCCGCCGGGGTCCCCCGCCCTCCGGGCCCGGGCGTCGCGCAATGCCGCGAGAGTCACGAGGCGCCTTGTGAGCCGGCCGCGGCCTCGGCGCGGAAGGCGGCGAGGACGGCCGGGTTGTTCACGGCGAGCTTGGCCTCCACGCTGGCCTCCACGTGGGCAACGACGCGCTGCCTCCAGGAGCCGGCATCCGCATCACCCTGGCGGATGCGCGCGCAGAGGGTGCGGTTGGCCTCGAGCACGGCCTGGCGGAGCGCCGCCGGGTCCTCGGGCGGCGCCGCCGGCGGCAGCCCGAGCAGGTCGCGGAGCGCGGCGTACTCGGCGCGGAGCCGGGCGTCCTCGCCCTCGGCCTCGCGCTCCACGATCCGGAGGACGTTGAGCGCGATCTGCAGATGATACCGGCGCCGCGGGTCGGACAGGCTGGGCAGGAGCTCCTGGGCGAGGAAGTCCCGCACGGCCTCGAGCGCCTCGGGGGTGGTCGGGCGGTCCTGCATGGCGGTCAGCGGGCCTCCATCGCGCTCACCTCTCGCGCAGCAGGCGCATCAGCTCGTACTCCACCTCCGCGCAGTGACGCCCGATGCTCGCCAGCTCGAGGCTCCGCTCGCGCCCGGAGAGGTGGCGGAAGGCCTGCGCGAGCGTGATGACGGCCCAGCGCACATTGGCAAAGATGTCCCAGTAATGCGCGGCCTCGGGATCGAAGCGCCGGCCGCCCGCCGCCGCGTAGGCGGCGCGGAAGCGCTCCCGCGAGCCCAGCGCGGGGGCCCCGGGGCGGTCGATGCTCCGCCAGAAGCGCATGCAGGCCCAGCCCACGTCCTCCCCGGGATCGCCGAGATGCGTGAGCTCCCAGTCGAGCACCGCGCGCAGCCCGTCCGCGGGATCCACAGCGACATTGCCGAGGCGGTAGTCGCCGTGGACTGGGACCAGCCGCTCGCGGGCGGGGATGCGGCGGCCGAGCCAGCGGAGCCCCAGCTCCAGCGCCGGATGGGGCTCGCCCAGCGCGCGGAGCGCGGCCTCGACCTCCCGCAGCTGGAACTGCACGGGGGCCTGGCCCGTCGCGGGGCCGGGAAGCCCGTCGAGCGCCGCGGCGGGCACGGCGTGCATCCGCGCCAGGGCCTCGGCCATCTGCTCGAGCAGCCGCGGCCGCACGGCCGCATAGGCGGCATCGGCGAGGAGCCGGCGGGCCACGGTCTCCCCCTCGACGCGCTCCATCAGGAGGCCCGGCGG
The DNA here is from genome assembly GCA_001788415.1 of Candidatus Rokubacteria bacterium GWC2_70_16. Lineage (GTDB taxonomy): Bacteria > Methylomirabilota > Methylomirabilia > Rokubacteriales > CSP1-6 > UBA12499. The sequence goes on along the minus strand of MGBV01000239.1, from coordinate 14,408 downwards.
GAGCCCATGGGGGCGGCCCTCCGGAATGCACCAGTAGGGCCGGGGCGAGGGGACGCCCGAGGCGTGCATGGCCGCGATGACGCGCAGCTCGTCCTCGCGGGGGAGGCGCGAGTAGAGGATCTGGGCGCCGCAGTCCGCCATGAGGATGAGCCGGTGGGCGCCAGCCCAGGCCCCGCCCGCGATCTCGACATCGAGCGCCCAGGCCTCCCGCATGGTGCCGCCGGGAAGCCGCCACAGCGCGCGGATGGCCGCGGGATGGCCGGCCTCGGCGGCGATGAAGGTCTCGAGCCCCGCGCGGAGCGACTCCGCCGCCGTGGCGGAGGCGGCCGTCCCGGCGCTCACCGCGGGGCTCGCTGCGCCGCGCGACGGCCGCTCAGGGGCAATGGCGGATCTCGTGTTCGGCGAGCTTGGCCTTGTGGACCTCGTCGGCGCCATCGCCCAGGCGCAGGATGCGGGCGTAGCGCCACATCGCGGCCAGCGGCACATCGTCGGTGACGCCCAGCGCCCCGTGGATCTGGATGGCGCGGTCCACCACGCGGCAGGCCGTCTGGGCGCAGAGGACCTTGGCCATCGAGATCACGGGCCAGGCCTCCTTCTTCCCCATGGTGTCCATGGCCCAGGAGGCGTGGAGCATCACGAGCCTGGCCGCGTGCACCTCGATCCTGGAGGTGGCGATCATGTCCTGGACCATCTGCTTCTCGGCCAAGAGACCACCTACCACCATGCGCGTGCGCGCGCGCCGGGCCATCATCTCCACGGCGCGCTCGGCCATGCCGACCGCGCGCATGCAGTGGTGGATGCGGCCGGGCCCGAGCCGCGCCTGGGCCACGGCGAAGCCCTCGCCCTCCCCGTTAAGCAAGGCGCTCTGCGGCACGCGGACGTCCTCGAAGGCCACCTCGCACTCGCCAGGGCCGCTCACGTGGCCGAACACCGGCAGCGCCCGCACGATGCGGACGCCGGGCGTCTCGATGGGCACCACGAGGAGGCTCACCCGCTTGTGGCGCGAGGCCGCCGGGTCGGTCACGGCCATGACGAGGAGCACGCGGGCGTGCATGGCGCCCGTGGTGAACCACTTCCGCCCCGTGATGACGTAGTGGCCGCCGTCGCGCACGGCCCGCGTCTTGAGCTGCGTCGGGTCCGAGCCCGGCGTCATGGGCTCGGTCATGGAGAAGCCGCTCCGGATCTTCCCCGCCAGCAGCGGATCGAGCCATTGCGCCTTCTGCTCGGGGGTGCCGTACTGCGCGAGGATCTCCATGTTGCCGGTGTCGGGCGCCGAGCAGTTGAACACCTCCGAGGCCCAGACGACGCGCCCCATGATGGCGGCCAGCGGCGCGTACTCGAGGTTGGTGAGCCCGGGGCCGTGGCCGGGGTGGGGCAGGAAGAAGTTCCAGAGCCCCGCCCCGCGCGCCAGCTCCTTCAGCTCCTCGAGGAGCGCGGGGCGGTGGTGGCGGTCGCCGGAGGCCTCGATGGCCTCGTAGTGGGCGCGCTCGTTGGGGTAGACGAAGCGCTCCATGAACTCGGTGACCCTCCCCGAGAGCTCCGTCACCTTGGCGCTGGGCGTGAAGTCCATGCCTGTCTCCCCGGTCCGTGTCGGTGGCGACCCCTCAGAGCAGCCCGAGGGTCCGCGCGATCACGTTCAGCTGGATCTCGTTGGTACCCTCGCCGATCCAGGCCTCGGGCGCGTCCCGGTAGAGGCGCGCCACCTTCATCTCCTCCATGTAGCCGGCGCCGCCATGGAGCAGGAGCGCCTCGCCGGTGACGCGCACGGCCGTCTCGCTGGCCAGGTACTTGGCCATGGAGGCCTCGCGGATGCACTCGCGCTCCGCCATGCGGAGCCGGGCCGCGCGGTAGATCATCAGGCGCACGGCGTCCACCCGCGCCGCCATGTCGGCGATCTTGAAGGCCACCGCCTGGAAGCTCCCGATGGGCTTGCCGAAGGCGTGCCGCTCTCCCGCGTAGCGCAGGATCAGCTCGTAGGCCTCCTGGGCCAGGCCCAGCCCCCGGTTCGCGACGAGGATCCGCCCCTCGGTGAGCGTCTCCTTGAGCTGGCGGAGCCCCTGCCCCACCTGGCCCAGGACGCGGCGGGCGGGGACGCGCACGTCCTCGAGGCTCACGAAGGAGGTGGAGGAGGAGTGATTGCCTACCTTCACCAGGTCGCGCGCGCTGACGCCGGGGGTGGCGGTGTCGACGAGGAAGAGCGAGAGCGCATCCCCCGAGCGCCCGGCCCCCGTGCGCGCGGCCACCACCATGAAGTCGGCGATCCCGCCGTTGGTGATGTAAAGCTTGCTCCCGTTCAGCACCCAGTCGCCGCCGTTCCTGCGCGCCGTGGTCTTGATGCCGCGGATGTCGCTGCCGGCATCCGGCTCGGTGAGCCCGAAGGCGCCGATCCGCTCGCCACGCAGCGCCGGCACGAGGAACTCGCGCTGCTGCTCCTCCGTCCCGATGCGCAAGACGGGGCCGGCGGCCAGGTGGTGGTGGGCGAAGACGCCGGCGGAGACGCCCGCCGCGGCGCGCGTCAGCTCCTCGTAGTAGATGCAGGCCGTGAGGAGATCGGCCCCGCCGCCGCCCACGGCCTCGGGGAAGTTCACCGCGAGGAAGCCGCCGTCGCGGAGGACCTGGTAGACCTCCCGCGGGAAGCGGTGCTCGCGCTCCCCCGCCTCCGCCAGCGGCGCGATCTTGGCGGTGACGAACCGCCGGAACGCGTCCCTGAACTCCCGGTGCTCCCGCTCGAGGCCGAAGTCCTCCATGGGGTCGTCGCTACCAGGTGACGGTCTCGCCGCCGTCGATGTACACGGTCTGGCCGGTCATGAAGTCCGAGGCGGAGGAGGCCAGGTACACCGCCAGCGGCCCCATCTCGTCGGGCTCCCCCATCCGCCGCGCCGGGATCTTGGACAGGATGAGGTCGCGGATGCGCGGCTCCATCATCTTCTCTCGGGAGAAGTCGGTCCTGAGATAGCCGGGGGCCACGCAGTTGACCTGGATGTTGTGGCGCGCCCACTCGATGGCCAGGCAGCGCGTGAGCGCGTCCACGCCCGCCTTGCTCACGCAGTAGGCGGAGTAGCGCGGCACGCCCAGGCGCCCCCACATGGAGCCGATGTTGACGATCTTCCCCCGCCCCCGCGCGATCATCGAGGGCGCCACGGCGCGACAGCAGCGGAACATCGCGGTGAGGTTGGTCCCGAGGATCCCCTCCCAGTCTTCATCGGTGAGCTCCACGAAGCGCTTCTCGAGGTTGATCCCCGCGTTGTTGACCAGGATGTCGAGCGACCCGAGCCCCTGCTCCACGGCGGCGACCGTGGCGGCGATCTGATCGCCCTGCGTCACGTCCAGCGCAAAGGCGCGCGCCTGCCCGCCGGCCTCCCGGATGCGCGCCGCCGTGTCCTCGACCCCTTCCACCGAGCGCGCGGCGCAGGCCACCGCGGCGCCGGCGGCGCCCAGCGCCAGCGCGAGGGCCCGGCCCAGCCCGCGGCTGGCCCCGGTGACCAGCGCCACCCGTCCCTCGAGCGCCAGCGCTTCTTTCGGTGTCACGCCCCTCACCTCCGCCATGTGGTCTCCCCCTTCCGCGCCCCACACAATTGACTGACTGGTTAGTGGCAATCCATGAGGCGATTGCCTCATTTCGCTGAGCCGCCCCGGCGAGCGCCTTGATCTGAGTGCATTCGACCCCCTAGAATAAGGCCTCGTCCCGATTGTGCAGTTTACTGAACGATTAGTAGGTTCGCCCGAGAGGGCACCATGCGCAAGCGCAAAGCAGCCCAGCGGGGCGGGAGGGAGCTGACGCGCGAGCGGATCCTCGCCGTGAGCGGGCGCGTCTTCAACCAGCGGGGCTATCACGGCACGACGCTGGACGACATCGCCCGAGCCCTCGGCGTCACGAAGGCGGCGCTCTACTACCACGTCAAGAACAAGGAGGAGCTGCTCTTCCAGTGCCATCAGCTGGCGCTCGACATCGGCATGGAGGGCTTCCACCGGGCGCTGGCCCAGCCGGCGCCGCCGGACGAGCAGCTGCGCGTCGCGCTGGCCCACTACATCGAGGGCATGGCCGACCAGCTCAAGGGCACGGTGGTGCTGCTCGAGCAGGGGGCCCTCACGCCCCGCCATCACCGGCGCATCGTGCGCAGCCGCGACGAGTACGAGCAGGCGCTGCGCAAGATGATCGCCGGGGGCATCACGGCCGGCGTCTTCGTCCCCTGCGATCCCAAGCTCGTGGGCTTCGCCATCCTCGGCGCGGTGCACTGGATCCCCAAGTGGTACCACCCGGCCGGGTCGAGCCCGGCGCGCGAGATCGCCGAGGCCTTCGCGGCCTATCTTGTCCGCGGGCTCACCAAGCAGCCCTCGCCCGATCTGCCGGCCCCCCGGCGGGCGGCGGCGGCGGAGAGGACCATCCCCGATGACGACTCCGCCTGAGGCCTCCCGCCAGCCCGAGGGCCCCCGCAAGGGCCACCTCGACGCCTACTTCGAGAAGCCCGCGCGGCTCAGGACCTGGTCGGGTATCGAGGTCAAGCCCGTCTACCGGCCCGAGGACACGCCCGGCGACTACCGGGAGCGCCTGGGTGATCCGGGCCAGTTCCCGTACGCGCGCGGCATCCACGCCGACATGTACCGGGGCAAGTACTGGACGCGGCGCGAGGTATGCGGCTACGGCGGCCCCGAGGAGACGAACCGGCGGATGAAGTTCCTGCTGGCCCAGGGCGCCTCGGGACTCAACGTCATCTTCGACATCCCGACCATGACGGGGATGGACGCCGACCACCCGATGGTCGAGGAGGAGGTGGGGGTCCAGGGCACCTCGCTCTGCACGGTCGAGGACATGGAAGCGCTGATGGAGGGCCTGCCGCTGGACGGCATCAGCATGTCCATCGTGGTGACCTCGCATGCGGCGCCGGTCGTGCTGGCCATGTACCTCGCGGTGGCCCGCAAGCGCGGCCTGTCGCTCGACCGGCTGCGCGGCACGATCCAGAACGACCCCCTCCACCACCGCTTCTGCGGCTACCCGCCCGCCTACTCGCCGCTCGACCTCGGGCTGAAGACCGCGGTGGACTGCCTCGAGTTCTGCGCCCGCCAGATGCCGTACTGGTACCCCATCAACGTCAACGCCTACGACCTCCGCGAGGAGGGCCTCGGCGCCGCGGAGGAGATCGGCTTCTCCTTCGCCATGGCTCGCACCTACATCGACCGGGCCCTCGAGCGCGGGCTTGGCATCGACGAGCTGGCCCCGCGCATGGTCTTCTACTGCTCGGCCCACATCGACCTGCTCGAGGAGGTGGCGAAGTTCCGCGCCATGCGGCGCATGTGGGCCCGCATGCTCCGGGAGGAGTACGGCGCCCGGGACCCGCGCTCCTGGCAGTTCAAGTTCGGCGTCCACACTGCGGGCGTCTCACTGGTGCCCCAGCAGCCGCTCAACAACATCGTGCGCGTCGCCTACGAGGCGCTGGCCGCCGTGCTGGGGGGCGCCCAGTCGCTGCACTGCTGCTCCTACGACGAGCCCATCTCGCTGCCCACCGAGCAGGCCCACCAGATCGCCATCCGCACCCAGCAGATCCTGGCCTACGAGGTGGGCGCGGGGAACGCGGCCGACCCGCTGGGCGGCTCCTACTTCATCGAGGCCCTCACCGACCGGCTCGAGGCCGATGCCCGCGCCACCCTCGGCCGCATCGCCGAGCAGGGCGGCATGTACCGCGCCATCGAGACGGGCTGGGTGGACCAGGAGCTGGAGAACGCCGCCTATCGCTACCAGCAGGAGGTGGAGCGGCGCCAGCGCATCATCGTGGGGTCCAACGCCTTCACGGTCCCGCCCGAGCAGGACCACGAGGTGCCGGCCCACCCGCGCCCGTCGGCGACGGAGGTCCGCGCGCGGCTCGGCGGCCTCAAGGGCTTCCGCGAGCGGCGCGACCCGGCCGCGGTGACGGCCGCGCTGGGCCGCCTTCGAGACGAGGCCGGCCGCGGCGAGCGCCACAACCTGATCCCCTGCCTCGTGGATGTGGTCGCCGCCGGCGCCACGCTGGGCGAGGCCGTGGGCGTGATGCGCGAGGCCTATGGTCATGCATACGATCCGGCCGGCATGGTCCGCTCCGTCCTCTGAGCCCGTGGCCGCCATCAAGGTGCTGCTCGGCAAGGTGAGCATGGACGGCCACGACCGCGGCGTGCGCGTGCTGGCGCGGCTCCTGCGGGATGCCGGCATGGAGGTCGTCTACCTCGGCAAGTTCCTCCCCCACGAGGCGGTGATCGAGGCGGCCATCCAGGAGAACGCCCAGGTGGTGGGGCTGTCCTTCCTCTCGGGCGAGCATGCGCCGCACACGCGACGCTTCGCCCGGGCGCTCCGGAGCCGCGGCCTCACCGACGTCCTGTTCC
>MGBV01000239.1:7840-8025 GCA_001788415.1 Candidatus Rokubacteria bacterium GWC2_70_16 | reverse complement strand
GCCGGCCTCCTCGAGGCCGGCGCCGACGGGGTCTTCGTGGCGGGCACTCCCGTGGAGGCGGTGGTGGGCTTCATCCGCGAGCGGGTCGGCGCCTGAGGAGGCGGCGGGCATGACGAGTCTCGGCAGCTTCGCGCAGCAGCAGGCGCGGAGGTACGGGGACAGGACGCTCTTCCTCTGCGGAGAGG
>MGBV01000239.1:5081-7744 GCA_001788415.1 Candidatus Rokubacteria bacterium GWC2_70_16 | reverse complement strand
TCCTCCCCAACGGCCTCCCCATCCTCGAGGCCTATGTGGGGGCAGCCAAGCTCGGCGCCGTCTCGGTGCCGCTCAATCCCATGTTCACGCCGCGGGAGATCGAGTACGTCGTGAACAACTCGCGGGCGAAGGCCCTGGTGGCCTCCCCGCGGGACGCCGAGCGGGTGCAGGCGATCCGCGACCGGATGCCGTCCCTGGCCCACGTGGTGGTGGCGGGGGCGGCCGTGCCGGGCACGCTCCCCTATGCGGCCGTGGCGGCCGGGTCGCCGCCGGGCGCGCCCCCCCGCGTGGCGGGCGGCGACGTGGCGATGATCCTCTACACCTCGGGCACCACGGGGCACCCCAAGGGAGCCATGCTCACCCATGCCGGGCTCCTCGAGAACGCGGCCGCGGTGGTCCAGGCGGTGGGCTTCCGCGACTCCGATCGCTCGCTCTGCATCCTGCCCCTGTTCCACGCCTTCGCCATCGCCTTCGACTATCTCCAGATGATGACGGTGGGCGCCAGCAGCGTCATCGTCGAGCGCTTCGACGCCGGCGTGGCGCTCCGCCTCATCGAGCGCCACCGCGCCACGGTGCTCGTCGGGGTGCCCACCATGTTCATCTACATCCTCCGCCACCCCGAGCGGCCGCGGCACGACCTCTCATCGCTCCGGATCGGCGACACGGGCGGGGGCCCGGTGCCGACGGCGCTCAAGACCGAGTACGAGCGCGACATCGGCATGGTGCTCCTCGAGAGCTACGGCCTCACCGAGGCCTCGCCCGTGGTGAGCATCGAGCGCCCCGGGCTGCCGCGGCGCGAGGGCGCCTGCGGCCTCACCCTGCCGGGCATGGAGACGAAGGTGGTGGACGGGAGCGGCCACGAGGTCCCGCCGGGAGAGCTGGGCGAGATGCTGGTGCGCGGCCCCAACGTCATGAAGGGCTACTTCGAGATGCCCGAAGCCACGGCGCGCGCCATCGCGGACGGGTGGCTCCGCACCGGCGACCTCATGCGCAAGGACGCCGACGGCCACCTCTCCATGGTGGACCGGCTGAAGCACATGATCATCTGCGGGGGCTACAACATCTACCCCAAGGAGATCGAGAACGTGCTCCACGATCACCCGGCCGTGCTCGAGTGCGCGGTGGTGGGCATGCCCGATGCCGACAAGGGAGAGATCCCCAAGGCCTGCATCGTGCTCCGCGAGGGGGCGCGCGCCACCGAGGGCGAGATCCGGGAGTTCTGCCGCGAGTCCCTCGCGGCCTACAAGGTGCCGCGGCTCGTCGAGTTCATGGCGAGCCTGCCCAAGACCGCCACCGGCAAGATCCGCAAGGGCGAGCTCAGCGGAGCCGTCTGACCCCTGTCTGAAACATTGGACATTCCCGCCGCCCCGCCACCGCGGGTAGGCTCGCTCCACGCTGGTCGCGCTCCGCGACCGGCACTCACGGTGGAGGGAGCGAGCCATGACGGGCCGCATCGAGTTCTACGACGAGCCCACGGCCTGGGGCGTGATCCTCGGGGAGGACGGGCGCGTCTACGTCGTCCGCGGCAGCCGGGCGCCGGGGGCGGCGCCACGGGTGGGCGACACGGTGAGCTTCGAGCCGCGCGACACGACCACGGGCCTCCGGGCCGACGCCGTGCGCCGCGCGGCGCCTGCGCGGACGGGCGACGCGCGCTCGCCCTTCAGGCGGCCGGCATGACAATCAAGGCCAGCCGGAAGCGGAGGGTGGTCGTCCGCTGGCGCCGGGCTCCCGCGCGGCGGCCCATGCGCCGCCATCGGGGGCGCGCCCGCCGCTGACCGGTCCGGGCGGGCCGCGGCGCGCTCGGCCGTCAGGGCGGTTCCTCGCGCCGCCGGCGCGCCAGCTCCTCGATCAGCTCGGTCTGGATCTGCTGGATCTCCAGCAGCCGCCGCCACTGATGCGTCAGGAGCTGGTCCAGCTTCCAGTGCAGGTGGCGGGACAGACGATCGTGCGAGGCCCCTCCTTCACGGCACCTCGTCCACCCCCAGCCGGGATCGTCGCACATCCGCGGTCACATCGCGCACCACGTCCTGCTCCAGCTCGATGCTCACCTCGTGGCGCTCCACCTCCAGGTGCTGCACGGTGGAGAGCCAGCCGAAGATCCGGCCGGCCTGGGGGCGGATGCGCCGGCCCCGGTAGACGAGCCGGCGCCGGCCGGGGGCGTTGAGCCGCTCGTACTGCTCGACGTCGGCGCCGCAGAGGGCCAGCACCTCCTCGTAGGTGGTCTCCCCCGGGGTGATCTTCGCGACGACCTCCCGCGGCAGGACGGTGCCGCTCTCGCGCTCGCGCGGCGCCGTGTTCCAGGCGCCCACTCGCACGCGCGCCGCCACGCGGCCGCCCACATGAGCCGCCACCCGCCCGAGCACGGGCCCCGCGGCATAGCCCAGCGCCAGGAACACCATCGGGATGACCACCAGCGCCAGGGCCTGGAGCCGGGAGAAGTAGCCGTACTGGACGGCGATCTGCTGGGGCGCCACCCCCTCGCTGGTGTCGAGGAAGAGGGAGACGACCTCCGTGCTCTCGAGGGTCTCCGAGAGCCGGCGGATGGTGTTGCGCGGGTACACCTCGTCGATCTTGAGCCGGCCCGCGTCGGGGAAGTGGGCGACCAGCTCGGCCGGGGCATCGGCCAGCCGCACCACGCGGTCGCGATGGGCGAAGTACATGGG
>MGBV01000239.1:0-4918 GCA_001788415.1 Candidatus Rokubacteria bacterium GWC2_70_16 | reverse complement strand
GTGACGAAGGGCGCGCCCCCGGCGACCGGCTCGGCGCGAGCCGCGCCGTCGGCCTCGCGGATGCTCTGGGTGAAGAGCGGCAGCCGCCCCTCGGCGATGACGTCGAAGCCGAGCGCCTCCACGGACTTCGCCAGCGCGGGATCGCGCGCCCCGCCCCCGCCCTCGGCGCGGACCTCCCCCGGCCACAGGAGGTAGAGATCCTGGGGCGAGGCGCCCCGGCCCTTGCCGGCCGGCGCCACGACGCTCCACAGGACGTTGACGCGGGCGGGCGCCTCGTCGGGCATCACGCTGGCGCGAATGATGAGCGGGCCGATGCGGAAGCCGGAGTCCGGCAGGGTGGAGAAGAATAGCTGCGCCCGTGCCGCGGAGGGCGCACCCGCGACGAGCGAGACGGCGAGGAGCCCGAGCACCCAGCGCATCACCTGCGCCTGATGATACCCCCGCCCGCGCCGCCGTCCTAGCCTGCGTTACGCGAGCGCCGCGGCGATTGTCCTGAGCTGCCCGGTGTGGTCGAGGTCGTGCAGCCGCATGAAGAGGAAGGTCTCGCGCCAGTCGAGGAGGCCGAAGAACGGGTGCTCGATCTTTCTGTCGAGATGCGCGCCGGGATCGGCCGAGCGCACCCGCTGGAACAGGGCCTCCCTGTCCTGCTGGAGGAGGCTCCACCATTCCGCTGCGCGGAGCAGCGGGATATCAGCCGGGAGCGCCTCCCTGATCCCGGGCCCCGCGGGCCCCCCGTCCAGCACGCGCGTGATGGCGCCTCCGAAATACGCGCCGGCCAACAGCACATGGGCCATCACCTCGTTGGCGCTCCACTCATCGGGCGCAGGCCGCTCGGCGAAGCGCGCCGCGGGCACCGCGGCCGCCGCCGCGCGCAGCTCCTCCATGGCAGCGCGCACCCGCTCCACCACCGACGCGGGCGCCTGCTTCGCTCCCTGCGCCTGCAGGTATTCCAGGACCCGCCGCTCCTCGTCGTTCATCGCCCACCTCCGGGGCCGCCACAGTGTACCGTCGCCGCCAGGCTCGGGTCCACGCGGAACCTCCACCGGCGATTGACGCATGCTCCCGAGCCGGCTACCCTCGTCTCACGAGCCCGAGACCACGCCCGTGAGGCCGCCGGCTTCAGCATCGAGGGCCGAGAGGAGACCTGCCCATGCGCGCCACCACCACGATCGCCGAGTTCCTCGTCAAGAGCCGCTGGGAGGAGTGCCCCGAGGCTGCGGTGGAGGCCGCGCGGCGAGCCATCCTCGACTGCCTGGGCGTCATGCTGGCGGGCTCCGCCGACCCTGCCGCGCGCATCGTGCAGTCGGTGGCCCGCGCCGAGGGCGGCACCCCGCTGGCCACCGTGGTCGGGACGGGGCAGCGCACTGGCGCTGTCTGGGCCGCGCTCTGCAACGGCACGGCGGCGCATGCGCTCGACTTCGACGACACCAACTTCGCCCTGCTCGGCCATCCCTCGGCGCCCGTGCTCGCCGCGGCGCTGGCGGCGGGGGAGCTGGCGCTGGCCGATGGCCGGGCGGTGGTCCACGCCTTCCTGCTGGGCTTCGAGGTGGAGACGACGCTGGCCGAGGTGGTGAACCCCGAGCACTACGAGCACGGCTGGCACGCCACCTGTACCCTCGGCACCCTCGGCGCCGCGGCGGCCGCCTGCCGCCTCCTGGGGCTCGACGCCGCGCAGACGCGCATGGCCCTGGCCACCGCCGCCAGCCAGTCCTCGGGCCTCAAGGAGAACTTCGGCACCATGACCAAGCCCTTCCACGCCGGGCACGCCGCGCGGAGCGGCGTGCTCGCCGCACTCCTGGCGCGGGAAGGGTGGACGGCCTCCGAGCAGGCGCTGGAGGGCCCTCAGGGCTGGGTGAGCGTGCTGGGCGCCGGCGCCCGCCGGCTCGAGGCGCTCGCCACGCTGGGCGCGCCGTGGAAGATCCTCACGACGGGCATCGCGGTGAAGCCCTACCCCTCCTGCGCCGGCACCCACGCCATCATCGACGGCACCCTCGACCTCAAGCGCACCCACGGCCTGAGGCCCGAGCAGGTGGCGGAGATCACGGTCGGGGTCAACGCGATGGTGCCGAGGGTCCTCATCCACCATGACCCGCACACGGGGCTCGAGGCGAAGTTCTCGGCCGAGTTCGCCGCCGCCGCCGCGCTCTGCGAGGAGCGGGTGGGGATCGCGACCTTCCAGGACGACAAGGCCCGGAGCGGCGCCATCCGCGACCTCATGGCGCGGGTGCGGGTCGAGGTGGATCCCGAGATCCCCAGCGACCTGGAGCGCCACATGTGGTCGAGGGTGACGATCCGGCTCACCGATGGCCGCATGCTCCGGGTCGGGCCGCGCGAGGTGCCCGGGCATCCCGGCAACCCGCTCACGCTCCAGGCGCTCCGCGACAAGTTCTCCGAGTGCGCGGCGATGGTGCTCCCGGAGGATCGCGTCGCAGCGGTGCGGGAGATGGTGGAGGGGCTGGACGGCTGCCCCGATCTCCGGAGCCTCACCGCGATCCTGTCGCCGGCGAGTTGACCCCCGTCGCCCTGACCCCCATGCTCCTGAGCCCCTCCTGACTGCCGAGAAACCGGCCCCGAAGGTCAGGCCCCGGATCATCCGCATCCTGATCGCCTGCGACTATCCCGTGGTCCGCCTCGGGCTCCGCGCGATCCTGGCGGTTGACTTCTGCTCCCCTACACCATACGCTCCATCCCACTTCGTCGAACGAGCTAGCTGTGTTCTTTCCCGGGCCCGACGCCTGCTCGGGAGGAAGGACGCACATTCTCCAGCGCCGCCGCCTCCCGCCCGGGCAGCCCCCTTCCGGCGCGGGACTCCCCCCGGCCCCCTGATGGAGAACCGCGGGTTGCCCGGGCAGCGGCGCGGGGCCGACGAGCGAATCGGCCAGCTGTCCAGCGCCGTCGAGCAGACGGGCGACAGCGTCCTCATCACCGACCGGGAGGGGCGCATCGAGTACGTCAACCCGGCCTTCGAGCAGATCAGCGGCTTCTCGTTCGACGAGGTCCGCGGGAAGACGCCCCGGGTCCTCAAGTCGGGCATCCACGATCAGGCATTCTACGAGAGGCTCTGGAACACGCTCCTCGCCGGCGAGATCTATCGCGCCGTCCTCGTCAACAGGAAGAAGAGCGGCGAGCTGTTCCACGAGGAGAAGGTCATCTCGCCGCTGCGGAACCCGCAAGGCGAGATCACCCACTTCGTCTCCACGGGCCGCGACATCACCGAGCGCATCCGCGCGGAGCAGCGGCTGCGCGAGAGCGAGGAGCGCTTCCGCCAGCTCGCCGAGCACATCCGCGAGGTCTTCTGGCTGAAGACGGTCGACGGCAGTCGGATCCTCTACGTGAACCCGGCCTGGGAGGAGATCTGGGGTCGCTCCTGCCAGAGTCTCTACGCGGAGCCCTCCTCCTTCCTCGAGACTGTCCACCCCGCCGACCGCGAGCGGGTCCGGGCGGCGCTCCCCGGCCAGGCTGCGGGGGAGTACGACCACGAGTTCAGGATCGTCCGCCCCGACGGGGCGATCCGCTGGATCTGGGCGCGCGCCTTCCCCGTCCGGGACGAGCGCGGGGAGGTCTATCGCATCGCCGGCTGCTCGGAGGACATCACCGAGCGGAAGACGGCCGAGGAGGCGCTGCGGGAGAGCACGGAGCAGCTCCGCCAGGCGCAGAAGATGGAAGCCATGGGACGGCTGGCGGGCGGGATCGCGCATGACTTCAACAATCTCCTGACCGTGATCCTGGGCCGCGCCGAGCTCCTGCTGGCGCGCCTCGGCGGCGAAGAGACGCTGGCGCGCGACGTCACCCTCATGAAGAAGACGGCGGAGCGGGCCGCCGCGCTGACCCGCCAGCTCCTGGCATTCAGCCGCCAGCAGATGCTCCAGCCGAAAATCATCGACCTCCGCGCCATCGTGGCCGAGACCGCCGCGATGCTGCGGCCCCTGATCGGAGAGCACATCGAGCTCCACCTCGAGGCCGCGCCCCACCCCTGTCCGGTGATGGCCGACCCTGGGCAGCTCGAGCAGGTCCTCATGAACCTGGCCCTCAACGCCCGCGATGCCATGCCCGGCGGCGGCCAGCTCACCATCGAGACGGCGGCCGTGGAGCTCGGCGAGGAGTACGCGCGCCGGCACCTGGCCATCGCCCCCGGTCCTTACGTCATGCTCGCCGTCAGCGACACGGGCACCGGGATGGACGCCGAGACCAGGGCACGGATCTTCGAGCCGTTCTTCACCACCAAGGAACAGGGCAAGGGCACGGGGCTGGGGCTTGCCACCGTGTACGGCATCGTCAAGCAGAGCGGCGGCAGCATCTGGGTGTACAGCGAGCCCGGGCATGGCACGAGCTTCAAGGTGTACCTGCCGCGCGTCCCCGCCGGCGCCAAGGCGGCCGGCGCCGACGAGCCGCGCCCGGCGTCAGGCGGCGGCTCGGAGACCGTCCTGCTGGTCGAGGACGAGGAGGAAGTCCGGACGCTCGCGCGGGAGATCCTCGAGACGGCGGGCTACGCGGTGCTGGAAGCCCGTGACGGCCGGCAGGCGACCGATCTGGCCGAGCGCCACTCCGGCCCGATCCATCTCCTGGTGAGCGACGTGGTGATGCCGGGAATGAGCGGCGCCGACCTGGTGGAGTGCCTGCGGCCGCTCCACCCCGAGCTGAGGCTCCTCTTCATGTCGGGCTACACGGATGCCGCCCTCGCGAACCACGCGGCCCTGCCGCCCGGGGCGGCGTTCATGGAGAAACCCTTCACGGCGGCCACCTTCACGCGGACAGTGCGCGAGGTCCTCGACCGCCCGCGGGCCCGTCCGGATTGACGGCAGCTCAGATCGCGCGAGGAAGGTCGCGCGACGCGAAGTTCCGGCGGGGCTGGGCGTGGCGAAGCCCGGGTGCCCAGCCCCAGGTAAAGGAGATCGGCGATGCCATCGGTTCTCACGAG
>MGBV01000238.1 GCA_001788415.1 Candidatus Rokubacteria bacterium GWC2_70_16 | reverse complement strand
CTTCAACCTCCGCGGCGTCCAGACCACGGATGAGAGCGTCGCCCCCTTGCTGCTCGTCAGCGGTCCCGCGGCGGGGGCGCTGGGGATCAACGCGGGGGCCGGCGCGCTCGGCCCCGGCTGGCAGGCCAACGCGACCATCGGGCGGGCCGTGCGGCTCGTCATGAACAACCTCGGCGGCGGCTGGCCGGGGGCCGTCTCCTTCGCCGGACTGGGCCAGCCCGCGCGCTACACGCTGTGCCTGGCGGAGCGGGACGACAGTCCCTGGCCGGGACTTCACCTCGAGGCGGGCTTCGGGTCGGGGCAGAGCTCGGTGACGGTGTTGCGGAGCGAGACCGTCATCAATGTCACCGGCGGGCTCGCGGAGCTCGCCAGCGTGATGGGCTCGGCGGCCTCGCTCTTCACCATGCTCCACGACGGGAAGGTCGCCGTGGTGCTGGCGCCCTTCGTGGCTCGGGGGCTGGCCCGCCAGGGGTGGAGCAAGGAGGACGTGCGGCGGGAGCTCCACGAGCAGGCGCGGCTGCCGGCCGGGACATGGCGCCGGTCATGGCTGCACGCCACGGTCCGGGAGGCCGACTGGCCCGACTGGGTGCAGGCGGCGGCTGAGGGCGACTCGATCCCGGCGCTGCGGGAGCCGGGCGACATCACGGTGGTGGTGGCCGGGGCGGACCTCGAGATCCCGCAGAATGCCTACTTCCCGTCCTGGGGCCACCCGCCCTGTCGCATCACCCGGGCGGTGGCGCTGCCGGAGGACTGGCAGGCGCGTCTCGCCGCCACGTGATTCCCAGGGACTGCTTAGCCCGATCCGTGCGGGCCGGGAGGCGCGGCGAGGCCGAGGGTCCGGAGCGCCGCCTCAAGGGCCGCCTGGTTGCTCGTCACCACCGGGATGCCGAGCGCCTGCTGGAGGGCGTCCCGCGCATCGTAGGCGCGGAAGGTGCAGCACGCGACGAAGAGGGCCTCGGCCCGGGCGCCGCCGAGGCGCTGGAGGGCGAACTCCTGGATCGCCGCAGGCGCGACCTCCGCGATGGCGAGGCTGTCGATGAGCCCCATGCCGGCCGCCGCCGGGACCGTGAACCCATCCGCCTCGAGGCTGGCCTGGACGCGCTCGGTGAGGGAGTCGGGGTAGGGGGTCAGGACGGCCACCGATCGCACGCGCAGCAGGCGGAGCGCCTCCCGCACCGCCGCCATCGTGCTGATGACCGGGGCGCCCGTGACCCGGGAGATCTCCGAGCAGAGCCCGGCCTCGTAGGCATTGCCGCGGAGCGCCCCGGCGGAGGTGCAGGAGAACACCACCGCGTCCGGGCGGATCGTCGCCAGATCCAGGGCGGCGGGGAACGTGTGCTCCTCCAGCATCCGGATCTCGTCCGCCTCGGTCGCCGCCACCAGGCGCATCCGGGCCGCGTGGACCGTTACCTCCTCCGGGACGCGGCGGTAGAAGTCCGCCTCCTGGATCGTTCCGGAAGAGGGCAGCAGCAGCCCGAGCCGTTTCCTGTCTCTCGTCATCGGCCTAGTCCGCCTCGTTCGCGAACGCAGTCCGGGGAGCCAGCGGGTGGCGCGGCGGGCGGGGCGCCCCACGGCGCGCAGCGCACCGCCCCGCCGCCTCGCGCGGTCTGCGCCAGCCAGATCGCGCATCATCAAGCCGTGAGGCATGCGGGAGCGAGCACCGTGGGGCTGCTCCGCCGCGACAGGTCCTGCTGGCTCCCCGGGCGTGGACCGCGGATTCAGGCATAGCGCGGCCTAGCCCTCGCGCATCTGGCGGGACCCATCGCGGTGGCCGAGGCCGCGGCGGGTGAGGAAGGCCCGCAGGGCGCGGGCGCAGGCGGGGCCGTGCGAGTAGGCGATCGCGTGGCGCACGCCCGCGAACTCCTGGAGCTCCGAGCCGGGCGCCAGGGCGTGGATCTCCCGCGCGATGGCGAGTGGGACGAAGGGGCTGGCCCCGGGGGCGAGGACGAGGGTGGGCGTGGCGATGGCCGGCAGGTCCGGGGTGAGGTCGGTGCCGATCAGGAGGTCGGCGAGATCGAGCGTGACGTGGGGGGAGGACCTGGCCTGCTCGGCCTCGAACCACCGCCACGCGGCGGGGGAGGCCTGCTCGGGGTCCAGCCGGTGAGGCATCATCATCGCCGACCATGCCGCCATCCCGTTGCGGCCGATGAAGTCGCGCCACTCGCGCACGCGCTGGATGGAGGCGCCGCGGTGCGAGGTCGAGCACACGGT
This sequence comes from Candidatus Rokubacteria bacterium GWC2_70_16, assembly GCA_001788415.1. Classification (GTDB taxonomy): domain Bacteria; phylum Methylomirabilota; class Methylomirabilia; order Rokubacteriales; family CSP1-6; genus UBA12499. The sequence goes on along the minus strand of MGBV01000238.1, from coordinate 3,045 downwards.
GAGGCTCAGGAGCCCGGGGGCCTGTCGCGTCGCCAGCCAGAGGCCCACCGTGCCACCGAGCGATTCGCCCACCAGGTGGAACTGCTCGGCGCCCGCGGCGCGGGCCACCGCCAGGACGTCTTCCGCCAGGAGATCCAGCGACCACGGGAAGCTCGGCCCGGGCACGGAGGAGCGGCCGAAGCCCCGCGTGTCGAAGCGGACCAGCCGGTAGCGGCCGGCGAGGACGGGCAGCCAGGCGCTCCAGATGGCGCCGGTGATGCCGACGCCATGATGGAAGACGATCGTGGGCCGGGGCGGGGCCCAGGGCGGGGTGAGGTCGGTGATCTCGTAGTACAGGGGACCCGCCGGGCGCTGGAGCTCTGGCACGCTGGTCCTCCTCTCGAGTGGGGGATGCCGCAACGGCCCTTGACAGCCGCTGACGGGCAATGCTAGCGTGGCCGCCGACGTTCAGCAAGCGGAACTGAAGTTCTGCATCGTGACCTGGCCGGCTTGCCCGCAGGGAGGACGCCACCATGAGGATCGTGATGCCGAGCACGACGTACCGGGCGCAGGGCGTCCGGCTGGCCGCCCGCCCCGCGTCCCTGCGGGGAAGCACGGTCGGGTTCCTGGACGGCTGGGGACGCCGCCTGGACGACGGCTCCTTCGCCATGTACCCGCTCATGGAGGCGCTCAAGCGGCTGCTCGCCGAGCGTCACGGGATCGGGGAGACGCTCTGGATCCGGAAGCCGAACATCTCCAAGCCCGCGCCGAAGGAGCAGATCGCCGAGCTGCTCAGCCGCGCGGAGGTGATCGTCAACGGGGAGGCGGCCTGAGGGTCCTGCACCTACGCGTCCGTGCTCGACGCGTTCGACTTCGAGACCCAGGGCCGGCCGACGATCACGATCTGCCATGACACCTTCGAGCGGGCCGCGCGCAACCACGCCACCGCCCTGGGCCTGCCCGACCTGCCGCTGCTGGTGGAGCCGGCCCCCCGGGCGGGCAACCTCACGACCGACGCGGACGCGCTGGCCGAGCGCGGTCTCGAGCGGGTCGTCGCGGCCCTGACCGCGCGCTGACGCCCGGGGCAGCGGGAGGCATCGCACATGACCACGCTCGCCTCGCCGGTGCAGGATGTCGCTGACTTCTGGGAGTGGTACGCCCTCGCCCTCAAGAGCGGGTGGACGGACGGGCTCCTGGTCGCCCCGCCCACCGAGGAGCGCGTGACCGGCATCATCGACTACCTCGGCCGCGACGGGCGCGAGGCCCTCGGCGCCGTCGGCCCCAGGGACGGGCTGGCGACCATCGAGCAGGTCGCCATCAACTGCGCCATGGCCGGGTGCGAGCCCGCGCACGTGCCCGTGGTCCTCGCGGCGCTGGAGGCGATGCTCGAGCCCGAGTTCAACCTCCACGGGGTGCAGGCGACCACGAACCCCTGCGCTCCCCTGGTGATCGTCAGCGGGCCCATCGTGGCGGAGCTCGGCTTCAACGCCAGGGAGGGCGCCTTCGGCGGGGGCTCGCGCGCCAATGCCTGCGTGGGCCGCGCGGTGCGCCTGATCCTCTGGAACATCGGCGGCGGCATCCCGGGCGAGACTGACATGTCCTCGCAGGGGCAGCCGGCCAAGTATCTCTTCTGCGCCGCCGAGAATGCGGAGCAGAGCCCGTGGCAGCCCCTGCACGTGGAGCGCGGGCTCAGGCCCGAGCAGAGCGCCGTGACGGTGTTCGCCTGCCAGTCGCCCGCGCCGCTGTTCGTCCCGGGCGCAGCCGAGCGGATCCTGCGCATCATCGCCAGCACGCTGCCCACGACGGGCATCAACATGTTCCATGCCGCGGGGCAGCTGCTCCTCTCCTTCGGGGCCAAGCCGGCCCAGGAGCTGGCCCGGGCCGGGTACAGCAAGGCCGACGTCAAGCAGTGGGTCTGGGAGAACGCCCGCTACGAGGTGGGCTGGCTCAGGCGGAGCGGGGTCCTGGTGGAGGGCGAGGCCCACATGTACTACTGGGGGCATGGCGAGGAGCAGATGCAGGACCTGGCCCGGCTCCCCGACGAGGCCCGCCTCCCCATGGTCCGCGGCCCCGAGATGCTCCACGTGGCCGTGATCGGCGGCGCCTCCCAGTGGTGGATGGGGCTGTCGCCGGGATGGGGGAACTACGGGGGCTACGCGGTGACGAAACCGATCAGGGGTCCGCGCGCGGGGTGACCGTGGCGGGTCGAGGAGGCCGGGCATGAGGCGACGGCTGCTCTTCCGGACGCTGGTGGTGCTGCTGCTCCTCCCCTGGGGGACCGGGGCGTGGGCGGCGACGAAGTGGGACTACTACGTCTTTGTCGGGATCACCCATCCCATCGGGCAATACGCCAAGGAGTTCGCGGAGGAGGTCAAGAAGCGGACCCAGGGGGAGCTGGAGATCATCGTGCGGCCCGCAGGGGAGCTTCCGTACCGGGCCACCGAGGTGGTCCGCACCACGGGCCAGGGGCAGGTCCAGCTCGCCGATGGCTACCAGGGCTTCATCGCCGGCGACGCGAAGATCGCGGCGCTGCCCGGCCTGCCGTTCCTGGTGAGGACGGCGGAGGAGCTCAAGAAGGCCATGGGGGCGCTGGAGCCCTACGTGGTGAGCGAGCTCGAGCGGTTCGGGGCGACCATCCTCTTCTGGTACACCTGGCCGCCCCAGAACGTCTGGGGCCGGGGTGAGCCCATCTCCACCATCGACGGCTTCAAGGGGCGGAAGATCCGCGCGACGAGCCCGGAGCAAACCGAGATGCTCCGGCGCTTCGGCGCCGTCCCGGTGACCTTCACCACCCCCGAGGTGCCGGCCGCCGCCCAGCGCGGGGCCATGGACGGCAATCTCACGGCGGGGTTCAATCTCCTGGGCGCCAAGTGGTACGAGTTCAGCGAGTGGGGCTTCCTGCCCGACATCCACATCGGCGGGCCGAGTTACATCCTCGTCAGCAAGAAGGCCCTCGACGCGCTGACGCCGGAGGTGCGGAAGACCCTGCAGGCCGTGGCCGGCGAGTTCCACCAGCGCATGTTCAGGGAGATCCCGGCCCGGGAGGAGCAGGATCGCAAGACGCTG
>MGBV01000237.1:12971-14220 GCA_001788415.1 Candidatus Rokubacteria bacterium GWC2_70_16 | reverse complement strand
ATGTGGATCCAGCGCTCGTCGCCGGCGCGTCCGAGATCGGCCCGGCGCGGCGCCCGGTTGGTCGAGGTGACGAAGCGGGCGTTCCCGCGGCCGCCGCGCGCCCCGCGTGCGACGATCAGAGGCTGCCCGGGCGCGGTCAGGTCGCCGAGCCGCTCGCCGGTGTCCCGGTCGGACACGACGGTGCCGAGCGGGACGCGCAGCACGATGTCCTCTCCGCTCTTCCCGTGCCGGTTCGCGCCCTTGCCGTGCAGGCCGCGCTGGGCGTAGTAGTGGCGCTGGTAGTGAAAGTCCAGGAGGGTGGTGATGGAGGGGTCGGCTTCGAGGACTACGCTACCGCCGTCGCCCCCGTCGCCGCCATCAGGGCCGCCCCGGGGAACGAACTTCTCGCGGCGGAAGCTCACACACCCGGCGCCTCCGTCGCCGCCCTTGACGAACACGTCGACCTCGTCAACGAACATGGCGTGCCCCGGAGGCCCCGGGGAGGATCAGGCGGGCTGCTGGGCGATGCTGACGAACTTGTCGTCGCCCCTGCGCCCGAAGCGAACATAGCCGTCGGTCTTCGCGAACAGGGTGTGATCCACGCCGAGACCGACGTTCTCGCCCGGCTTGAAGCGGGTGCCCCGCTGCCGGACCAGGATGCTGCCGGCCGTCACGAACTGACCGCCGAAGCGCTTCACCCCCAGCATCTGGGGGTTCGAGTCGCGACCGTTCCTCGAGCTGCCGACACCCTTCTTGTGCGCCATGAGTCTAGACCTCGATCTTCGTGATGCGGACGGCCGTCAGGATCTGCCGATGCCCGCGCTTCCGCCGGTAGTTCTTTCGCCGCTTGAACTTGACCACGAGCACCTTGGCGTCCTTCTTCTCGACGACCACCTCGCCGGTGACCCTGGCCGCCTTGAGCGCCCCGGGCTCCACGGTGACCTGGCCGTCCTGGTTGACGAGCAGGACCTCCTTGAACTCCACCGCCGTGCCCCGGGGCTGGCCGAGCCGCTCCACCTTGATGACCTGGCCCGGTGCCACCCGGTACTGCTTCCCGCCCGTCGCGATGACCGCTTCCATCTGTCTCCTCTGATCTTCTCGCTTGAACGTGCCTTGCTACGCGTTGCGGTTTGGCCTCTTCGCCCTCAGGGGGCTCATCGGGGCGTGCCCGCAACCGTTGGCCGCTTCGCGCCTTTGGCGCTCTTACCATGTCGCTTGAACGTGACTTGCTACGCCTTGCGGCTTGGCCTCTTCGCGCCTTTGGCGCTCT
>MGBV01000237.1:0-12961 GCA_001788415.1 Candidatus Rokubacteria bacterium GWC2_70_16 | reverse complement strand
CGCCTTGCGGCTTGGCCTCTTCGCCCTCAGGGGGCTCATCGGGGCGTGGCCGCAACCGTCGGCCTCGTCGCCCCTCCGGGGCATTTCGAGCCGCGCGGCGAAGCCTCATCAGACCACAGGGACGCCCTGGAAGTCAAGGGCGACGCGGCCTTAGGTGTAGGCGCCATCGGTCAGCGGCTTGCCCCGCCACATCACCGGGTCGGCCTCCCACCGGTATGGCAGCTCCAGCGACCCGCCCGGCGAGGAGATCGTCTGCAGCGCGCCGAGCGTGTCCGCCAGCACCCGGAGCTGCTTGTCGCGGTTCCCCGGCTCCCCGAGCATGCTGCCCCGGGGGAAGCGCACGCGCAGCCACCTGGGAGGCATCACGCGGCGGCTTGCGCCGGGGTTGTTCGACAGCGAGATCGTCGGAATGCCCCAGGCCTCGATTTCCCGCTGGACCAGTCCACCGGACTGGTGGCAGACGGGTCAGACGGGTATGACGAGGGCCGCATCCACCCCCTCGGCCTGGAGGCTCGAGGCGATGGCGGGGGCGCTCTCCTCGGCGAGGTCGGCCGCCCGCGGGCAGTAGCCCATGACGCTGTAGTGGGTCGCGGCCACACCGCCGATCACGCCCGCCGCCGCGAGGTCACGCAGCCGATCCAGCGGGAAGATCGTGTTCATGTCCTCCCGCGCCACCTCGTGGGCGAAGTGGTCGTGGGCGATCCCGAGCAGGCCGATGGGCACCGTGGCGGGGATGGCGCGCCACGTCCAGTCGCCCTCGCCCGACTTGGCGTCGAAGGGCACATGCCGCTCGTGGCAGTACAGGCCACCTGTGCTCACCACGGCGATCCGGCTCTCGGCCAGGGCCTTCGTCACCGGCGCCCACGGCGAGTGGGTGAAGGCCGGCCACGGGTAGTCCTTGAACGCGGCCCCGTAGTCGTGGCGCTCGATGAGGGGCGCGGCCTGCGGCCACCAGGCCGCGTACCTCTCCCTGAACTCGGGGATCCAGCGCGACTCGCTCTTCACCGGGGGCATGCGCCCTCCCGCAGGAACAGCCCCAGACACGCCAGGTGAGCGGCGAGCCGGACCCGACGGTTCTGACAGCGCGCGGGACCGGGGTCCGGCCCACACTCGACCTCCGGCCCGCTCGAGATCCGGGGCGGTCGGTCGGCGAAGCCCAGCGGAAACAGCATCGCAAAGTAATCGGCCGTCATCTCAATCCTCCTTCCAGGATGCTGAAGAACTCGCAGGCTGCTCAAGGAGGTCCAGATGCGAGGCGGTGCCCGACGGCCGCACGCGAGGCGTACTCCGCGTGGCGAGCCGAGCCGGAGGCGAGGCGAGCGGATCCGGAGATCCGGGCGAGCGTGAGCGAGCCACGTCGAGCGTGCGGCCGAGGGCACCGTACCTCCGCAGATGGGCCTTCTTCAGCGGCCTGCCTAGGCTGCCGCGAGGTAGCGGGAAAGCCGTTGCCTGAGGAAGAGGCGCGAACGGTGCACGCGCGACTTGACGGCGGGCAGGCTGATCCCGAGCGCCTCGGCGATCTCGGGGTTCGAAAGCCCTTCGACGTCGTGCATGAGGAAGGCGGTCCTGTAGTCCAGCGGCAACTCGCCGATGGCCACCGTCAGGACGGTCCTGAGCTCGGTCTGCAGCGCCGGTTCCTCGACCTTGGCCGACCAGTCCCCCACGGGATCGGCGTACTTCCCGAGATCGTCGAAGGCAGGGAGCAGATCCTCCCAGGACACCTCGTTCCGCTTGCCCTGCCGGCCCCGGAGCTTCTGGTAGGCCGCGTTGGCCGTGATACGGTAGAGCCAGCTGCCAAAGGCCGACTCCCCCTTGAACGTGTGGATCTTCCGCGCCGCGGTCCAGAGGGCGTCCTGCACCACCTCTTCGGCGTCCTGCTGGTTGCTGGTGATGCGGATCGCCAGCCGGTAGACGCGATCGCCATAGGTGGCGACGAGCTGCTCCGGAGCCTCGGGATCCTCACGCCGCAGCCGCTCGAGAAGGACCGCGTCCGGATCGACCCGCCCCGAGGGCGCCCGTCCCACCTCGTCCGGTCTGGTCACCATCTCAGCCGGCCTCGCCGCCTCGCTCCGCTCGGGGAACCTCCATCTCCGCTCGCCTCGGCGCGCTTCGCGCTTCTCGATCCATCTCGCTCGGCTCGCCTTCGGCTGCGCCTCGCACCGCGGGCTGCGGCTCGCCGCCTCGCTCCGCTCGGGGAACCTCCATCTCCGCTCGCCTCGCCTCCGGCTGCGGCTCGCCAACCTCGTACAGCGCGAGGTGATGCTTGAGCTCGGTCACGCACCGTTCCATGACCACGATCTCGCGCGTGACCTTGGTCATGAGGATCGCGCCCTCGAGGGCGGCCACCAGGAACTGCGCCGCGCTCATCGGGTCCAGGTCGGATCGGAGGCTGCCGCGTGCCTGGCCGCGGGCGAGGGTCTCGGCCAGCTTCCCTCGCCAGGCGACGAAGATGCCGGCCAGCCGCTGGCGGAACCCCTCGTGGATGTCGGACAGCTCTGAGGCCAGATTCCCCATGGGGCAGCCGCCGACGCAGTTGCGCTGCCGCTGGTTGTCGAGCACGCGGTCGAGAAACTCACCGATCTGCCGGAGGGGATCGGCTGAGGGATCGGCGAAGGCCGGCTCCAGGGTCCGCTCCGTGAAGCCCTGGATCGTCCGGTCGATGATCGCGTAGCCGAGATCTTCCTTGCTCTTGAAGTAGTAGTAGAAGTTCCCCTTGCCGACGCCGCTTTCCTTGAGCACCTCGTCGAGGGAGGTCGCGTGGTAGCCGCGCAGGTGGATCAGCCTGCCGGCCACATCCAGGATCTGATCCCGGGTCGCTGCCCCCTTGGCGCTCCTGACTTCCACCGCCATGGCCCTCTCCCCTGGCTCGCTGTCATCTCATGTTCTGTACCAACCGGTCAGTACAAATATAGTGAACACCCCATGGCTTCGCAAGGGGAAGTTTCCGGGCTGGGGCATTCCTGGTGGCTGATGGTCATTCCCGGGGAAGGACGCTCCTGCTCCTCTGGAGCGCCCGCTTGGGGGGATACCGGCGCGTCCTTCGCTGCAGCGCGTCAACTCGAAGGCAAGGCTTTGTGGGGCCGGCGACTGACCCCCAGCGGCCGGCCCATCGTGGTCGGGACCCCGGCGCCGGCCCGGGCTCAGTCGCCCCCGCCGACGTCCACGTACAGCGCGTCTATGAGGAGCTCGTTCTCCCGGCTCTCGTGCGACTCGATCCGCCGCACCAGCGCTTTGGCCTGCTTCAGGATCTCGGCGACGGGGCCCATCAGGCACGCCCGGGCGCGCTCCGCCACGCCGTCGATCTCGCTCAGGAGCGCCGCATGCTCCTGCTCGAGCTGGCGGACGGCGCCGAGATGCCGGGAGGCCTGGGTGCTGACGATCTCGAAGAAGCCGCCCGGGGCCTCCTCCTCCCTGAAATGGGGCGCCATGAGCGCCCGGAGCTCCTGGAGCCGTCGCAGGAGCTCGAGGAGGCTCGGCGCCTGTGCGAGCCTCCCCGTGAGCTCCCTGATCTTCCGATGGTCCTCGAGGGCCTGGGCATTCGCGCCGGGGGTCGCCCCCTCGCCACCAGGTTCGGTCATCATGTCGGCGCCTCCTCTGTGACCTCGTCCGCGTTTCCGGCCATGGGCCTTCGAGCGCTGGCCGGGGGAGCTCACGCCTCCCCGGCGATGGCCGTGACGATGCGCGCCCCGGGCGCGCGGGCTCGCAGCAGCCGCTCCGCGCGCTCCGGCGCCATGCCGTAGACGGCGGTGGCCGCTGCATCGGCGGCAAGACAGGTGCTGGCCGACACCGTCACGCTGTGCATCGCCGTGCGCCTAGGGGCGGCCGTCGTCGGGTCGAGGAGGTGGTGGTAGCGGCGGCCCCCATGACTGAAGTACTGCAGGTAGTCGCCGGAGGTCGCCACCGCCCCGTCGCTGACAGCCAGCTCGCCAGCGAGCCGGCTGGGGTCATCCGGCGACCGGATGCCGACCTGCCAGGGCTCACCGGTCTCGGACCCCCCGAGCGCGAAGAGATCGCCGCCCACGTTCACGATGGCCTGCGTGATGCCCCGGCGCCTGAGCGCCTGGACCGCGGCATCGACCCCGTGGCCCTTCGCGATGCCGCCGAGATCCACCTCGATGCCGGGGTCCCTGAACCGGACGACCGGGCTGCCCCGCCACGTCTCGAGGTCCAGCCCGCGGTAGAGGCTGCGCCCGGCCAGGGGCCGGACTGCCTCCTCCGGGGGCGGGGTCCGGCGCTGGCCCACGTCCCAGAGCCGGATGGCCCGGCCGATGCACGGATCGAACTCGCCGGCGCTCGCCTCGGCCCAGGCGAGAGCCTCCCGGAGCACCGCCGCCGTCTGCGGGCTCACCGACACCGGCCGTGTGGCAGCCAGGCGGTTCGCGCGCCCGACATCGGAGGCCTCCGAGAAGCGCGTCATGAGCCGCTCCACCGCCTGGAGCTCCTCCAGCGCCGCGTCCACGGCGGCATGCGCCTGGCGCGGGTCCCGGTGGATGACGGCCAGCTCGGCGATGGTCCCCATCACCGGCATGGTCCGGCGCACCAGCTCCTGACGCCCGCGGCCGGCGAGGGGGATGCTCCCCACGACGAAGGCGCCGATCCCCAGCGTGAGGATCTCCCGCCGCGTGAAGGCGGGCGACGGGGCTCGATCAGGGTTGCGCATGCTCAGACTCCATTTCTCCGCCCGGTTTCGGGTCGCAGCCGCCGCAGCCCCCCGCCGCCGCCGTGCACGAGCCGCCGCCGCATGAGAGGCGGCGGCCGCGCATCAAGAGCCCGAACAGCGCGAAGAGCGCCGCCGCGCCGAGGATGGCCAGCAGCGTCGTCATGACGAGCTCAAGAGCCCCGCGAAGCCCATGAAGGCCAGCGAGAGGCTGCCGGCGATGAGCAGGACGAGCGCCGTGCCCTTGGCGACCTCGGCCACGTCGACCAGCTCGATGCCCTCGCGGATCGAGGCCATGAGCACCAGCGCCAGCGTGAGCCCGGCCCCTGAGCCGATGGCGAAGACCACGCCTTCCAGGAGGCCGTACTCCCGGTTGGTCTGGAAGATGGCCAGCGCGAGGATGGCGCAGTTGGTCGTGATGAGGGGGAGGTAGATCCCGAGGGCCCGGAACAGCGCCGGGCTCAGCTTCTTGATCACCATCTCGACGATCTGCACCAGCGAGGCGATGACGATGATGAAGGCGATGAGGCGGAGGTACGGGGCGCTCGGGAGGACGAAGGCGTTGAGGACCCACACGGCCACCGCCGTCATGATGAGCACGAAGGTGTTGGCCACGCCCATCCGGAGCGCCGTGTCGATGCGGGCCGACACGCCGAGGAACGGGCAGAGGCCAAGGAACAGCATCAGGGTGAAGTTGTTCACGACCATCGAGGACACGAAGATCCACGCGAGGTCGCCCATCACGCCGCCCTCTCCACGACGGCGACGTCGTGCCGCTCGGCCGCGCGCGCCCTGAGCGCCTTCCGCCGCTTGAGCCAGGCCACCGCCAGCAGGACGAAGGCGAGGGTGAAGAACCCGCCGGGCGGCAGCACCATGATCACCCAGGGCTCGTAAGCGGGCCCGAAGAGGCTCACCCCGAGGAAGGTCCCGCTGCCCAGCACCTCGCGCACCGAGCCCATGATGAGCATCATGATGATGAAGCCGATGCCCATGCCCACGGCGTCCAGCACCGAGCGGCCGACGGGGTTCTTGCCGGCGAAGGCCTCCTGGCGGCCCAGGATGATGCAGTTGACGACGATCAGCGCCACGAAGGCGCCGAGCGCCTTGTAGATGTCGGGGACCAGCGCCTGGAGCGCCATCTCGGCGACGGAGACGAAGGTGGCGATGATCAGGATGTAGCTGGCGATCCGGACCTCGTTGGGGATGAAGCGCCGGGAGACCGAGACGAGCAGGCTCGAGCCGACGAGGACGAAGAAGGTGGCGATCCCCATGACGGCGCTGTTCGCCACCGAGTTGGTCACCGCCAGCGTCGGGCAGAGTCCGAGGAGCTGGACCAGCACCGGGTTCTCGCGCCAGAAGCCCTTGACGAGGTCTTCCCGGGGCGGGACGATCCGTCGCGCGCCTGCCCCCGCGCCGGCGCCGGGGGCGCCGCAGTGCAGGTCCGCCGGGGAGATCTCTCCGCTCATCCCTTGCCCTCCTGGGGGTAGGCGTCCACCAGCGGTCCCAGCCGCTTGAGCGCGTTGTTGATGATCCGGATGACGGCCTTGGACGAGATGGTGGCGCCGGTGATCATCGCGACCTCGCGCGGGCTCGACCGCTTGCCCTGCTTCACCCCGATGAGCGGGGCCTGGGCGCCGGCGAACTGCGAGACGAAGGCCTGGTCCTTCTCGATCTTGTCGCCCAGCCCCGGCGTCTCCTTGCTCTCGAGGACCTTCATGCCGAGGAGCTGCCTCGTCTTCGGGTCGTAGCCGAAGATGATCCTCACGAAGTCCTGGAAGCCCGCCTCGGCGGAGACCATGGCGAAACCGACGCGCTGGTCGTCCGATCGGTAGCCGAGGTAGACGCGCTCGATCTTCTTGGGGTCGGCGCCGTCGGGCACCTTGCGCACGAGGGCGCCGCCCACCACGTAGAGCGTCTCGTAGCGCGCCGGCGCCTTGAGGACCTCGTTGACGGCCGCCGCCAGCTCTCGCGCCTTGTTGGCCTCGATCGTCGGCAGCGTGAGACCGAAGGCGACCACGAGGAGCATGCCCGCCACGACCCCGCCCCCGCCGAGCGTGACCAGCAGCCGCGAGGCCTTGACCTCGTCCGGCGCCGGCGGCGCCGAGGGCATCACCGCGCTCCCGCCCTGGCCGTCGGCGCCCGTCACGCGGCCCCCCCCAGCCCCGCCGAGCCGAACACCCGGGGCTGCGTCAAGCGGTTCAGGAAGGGCACGAAGGCGTTCATGATGAGGATGGCGTACATCACGCCCTCGGCGAGCCCGCCCCAGAGCCGGATGAGGAGGACGAGCAGGCCGATGCCGGCCCCGAAGAGCCAGCAGCCGAGATGCGTCACCGGCGAGGTGACGAGATCGGTGGCCATGTACATGGCACCCAGCATGAGCCCCCCGGAGAAGAGCATGAAGGCCGCGCCCGGGTAGCGGGCCGGATCGAGCGCGTGCAGGCCGGCGGCGAGGACGGCGACGGTGGCGAAGATGCTCGCCGGGACCCGCCAGTTGAGGTAGTTGCGCAGGGCCAGGTAGCCGCCGCAGAGGAGGATCACGAGCCCTGAGGTCTCGCCCAGCGAACCCGAGGTGGTGCCGAGCACGAGGTCGAGGAGCGACGTCCCCTGGTGGTCGAACTTCATCCGGCCCAGCGGCGTCGCGCCCGTGACGGTGTCGAGCGCCCGGGGGCTCGCGAAGGGCCACGCGAAGTTGTCGCCGAGCAGCCTCCACCAGTGCCCGGTCCCGGGAGCGGGGAAGGTGGTCAGCGCCACCGGGAAGCTCGCCTGGAGGAAGGCCCGCCCGAGGAGCGCGGGGTTGAACACGTTCTGGCCGAGCCCGCCGAAGACGAGCTTGCCGATGGCGATGCCGAAGACGCCGCCGGTGACGGCCATCCACAGCGGCAGCCCGGCCGGCAGCGTGAGCCCCAGCAGGATCCCGGTGATCGCCGCCGAGCCGTCACGGAGGGTACCCGGGCGATCCAGGGCGCGCTCGGTCCCGAGCGCGCCCGCCGTGGCGGCCGCCACGACCAGGAGCGCGCTCGGCCCGAAGAAGTACGTGGCCACCGCCACGATGGGCGCCAGGCTCGCCACGACGGTCCACATGATCCTGGGCGTGCTGTCGCCGGCGGCGAGATGCGGCGAGGCGGTGACGAGGAGCGACGGGGCGCTCATGCCGCGGCCGGGCGCCTGCGGAGCGCGGCCTTCGCCAGCGCGAAGAGCTGCGGCAGGGGGATGTTCGACGGGCACGTGTAGCCGCAGCAGCCGCAGAGCATGCAGTCGGCCAGGTGGGTGGCCTCCATCTCCTCCCAGCGCTCCTTGAGGGCGAGCTGGCCGAGGAGCTGCGGGTTGAGGAAGACGGGACAGGAGTCCAGGCAGTGCCCGCAGCGGATGCAGGGGTACGAGACGGTGGGCTTGGTCTCCGCCGCGGCGAGGACCACGACGCCGGTCGTGCCCTTGACGAGGGGGGTGTCCAGGTGCGCCTGGGCGAGACCCATCATGGGGCCGCCGAAGACGATCTCCCGGGCGTCCGGGGTGAAGCCGCCGCAGGCGTCGATCAGGTCGCGGAGCTTCATGCCCACGGGCACGATGAGGTTCGCCGGCCGCTTGACCCCGCGCCCCGTCACGGTGACGATCCGCTCGATCAGCGGCAGCCCCGTCTCGAACACCTCGGCGATGGTCGCCGCCGAGGCGACGTTCTGCACCACGACGCCCACGTGCAGCGGGAGCTTTCCGGAGGGCACCTCGCGACCGAGGAGCGCCTTGATCAGCATCTTCTCCGCGCCCTGCGGGTACTTCACCTCGAGCCCCTGCACGGTGACATCCAGATCGGCGGGCAGCGTCCGGCGGATGGCCTCCAGGGCGTCGGGCTTGTTCCGCTCGATGCCGATCAGCGCGCGTGTCACCCCCAGGCAGCGCATCATGATCCGCAGGCCGAGGTGCACGCGCTCCGGGTACTCGACCATGGTGCGATGGTCGGTGGTGAGGTACGGCTCGCACTCGCAGCCGTTGATCAGGACGGTGTCGACGACCTGGTCCTTGGGCGGGGTGAGCTTGACGTGGGTGGGGAACGCCGCGCCGCCGAGGCCCACCACCCCGGCCTGGCGAATGGCCTCGACGATCTCAGGCGGCTCGAGCCGCGTCCAATCCGGAACCAGTCGCGGCCGCGGCGCCTGCGGCGAGTAGCGGTCCACCGCGATCCGGACGGCGGGGGCGTAGGACCCGTCGGGGTGCGGCCAGAGGCCGATGCCCTCGACGGTCCCCGCCGCGGAGGCGTGCACCGGCGTCGAGACGTACCCGTCGGGCTCGCCGAGCGCATCCCCGCGCTCCACCCGGTCGCCGGGCTTGACGACGGGGCGCGCGGGCTTGCCCGTGTGCTGGCGGAGCGGCAGCACGACCTCGTCCGGGTACGGCACCCGCCGGATTGCGATCCGGGCCGTGAGCTCCTTCAGCTCGGGCGGGTGGACACCGTGGCGGAACTTCAGATGGTTCCACACGAGAGCGTCAGTTCCACGTGGGGGGGGAGCGGCGCCGTCGCTCGCTCACGCTCGCCCATTCGCCATGTCGGCTCGACGTCGCTCTCGCGGCTGCGTCTCGCCACGCCTCCCCCACGCCCCCCCACCGCATCACTCATCCGCGTGGTGGCCGACGCCATTCCTTCGCGGCGCGTCAGTTGAAGGGCTGGGCGCGCTTGATCCACTTGGCCAGGTCCTTCTCCGCCGGGTTCAGCGGCGTGCCGGGATGGATGATCTTCACGGGACACTTCTCGGCGGCCTGCACGATCTCCTTGAACGTGCCGGCGCGCGGGTCCTTGATGTAGGCCTGCTTCTTGGCGTTGTAGGCGAAGAGCCGCTTGTTCAGGTTCGTGCACTCGTTGCAGGCTGTACAGAGCGCCGCGTCGATGTACGGCTCCATCGTGAGCGGCTCGCCGACCTCGACCGCGGCCGGCGCCGCCGCGGGGCTCGCCACGGCCGTCGCGCCCGCCGGTGCGGCGACAGCGCCCCCGGCGCCGCGCGGTCGCGGCACGGCCGGCAGCGCGTCGATCTTCGCCAGCAGCTCGCCGATGGGCGTCCCGCCGTTGCCCGCCCCCAGCAGGTCCTCGGCCAGCCGCCGCGCGATGACCCACGGGTAGCGCGCCTTGAGGTCGGCCAGCTTGGCCTCGTACTCGGCCCGCAGCGTAGCCACCCGCTGCTCGAAGTCGACCTCGGCCGCCACCGTCTCCGGCGCCTTGAGCCCCGCCATGTCGCGCAGCAGGATCCACAGCTCCCGGCGGTCCTCGGCAAGGCGGACGATCTCGTCGCTGACCGCGAGGCGTCCGAGCTTCCGCCCGGCCTCGAGGGTGTAGATGAATGGCGTCTTGCCGGCCCGGTCGTCCTTGGCAAGCGCCAAGTGCTCGTGCAAGGGCACGAGCTCCTCCTCCCCCGCGCCGGCGACGATCCGGGAGAAGTGCTTCCGGAAGCGCGTCTCGGTTGCCGCCCAGTCCGCCACGGTGACCGGCAGCTCCATCACCTGCTCGGCGCCCCCCTCGTCCACGTACTTGAGGTCGTACGTCGGCCAGGGCTCTTCCGGCGACGGGTTGCCGTCGAGGTTCAGGCGGTCGGCGAGCCTCGGTCCGGCCGCGGGGTCGTAGACCAGCAGCGGGACGGCGCGGCTCTCCAGCGCGAGCTTCGCCGCGTGGGGCGCCTGCTCGTCGCCGACGCCGTGCTCGGGCGGGCACGGGCAGTGGAGCGAGAACACCGACGGGTAGCGCGACTGGAGCCCCCGCAGCACGCCGGCCAGGAGGTGGGAGGGTGAGGCCTGGGAGGACTGCAGCACGAACACGTTGCGGTGGGCCATGGCGAGGAGCGTGAGCTCCTTGCGCGTCTCCTCCTTGCCGCGCTGGCCGGGCCCGAATTCCGCCATGTCGCTGATCTGGCCCAGGAACCCGCTGGTGCACGCCTGGCCGCCGGTGTTGGAGTAGACCTGGGTGTCGAGCATCACGACGCGCACCGGCTTGCCGGAGGCCAGCAGCCGCGAGAGGTTCTGGAAGCCGATGTCCAGCAGCGCCCCGTCGCCGCCCACCGCGAAGATGGGCGGGCAGAGGCCGAATTCCTCGTCGCTGAAGCTGCGCCAGTCGAGCTTGGCGAGCTCCGCCTCGTGCGTCGCGGGGTCGTACTCGCCCGCGAGCTCGAGCTCGGCGCGCCGCACGGCCCTGAAGCCGTCGGCCATCTTCCGCATGTGCCCCTCGAAGATGCCGATGGCCACGCTGGGAGCGTCCTGGAACAGATGATTCACCCACGGGACCGGGTAGGGGTTGTACGGGTACGTGCTCCCCCACACCGAGGAGCAGCCTGTCGCGTTCGCGATGCCGCAGGCGGCGCGGCCGCGACCGCTCGGCCCCTCGGTGTACCGCCAGCGGAGGTCGCGCAGGTCGCGGATGGTCCCCGCGATGCGCTCCACCTCCTGCTTCTTCGCCTGGGCGAGGGGCACGTCGATGGGGCCCGCCGTCCCGGCCACCCGCGTGAGATCGGCCTCGGAGGCGAGGATGCGGCGGGCCCTGTCGTCCAGCCGCGCGATGAGCCCGTCGAGGCGCTCGACATGGGCCGTGACCCGCGGCTGCATGAGGGCGTTGAGCGCGGAGAGAACCAGGTGGAGGATCGTCTTCTCGCCGCAACCCATGCAGGCGCCGTCGCCGCCCAGCATGGAGAGGTAGTTGGCCTTCTTGAGGAGCAGCGAGGGCAAGGTGCCGATCCCTTCCTCCAGGCTCGCGATGTTGATGTAGCGGTCGTCCGTCTCGGGCAGGTGCTGCCAGAAGTGCCAGTTGCGGCGCAGTCGCTCGACCACCCCCGCGTCCTGCTTGACCGTTCTGAGCGCGTCGTCCGGGCACACCTCGACGCAGATATTGCAGCCCTTGCACGTCTCGGGGTTCACCGTGATGGACAGGAGCCCACCGCTGCCCTTGGCCCGGGACTCCGGCGCGTCGAAGAAGGGCGCGGTCTTCGCCAGCGGGAACTCGGCCAGCGCCGCCTGCACGGGCGCCCACTCCGCGTCCAGCGCCGCCCGCCGCTCCGGCTCGTAGCCGAGCTTGTCCGCGACGTTCGTGTAGGCGGCGGCCGCCACCTCACCGAACGTCGTGAACGGCGTCTCCCGCATGAGACGGCGCGACTCGCTCGCGAGGTGCTTGACGATCTGCCGCATGCGGTCGAGGGAGCCGCCGTTGGCGGCGAAACCGATCGCCGCCTGGAGGACCTCGTCGATCTGGTTGACCACGCCGGGGATCGCGGTGTCGGGGCACTGGGTCCAGCACTGGCCGCAGCCCGTGCAGTTGGCCGGCACGAACTCCGGCACCTCCATGCGGACGGCCGTCATGTCCCGGATCGTGCTCGTCGCCGCCGGCAGCGCGCTGGTGGCGGCCAGAGGATCGGCAATCCCATCCTGGCCGGTCGAGTAGAGGTAGCCGACCTGCTCCCAGAACCGCCCGGGGCTGCTCAGCGCGCTCTGGCTCCGGTCCTCATCAAGCCGAGCCGGGCGCTCGGGAACGCGCCCGATCTCCGTCGTGCTGACCTCGTGCGCGGAGAGGTCGAGCTCGCGGACCTCGTCGTAGCCGCGGTGGATGACACGGACGTTCTCCTCGACCACGTTGGCGCCAAGGCGCCCGAACTTCTTCACCATCTGGCTGCGAATCTCGTGAAAGAGCTTGGCTTCGTCAATCCCCTGGCCCTGCAGCAGGGGCGCAACCCGGAAGAACGCGCCCATGAAGGCCGCCCCCTGCATCCGGTAACGGAGCTCGGCCCCGGAGGCCTCGTCGCTGGCGATCCGGAAGGCGTCCAGCGAGTAGACGCGGATCTTCCGCTCCTTGAGCGCGCGCTGGATCCGCATCGGAAAGCTCGCCCACAGCTCCGCGCCCCCGCGGTCGCTCTGGATGACGAACACGCCGCCCTCGGCGAGCCCGGCCAGCGGGTCGGAGTGGCGGGCCACGTTGGGATCGGGGGAGAGCACGACGTCCACGTGGCGGAGCTCGCAGTTGAGCCGGATCGGCTCACGGGCGAGGGTGGCGTAGAAGGTGGTCGGCTGGCCCTTCTTCTCCGAGCCGTACTTCGGGTTGGCCTTGATGTGCAGGCCGAGGAGCTCCGCCGCCGTCAGCGCGACGTTCTTGCCCATCGTGATCGCGCCCCAGCCGCCCACCGAGTGGATGCGGAGCGAGAGCGAGCCTGAGGGCAGGAGGTTGACGTCGCCCGCCGGGGTCAGCGCGAGGTCGGCGATGTCCGGGTAGCTCTCGAGCAGGCGCTCCTGCCAGATCTGCAGCTTCGGCAGCCGCGTCTTCGGCCGGATGAACTCGATGCTGAGGTA
>MGBV01000236.1 GCA_001788415.1 Candidatus Rokubacteria bacterium GWC2_70_16 | reverse complement strand
GGTGCCGAACGCCTTGATCGCCGCCAGGCGCTGTCGGCGCTTGATGTACTCCTCGAGGGCCTCGTTGACGGTGGCCCGCTTGGTGCGGTGGCCGCCGAGGCGGACAGCTCGGGTGAGCAAGCGGTCGTCGATGGCGAGATTGGTTGGCACTGGCCCCTCCTCTGGCTAGGGTTACACACAGGCTTACACAGGAGCCCGAGGCCGTCAAGGTTCGCGGCCGGCGGGCCAGGTGTGGACCGGCTCAGGCGGCGAGGGCGGGCCCGGGCTCCGCGCCGGGCGCCTCCGGGCCCGTCGCGGGCCCCTCGAGGCGGCCCCGCCCATCCGCAGGGGCCTCCCCCTCGTGACCTTCGCTGAGCCGCCGGCGGGTCCCGTCCGCTCTTCATCGCCCGATGCTCCCATCCACGGCCCTCTGATTCGCGAGCTTCACGCGGCCGGCACTTGCCCGCGCGCCGCCCGCCGGCTATGGTTGATGGGCCCGGCACGAGAGGAGGGCCGCTCGCATGACCCCTTCGGGCTCGCTCGGACCAGCCCTGTCCACGCTCCGGGGCAGGTGCGCGTGTGCGCTCATGGTTCCCGAGGCCTTGACTCCCGAGGCGCCCGGGCCGCGCCTGCTCGGCCGCGTCCACGAGCCCCCCTGGCGCAGCATGACGCCGGCCCGACCGTCGACAGCCCCCCTGATCTCCAGCCCCCTTGCGAATCGCGGACCCGCGGCCGCGCGCAGCCCGGCCGACCGGATGTCTGCGTCGTGACGCTCCTGACAGCGTTCCCCGGCGGGTGCGCCAAGATACGCTGCGAGATCTCGCAGCCTATCCAGGCGCGGCCACGTCTGCCTGATCGGCCGCAAGGTGGCGAAGGGACGGGGCCGGACAGGCACCAGATGCCTTGCCGGGCCGTCAGAATAGGCCAACCAGCCTCGCAGCATCTGCCGGAATACGCAGACCGGCCCATCCCGAGCCCGAATTGTACTTATGCCGAGGAACGATGGCTGAGTCTCCATGGACGGCCTTGACGATCAAGGTCGCCTTCGCAGTGAACGTCGGTAATCTCGGCCCTGCAATGCCCGTGCGCCGCCCGATGGCCGAACTCGTCGACGATCTCAACCTCAGCCTTCGGGCCTCGGGTAAACGCCTCCGTGTCTTCGACTTCTTCGGGCATACCGGAAACTTCTTGCTCGAGTGCGGCGAGCACCCCAACGAAGCAGCAGATGTCATCGGCCGGCTCCTCCGGACGCCGTGTACGGTCATCGCAGTCGATCGTGTCGCCGCGTGCGCGGCGGCAGCACGTGTGCTGCCGCAACCGTCAGCCGAAACCGGACTCCGCTGGACCCCGGGGGTGGCGTTCCGGGTAACCGGCCCGTCCTCGCCCGCAGAGCCGTGTTCGAGCCGTGTAGCACATCTCCAGCAGTTCGATAGCCTCACGATTCTCGCTTGGAAACGCGACCTGGAAGACTCACCCGGCCGCCTTGACCGTCGGCGCAGGGGCGGAGGTTGGGGAGCCGTGTCGTCGCTCGTCGCGCGGCAGTTGGGCGGCGTGTGGACCGCCAGGAGCGTCACGACTCTCAAAGGCATTCTCATGAGAGCGGAAGAACCGCCGGTCGCGACACGTGCCGGCATAACTTCGCAGTTCAGCGGACCGGGGGGCTCGCGTTGCTCGCCCTCCGGCTGCTGACCGCGGCGTTAGACGGAGAAAGCTCAGCATGCGTTGCCGATTCAATCACGAGCATCCTCCCGAGCCGTTGAAGGCCGCGACCGGCAACCGCACCAAGCCGTGGGGACCGCGTCCTTTCCATTGCCCAGAATGCCCTGAGGTTGGGAAACCACAGGTTGTGGGTCGAAACTGGGCGCCCTATGCAACCGCCGCCGCAGCTCGTGCGGCGGGGCACCCCCGCCCGTGCAAGCGATGCTTTCCGTAGTACGCCAGGGCAACGCCGCGAGCCAGGATGTAATGCGAAGCGTCTGCAACGGTCGAGATAATGGAAATGGCAGAGCCTCAGGACCGTTGATTTGCATGGCTAGCCTCTTCCTCGCTGCGGTCTGCATCCTTGGGCCCGCAAGGGCGGAGCCGCCGCCCCTCGCCTGGGCGGGGCTCGAGGGTGCTGTCCTGACTTGTGCCGACGCGTCGTGCGACAACGCCAACGGCTTCCTGAACCGCGTGTTTTTCGTCGACGCCAGCGACACTTGGGGAACGTTCTACGAGTTTGAAGACGCGCGCGAAACAGAAATCTCGGTTCGAGAATCGCGCACGGTGCGGCTGGCACACTTGGAGCGCATTACAGTTGCAGAGACTCGCCTCGGGTTGATGGCGAACCCACCGTCCTGGCTGGCGGACGCGACCGTTCGCTACTTGATTCTCCGTCGCGAAACCGGCGGCCACCGTGTCGCACTCCAGGTGTGGAGGCCGACCGGCGCTCTGAAGCCAGGCGCCGCCGTCTTTACTGTGAGTGACCTGGACGTTTTCTCACGCTGGCCGAAGATGATTCAGTCCGCGATACGCGAACAACGGATCGTCATCGGGATGACACCGGCGCAGGTCGTGATGAGCCGAGGGCGACCACGAAAACGCGAGCGGCTGACCGAAGGGACAACGGTCAGCGAGCATTGGTCTTATCAGCGGTCTGCCGAGATTGTGTTCATGAATGGAAAGGTCACACGCATTCGCGAGGAGCTCAGACCGTAGCCCTGGGCATAGAACTCGACTTACGTGGGAAGCGAACAGGCGGAGCCGACTTAAACGCGTCTAGCTTCAGGCTGGAGCGGACCGGCTTCGCTGGCTGCTCACCCGAGCGTTCGCTGGATCCTGGCGAAGTCGGCTGGTCGGAGCCGTGGGCGCATAGCGCTGATCCGGGGGGTGTGGGGCGTTGATCGCGTTCAAGGTCGAGATCGAGCGAGAGGACGACGGCCGATGGCTGGCAGAAGTGGTCGAACTGCCTGGCGTCCCCTATAGGGTTGCTAGCCGGCGCGGTGCAGGTCGGCGGTTACCGGCAGCTCGAAGAGGTCGGTCCCGAGGAGGCGGGTGGAGAAGAAGAGCACCTCGAGGCTTTCCACGTCGCCCGTCTCGGGGTTGAGGCGCGCGATGACGTCGTCGCCCAGCTCCTCGGTCTCCTGCTCGGGATAGGGGGGGCGACTCGTGATGTGGAGGATGTCCGCCTCCCGGTCGTACTGAAAGGCTAGCTTCGCTGCCATTCGACCTCCCCCCCGGCGAGCCTACGGGCCGTGTAGGCGGTGAGAACCCAGTGCCGTGCCGATCGGCCCCCTTCGCTCATGACGACCACGACCACGTGCCGACCTTGCCGGACGCCAGTGTACCACCGGGAGAACAGGCGGGCGGTGGCTGCGCGGACGCTCCGGCGGACGGTATCGGGATCGGCGAGGACCTCCGCCAGCTTGTCGCGATGAGCCGGCAAGAGGTCGGGGTGCCGCTCCTGGATGTGACGTTCTCGCTCTTCGGTGAGCTCGACCTCGCCCACGAGCCACGGGCACGGGAAGCGGCGGGTCACAGCACCGAACCGCCGGACGGCGATGCCGCCGGGGTGCCAGGCGTGAGCCGGCTCATCCGGCGAGCGCGGGCCTGGCCTCTCGCCACGGTCGGGCGGCCTCCAGCTGCGCCGCCAGCCTGAGCAGCGTTGCCTCGCCACCGTAGGGCGCCACGAGCTGGACGGCCACCGGCAGCCCTTCGGCCTGCCCCAGCGGCAGCACCAGCGCCGGCTGGCCGGTGAGGTTGAAGCAGACGGTGAAGGGCGAGAAGGCAAAGACGCGCCGCCAGTACTCTTCCACGTCTTCCATCATCATGTCGAGCCAGCCCAGCCGGGGCGGCAGCGTGGCCAGGCCGGGGGTGAGGAGGACATGGTGACGGGCGTGGAAGGCGGCCATCTGGCGGCCCAGGCGGTGGGCGGCCTGGGTGGCGCGCACGTAGTCGGCGGCGCCGATCAGCTTGCCCATCTCGCCCGTGGCCCAGGTCACCCGCTCCACCTCATCCTGCCGCGGCGAGCGGCCGGCCGTGGGATGGCTCGCGAGATTGACCACCGTGTTGGCCGCCGCCAGGGTGAGGAAGGTCGGGACCACCGCGGCCGCGTCGACCTCGGGATCGGCCTCCTCCACCTGATGGCCGAGCCCCGCGCAGAGGTCGGCCGTCTCGTGGAGCACCCGGAGGCAGGCCGAGTCCACCGGCGCGCCGTTGGGGGCGGCCGCGGTCCAGGCGATGCGGAGCCGGCCCGGATCGGCGCCGACCTCCTCCAGGAAGGGACGCGCCGGCGGCGGGGCCGCGTAGGGATCGCCCGCGCCGGGGCCTGCGGTGGCGTCCAGGAGCCCCGCGCTGTCGCGCACGCTGAGCGTGACGGCGTGCTCCGCGGAGCAGCCGCCCAGCCCCTCGCCGGCATACGGCGCGAAGGTGTTTCGCGCGCGCGTGGGCTTGAGCCCCACGATCCCGCAGCAGGCCGCCGGCGCGCGGATGGAGCCGAAGCCGTCGGTGGCATGCGCCATGGGGAGCATGCGCGCGCCGACGGCCGCCGCGGCGCCGCCGCTGGAGCCGCCGGAGATGCGCGCGGGGTCCCAGGGGTTGCGCGTGGGGCCGTGCAGTTGCGGCTCGCAGGTGAGGGAGAGCCCCAGCTCGCAGGTATTGGTGCGCCCGAAGATGACGAGTCCCGCCTGCTTGAGCCGGCGGACATGCTCGCTGTCGGCGGCCGGCGGGGGGGCATCGGCGAAGAACCGCGAGCCCCGCGTCATGCGCACGCCGGCCAGCGAGGCCGTGAGGTCCTTGAGGAGATACGGCACGCCGCGGAAGGGCCCGTCCGGCAGCCCTGCGGCGATGGCCCGGCGGGCGTGGTCGTAGCAGCGCAGCACCACGGCGTTCACCTGGCCGTTGCGCGTCTCCACGCGCTCGATGGCCGCCTCGAGCAACGCCGCCGGTCCCACCTTCCCCTGGCGCACCAGGGCGGCCAGCGCCAGGGCGTCGTGCTGCTCGAAGTCGGCGAAGCCGCCCATCAGTACGGGAGCGATTCCCGTCCCATCAGCTCGCGGGCGACGATGACCTTCATCACCTCGGCCGTGCCGTCGCCGATCTCCAGGCCGATCACATCGCGCATGCGTTGCTCGAAGGGCAATTCGTCCGTGTAGCCGTAGTGGCCGTGGAGCAGCAGGCACTGGTGGATGGTCTCCACCGAGAGGCGGGGGCCCCACCACTTCACCATGGCCGATTCCTTGGTGTAGGGCTGCTGGTGGTCGGCGAGCCAGAGCGCCCGGTAGCAGAGGAGCCGTGCGGCGTCGATGTGGGTCGCCGCTTCCGCGATGGGGAAGGAGACGCCCTCGAAGGTCGCCAGCCGCTTGCCGAACGCCTTGCGCTCCTTCACGTAGGCCATGGTCTCGTCGAGGGAGGCCTGGGCCGTGCCGAGGCAGCCCAGCGCGATGAGCACGCGGTTGTAGTCGAAGCCCTGCATGACCTGGTAGAAGCCCGTGCCCTCCTTGCCCAGGCGGTGGGAGGCCGGGATGCGCACGTGGTCGAAGGCGAGCACGGCGCGCACGGCGGCATGCGAGCCCATGTCGCGCAAGGGGCTCCGGGAGACGCCCGGCAGGTCCAGCGGGACGAGGAAGGCGGTGACACCTCGCGCCTTGGCGCCCGCATCGGTCTTGGCGAAGACGACGGCTGCCTGCGCCACCATGCCCAGCGTGATGCCCGACTTCTCGCCCGTGAGCACGTAGTCGCCGCCGTCCTTGTCGGCCCGGCAGACGAGGTTGGCCGCATCCGAGCCGACGCCGGGCTCCGTCAGCGCCAGCGCGACGATCGCCTCGCCGGTGGCGGCGCGCGCAAGCCACCGCTGCTTCACGTCGTCGCTGCCGTTCTTCCCGATGATCTCCTCGGCCAGCCAGTTGAGCTGCAGCGGGTAGCCGGCGCTGAAGTCGCCGCGGCACACCTGCTCGATGACGATCCCCGCCGTGAGGAGATCGCCATCCTGCCCGCCGTAGGCGGCCGGCGCGCGGAGTCCCATCAGCCCCAGTTCCCCCATGCGCCGCCACATGTCCCACGGCACCTCGCTGGTCTTGTCCCAGTGGGCGGAGCGCGGGGCCAGCTCCTTGCGGGCGAAGACGCGGAGGGTGCGGATCAGCTCTTCCTGCTCGTCGGTGAAGGCGAAGTCCATGGGCTCCTCACATCATGGTGTAGCCGCCGCTCACGGAGAGCGTCTGGCCGGTGATGAAGCTCGCGGCATCAGAGGCGAGGAAGACCACGGCGTTGGCAACATCCTCGGGCCGGCCGATGCGGCGCAGCGGGTAGGCCTTGGCGATGCGGGCGCGCATCTCGGGGGTGCTGAAGGCGCGGTTGGTCTCCGAGGCCCACATGCTGAGGCCGCCGATCTCCTCGTCGGAGTCGGGCATGGTCATGCCGGGACAGACGACGTTCAGGCGGATGCCGTGGCGCCCCACCTCGCGGGACAGGCTCTTGGTGAGCGCGATCACGCCCGCCTTGCAGGCCCCGTACACGGCCTCGCGGAACTCGCCCATGCGCCCGGCATCCGACCCCATGCTCACGACGACCCCGGATTTCCTGGCGATCATGCCGTCGAGCACGGAGCGCGTGCAGTTGATCATCCCCCAGAGATTGAGCTGCACCTCCTTCTCCCACTCGGCGCGCTCCTTCTCTACGAAGAGGCGGTCCACGGTCCAGCCCACGTTGTTGACCAGCACGTCCACGCCGCCCGTCCGCTCCTCCACTGCGCGCACGAGCGCCTGCACCTCTCCGGGCTTCGTGACGTCGGTGCGGATCACGGCCGCGGAGGCCGCGCCCAGCTTCTCCGCCTCGGCGGCCGTCTTCTTGCCCTGGCCCTCGTCGATCTCGGCGATCGTGAGATGCGCTCGCTCCCGGGCGAAGGCGAGGCTGATGGCGCGGCCGATATTGGAGCCGCCGCCGGTGACGATGACGCTCTTGCCTGCGAGATTGAGGTTCATTGGGTCACCTTACCGTGGATGACTTCGGGTTGCGGTTCGGCCTCTTCGCGCAAGCGCTCAGACCATGTCGCTTGAACGTGGATGAGAGCGCGTTGCGGTTGGGCCTCTTCGCCCTGACGGGCTTTGCCCATGTCGCGTGAACGTGGATGAGAGCGCGTTGCGGTTGGGCCTCTTCGCCCTGACGGGCTGATCGGGGCATCCACTCAGGCCGATGTCCCCGTCGTCCGCTCGGTGAGGAGCTGGCGGAGGCGGTACTTCTGGACCTTCCCGCTAGGGGTCATGGGGAACTCGGAGACGATCTCGAGGCGCTCCGGGAACTTGTGCCGCGCGAGCTGCTGGGCGTCGAGGTGCGCCACGAGCTCCGCGAGGGTGACGGACTGGCCCGGCTTGGGGATCACGAAGGCGCAGGCCCGCTCCTGCAGCCGCGGATCTGGCATCCCCACGATGGCCACGCCCGCGACCTTGGGATGGGCGAAGAGGAGGTTCTCCACCTCCACAACGGGGATGTTCTCGCCGCCGCGGATGATGATGTCCTTCGAGCGCCCGGTGATGGAGACATAGCCCGCGGGGTCCAGCGTGGCCCGGTCGCCAGTCCTGAACCAGCCATCGGGCGTGTAGGCCTCGGCCGTGAAGGCTGGCCGCTTGAAGTAGCCGACGAACTGCGCCGAGCCGCGGGCCAGCAGGTCGCCCTCGGTGCCGGGCGGCACGTCGCGCCCGTCGCCGTCCGCCACGCGCAGCTCCATGCCCGGTAGCGGCCGGCCGTCGGTGCCGAACACCTTCTCCTCCGGGTCGTCGAGGCCGTTGCTCGTGACGAGCCCGTTCTCGGTCATCCCCCAGCCGGCGGAGATGGCGCAGCGGAGCCGCTCCCGGGCGTCCTTGACGAGCTGGCGCGGGATGGAGGCGCCGGCGCAGATGAACACGCGGAGCGTCGAGAGGTCGCGGGTGGTGGGCGTGTAGGTGAGGTCCTGGAGGAAGGGCGTGGCGCCCATGGTGAAGGTCACGCGCTCCGTCTCGATGAGCCGCGCCGCCTCCTCGGGCTTCCAGATGTCGAGCCACACCGCCGTGAGCCCCAGCAGCATGTTGAGGCAGTAGCCGTAGAGGTAGCCCGTCTGGTGCCCGAGCGTCGAGGACATGAGAATCACGTCGCGCTCGGTGAAGGCCAGCCGCTCGGTGAGCGGGTACATGGTCGAGAGCGCGGTGTTCGGGGTGTGGATCACGCCCTTGGGCTCGCCGGTGGTCCCGGACGTGAAGATGACCTCGTGCGGCGTGTTCGGGTCGCTGCCCGGCAGCGGCCCCCGGCCCTCGCGCGCCTCCCAGGCCGTGTCCGTGAGGGCGGCGAAGGGCTGCATCCCCGGGCCGGGCTCCCCGCGGGCCACGAAGACGTGCCGGAGGCGCGGCGTCTCGGGGCGGAGCCCGGCGATCATCTCGACGTAGCTGAAGCCGCGGAAGACGGCCGGGATCACCAGCACGTGGCTCTCCAGCAGGTTCAGCATGAAGCGCAGCTCGCTGGCCCGGTAGGTGGGGGGGATCGGGTTCACGACGGCGCCGAGCCGGCTCGCGGCCAGGAACATCAGGATGAACTCGTTCCAGTTGGGAAGCTGCACGGAGATGGCGCTGCCGCGCTCCACGCCGTGGGCGCGGAGCCCGTGGGCGACGCGCTCGACGGCGCGGGCCAGCCCGGCCCAGGTGTAGCGGCCCACCAGGTCCACCAGGGCCGTCTTGTCCGGCCGGGTGGTCGCCCAGCGGTCGAGATAGGCCTCGAGGGTCTCGTTGCGCCACAGCCCCTGCGCCAGCGACTCCTGGATCCTGGCCTCGGTCAGCGTGGTCTCGATGTCGGTGGGACTCATGGCGTGGCGTTCTCCCTCGTCGCGTGCAGGATCTCGGTGCGCATCCTCATGCCTCCGGTGCGGGGGAGCCGTGTCCGCGGTCCCAGGCCGCTGCCGCGGCGCGGGACCGCGGGCAGAGCGTAGTCGAAGCGCGCCCCGCCAGTCAAGGCAAGCCATCGCCGCCCCGAATTTCCCCTTTTCTTCGCTGCCCGAAGTGTGGACTATGGAGCCGTGTCGGACCCGCCCCCGCGGGCGCTGCCGCCGATTCCCCACCTGCAACGGAGGCCCGGTATGGAATTCGAGTACTCGAAGCGGACCAAGGAGTACATGGAGCAGGTGAAGGACTTCATGGCCAAGTACATCTACCCCGCCGAGAAGACCTTCTACGAGCAGCTCCGCTCGGGGCCCACGCGCTGGCAGGTGCCGCCCATCATCGAGGAGCTGAAGGTCCGGGCCCGGGAGCGCGGCCTCTGGAACCTGTTCCTGCCCGAGAGCCAGCGCGGGGCGGGGCTCACCAACCTCGAGTACGCCCCGCTGTGCGAGGTCATGGGCCGCTCGCCCATCGCCCCGGAGGCCTTCAACTGCTCGGCGCCGGACACGGGCAACATGGAGGTGCTGGAGCGCTACGGCACTGCCGAGCAGAAGACGCAATGGCTCGAGCCCTTGCTGGAGGGCAAGATCCGCTCGGCCTTCGCCATGACGGAGCCCAAGGTGGCCTCCTCGGATGCCACCAACATCGAGGCCTCCATCGTCCGCGACGGCGACCACTACGTGATCAACGGCCACAAGTGGTGGACCTCGGGCATCGGCGACCCGCGCTGCCAGATCCTCATCTTCATGGGGAAGACCGACCCCGGCAACCCCGACAAGTACAAGCAGCAGTCTCAGATCCTCGTGCCGCGAGATGCCCCTGGCGTCAAGGTCATCCGCATGCTCACCGTGTTCGGCTACGACGACGCCCCCCACGGCCACGGCGAGGTGCTCTTCGAGAACGTGCGGGTGCCGGTGTCGAACATGATCCTGGGCGAGGGGCGCGGCTTCGAGATCGCCCAGGGGCGGCTGGGCCCGGGGCGGATCCACCACTGCATGCGCCAGATCGGCGTGGCGGAGCGCGCGCTGGAGACGATGTGCACGCGGGCGATGTCGCGGGTGGCCTTCGGCAAGCGGCTGGCCGAGAGCGACATCACGCTGGAGCGCATCGCCCAGTCGCGGATCGAGATCGACCAGGCGCGGCTCCTGGTCCTCAACGCGGCCTACATGATGGACACGGTGGGCAACAAGGCGGCCAAGCAGGCCATCGCCGAGATCAAGGTCGCGGTCCCCAACATGACGCTCCGCGTGGTGGACCGCGCCATCCAGGTGCATGGCGGCGGCGGCGTGAGCCAGGAGTTCCCGCTGGCCACCATGTGGGCGCACTCGCGCACGCTGCGCTTCGCCGACGGCCCGGACGAGGTGCATCGCCGCCAGATCGGGCGCCTGGAGCTCCGCAAGCACATGTAGCGCGGCGGGCGGGCTAGGCCGGGCCGGGGTGTGCTCCAACGGAGGAGCGTCGTAGCCGGGTCCTGAAGCCGCGTGGTATGGTCTGGCTAGCTAGTTCCGGACGGAGGCTGTCATGGATGTGGGGATCTACGAGGCGAAGTCGAAGCTCTCCCAGCTCGTCGAGAGGGCCGAAGCCGGTGAAGAGGTGATCCTGACCCGTCGGGGCCGCCCGGTGGCGAAGATCGTCGACGTCGCGCCTGCGGCCAGGCGAAATCGCGCGCTCCTGCTGCACGAGATCCGCGCGCTTTCCCGCAGGGTGAGGATTCCCAGGCAGGTGTCCGTACGCGACCTCGTCGTCGAAGGCCGCGACTGAATGCCCTTCGTCGCCGACAACTCGGTCGTGATCGCCTGATTCTCGCGCAGCCAGGCCACGCCCTACACGGACCGCTTCTACAGGAAGCTGGCCAGAGACGAACTGGTCGTGCCTGCGGTCTGGCCCTACGAGTTTGCGAATGCGCTGGCGGTACTCGAGCGCCGGAAGCTCCTGACCGCGGCGCTCGCCGACGAGATCGTCCGCCATGCCGCGAAGCTCATCGTCCGGATAGATGCCCCGCCGGCTCCGGCCGCCACGCTCCTGGCGCTGGCACGCCGGCACGGGCTCTCGGCTTACGACGCCGCGTATCTCGAGCTTGCGCAGCGCCTGGGCATTCCCCTCGCGGCGAAGGATTCGCCCCTGTCCGCGGCCGCGAGCAGGCTCGGCCTGCTCGGCGCCTGAACGGATGCGCCGGGGTCCGGCGCCGGATAACCGCTGCGTTCCGGGAGGAGTCGCGACGCTCGAGCGAGTGGATCGGGTGCAGCTCGTCGTGCGGGACAGGCAGGCCGCCGCCCGCACCTTCGCCGCCGTGCTGGGCGGCGAGCCGGTGGGGGAGTCGGAGAGCGCCTACCTCGGCGCGCGGCGCACCGTCCTCGCGCTGGGCGAGAGCGAGGTGGAGCTCTGCGAGCCGGCGGGGCCCGGGCGGGCGCTGGCGCACCTCGAGCGCTGGGGCGAGGGGCTCATGACGGCCGGCTTCTCGGTGGCGGACCTGTCAGCGCTCCGGGCCCGGCTGGCGGGGCTGGGCGTCGCGGCAGAGGCCGACGGCGCCCAGTGCTATCTGGATGCGGCCGACACCGTGGGGATGCCGGTGGTGCTCACCCCCCGCGCCGCGGCGCGGCGTCCCGTCGGGCTCGTCAGCCATCTCTATGAAGTTACCAGCACGATCCTGTCGGACTGGCGCGCGGCGGCGATCCGCTTCACCGCGCTCTTCGGGCTCGACCCGGTGCGCTTCTCGACCATCGGCAGCGAACGCTTCGGCTATGTCGGCACGCTCACGCTCTTCGATCCGCCGGCGCGGCTCGACCGCATCGAGATCTCGCAGGTGGTGAGCCCCGGGAGCGCCATGGGCCGCTGGGTGGCCCGGCGCGGCGACTCGCTGTACATGTGCTATGCCGAGACCGCAGCGGTGCCGCCCATCATCGAGCGGCTCGAGGCCCGCAGGTGCCGGTGGACGCCGCGGGGCCCCGATCCCCGCGCCGAGCGCGACGGCCTCTGGGTGCACCCCTCGGCGCTCCACGGGCTCCTCCTCGGCATCTCCCGCACGACGCTCGCCTGGGAGTGGTCGGGCCGCCCCCATCTCGTCGCCCCGCTCCCGTAGCGCGGCGCCCGGGCGCCCCTGGGGCGTTCGGGGGATTGCCGGGGGGCCTGGGCGTGGCATAGAGTGCCTGTGTGCAGGCACATCGATGAGCCGCAAGGTCCTGCTCGGCATCGCCGTCCTGGGTCTGCTGGGGGCCCTCTCCTACGGGGGCCACGCGTGGTACTACTCGCTCTCCCACGTCTCCACTGACGACGCCTACGTCGAGGGCACCATCGCGCCCGTCAGCGCCAAGGTGACCGGCCATATCCTGGAAGTGGCCGTGGGCGACAATCAGGCGGTGAAGACGGGCGATCTGTTGTTCCGCATCGACCCCCGCGACTACCAGGCCAAGCGCGAGCAGGCTCGCGCGGGCGTCGCCGTGGCCGAGGCGAGCTTCCGGGCGGCGCGCTCCGAGCTGCCGCTGGCGCGCGAGGTCACGCGCGCGCAGGGCGAGGAGGCGCGCGCGGCGCTGGAGGTGGCGCGGGTCGCGGAGCAGAGCGCCGCCTCCGCGGTGAACGAGGCGCAGGCGCGGCTCGAGGCCCGGCGCGCGGCGGTGGCCGCCATGCGAGCCGATGTCGCGGGCGCCGAGAGCGCCGCCCGGCAAGCTGCGCGCGAGATGGACCGCATGCGGCGCCTGGCGCGCGACGGCTACGTGGCCGTGCGCGACTTCGACCAGGCCGAGTCGGCGGCGCAGGCCGCTGAGGCCGCCCTCGAGGCCACGCGCCGGCGGCTCTCTCAGGCCGAGAAGGAGGCGCAGCAGGCCGAGGCGGAGCTGGCCTCGCGCCGGCTGGCCGTGGCCCAGGCGCGCGAGCGGGTGGCCGAGAGCCGCGCGGCGCTGGGCCGGGCCGAGGGGCAGCGCCACCAGGTGCCGGTGAAGGAGGCCGAGCTGGGCCGGGCCGAGGCCCGCCTCGCGGAAGCGCGGGCCGATCTGGCGCTGGCGGAGCTGCAGGTCGGGTACGCGGAGGTGCGCGCGCCCGTGGAGGGCGTCGTGTCGAAGAAGAGCGTGGAGGTGGGCCAGGTGGTCCAGGTGGGTCAGCCGCTCCTGGCCATCGTGCCGCTCCACGCCGTCTGGGTGGTGGCGAACTTCAAGGAGACGCAGCTTGCGCGCGTGCGGCCGGGCCTGCCCGCCCGGGTGGAGATCGACGGGTATCCGGGCAAGGCCTTCCACGGCACCGTGGACTCGCTCAGCGCCGGCACCGGCTCCCGCTTCTCGCTCCTGCCTCCGGAGAACGCCACCGGCAACTGGGTGAAGGTGGTCCAGCGCGTCCCCGTGAAGATCCGCCTCGACGCCAGGGAGGCGGGCAATCCCCAGCCGCTCCGCGCCGGCATGTCTGCGGTGGTGACGATCAAGGTCCAGTAGGGGCATGCAGCCTCCGGCCGAGGCGCCCGTCTCCGCGCCGCGGAAGTGGCTCATCACGCTGTCCATCATGCTGGTGGCGGTGATGCAGATCCTCGACACCAGCGTGACCAACGTGGCCCTCCCTCACATGCAGGGGGCGCTGTCGGCCGGCGTGGAGGAGGTGGCCTGGGTCATCACCTCCTTCCTGGCGGCCAACGCCGTCATCATCCCCGCCACCGGCTGGCTCGCCGGGCTCCTCGGCCGCCGCCGCTTCTTCCTCATCTGCACGACGCTGTTCACCGTCTCCTCGTTCCTCTCGGGCCTGGCGCCGAACCTGACCTTCCTGATCGCCATGCGCGTGCTGCAGGGCATCGGCGGCGGCCCCGTGATCCCGCTGTCGCAGGCCATCCTCTGGGAGATCTTCCCGCTCGGCCAGCGGGGCATGGCCATGGCGGTGTGGGGGATCGGCATCATGATGGGGCCCATCCTGGGGCCGACGCTGGGGGGCTGGCTCGCCGACAACTGGTCGTGGCGCTGGATCTTCTACATCAACCTGCCCATCGGGCTGCTGGGCTTCTTCATGGCGAGCGTCTTCCTCTTCGATCCCTCGTACCTGAGGAAGCCAGGGCGCGTGGACGCGCTCGGGCTCGTGCTGATCGTGGTGGGCTTCGGCTGCCTCCAGCTCGTTCTCGACCGCGGGGAGCGCGAGGACTGGTTCGACTCGGGCTTCATCGCGACGCTCGCCGTCGTCGCGGCCCTGGCGCTGGCGGGGTTTCTCGTCCGCGAGCTCACGACCCACGAGCCCATCCTCGATCTCCGCGTCTTCGCCGACCGGAACTTCGCCGCCGGCAGCACCGTCATCGCCATGGTGGGCTTCGGGCTGTACTCGAGCATGATCCTCGTGGCGCTCTACACCCAGAAGCTCATGGGCTACGACGCCTGGACCGCGGGCCTGGTGCTGGCGCCGGGCGGGGTCGGCAACATGCTCTCGCTGCTGGCCGCCGGCCAGCTCGTGACGCGCATGGACCAGCGGCTCCTGCTCACGGTGGGCTGCCTGCTCAACGCGCTGGGGCTCTACTGGATGACCTTCCTCACGCTGGGCATGGACTACTGGACGCTCGTCTGGCCGCGCTTCCTCCAGGGGCTCGGCCTCGGCTTCATCTTCGTGCCGCTCGCGACGCTCACCCTGGCCACGATCCGGAAGGACCGGCTGGGCAACGCCACTTCCGCCTTCAACGTGCTCCGCAACCTGGGCGGCAGCATCGGCGTCGCGCTGGCCACCACGCTGCTCTCGCGCCGGAGCCAGGTGCACCAGGCGACGCTGGCGGGGCACGTGGACGTGTGGGACCCGGAGACCGCCGCGCGCCTGGCCGGATGGACGGGGCACTTCGTCGCCCAGGGGGCCGACACCTTCACCGCCAAGCAGCGGGCGCTGGCCATGCTCTACCACGATATCGTCACGCAGGCGCAGGTGCTCGCCTACATGGACGACTTCTGGCTGCTGGCCGTCCTCTTCTCCGCCATCCCCTTCCTGATCCCGCTCATGCGGCGTGTGCGCGTGGCCCCCGAGTGACGCCCGCCGCCGACCTCGCCCTCCTCGACAGCATCCAGCGACGGGTCCTCTGGCTCGCCACCTGGATGATCCACCACGCCAATGTGCTCCGCCCGAACCCGGACGGGACCAAGGTCGGCGGCCACCAGGCCTCCTCGGCCTCGCTCACGAGCGTGCTCACGGCGCTGTACTTCCACGCGCTCAGGCCCGGGGACGTGGTGGCGGTGAAGCCGCATGCCGCGCCGGCCTTCTACGCGATCCAGTACCTCCTCGGCCGGCTGCCGGCGGAGGCGCTCGGGACGCTGCGCGCCTTCGGCGGGCTCCAGGCCTACCCGAGCCGCAGGAAGAACCCCGAGATCGTGGATCTCTCCACGGGGTCGATGGGGCTCGGGGCCGTGGCCGCCAGCTTCGGCGCGCTGGCCACGCGCTACCTGGACGATCACTTCGGGGTGCGCCACCCCGCGCGCTTCATCGCGCTGGTGGGCGATGCCGAGCTGGACGAGGGCAATGTCTGGGAGGCGCTCCTCGAGGAGGCGATGGCCACGCTCGGCAACCTCCTCTGGATCGTGGACCTCAACCGCCAGAGCCTGGACCGCGTGGCGCCCGACGGCCGCCGGCACCAGCTCGCGCAGATGTTCGCGGCCAATGGCTGGCACGTGATCCGGCTGCGCTGGGGCGGGAGGCTCCGGGCGCTCTTCGAGTCCCCCGGCGGCAGCCGGCTGCGCCAGCGGCTCGAGGTGATGTCCGGCGCCGAGTACCACGCGCTGCTGCGCTGCCCGCCCGCCGCCGCGCGCAAGCTGCTCGTGACCTCGCCCGAGGGCATGCCCGATGCCGCCATCGAGGGGCTGTTGAGCGCGGTCGCCGACGAGGAGCTCCCCGCCCTCTGCGCCGATGTGGGCGGGCACGACCTGGCCGCCATCCTCGCGGCGCTCGACGAGGCGGAGCGCCAGCGGGACCGCCCCTCGGTGATCCTCGCCGACACGATCAAGGGATGGGGCCTCCCGCTGGCCGCCGACCCCGGCAATCACGGCGCGCTCCTGACCCTGGCGCAGGTCGAGGCGCTCCGCGCCGGCTGCGGCATCGCGCCGGGGCGGGAATGGGAGGCCTTTCCGCCGGAGAGCCGGGAGGCCGCGTTGATCCGGGGGCGGCCGGCGCGCTTCTCGCCGCCGCCGCCGCGGAGCGAGGGCATCGAGGTCCCCGAGCGGCTCGAGGAGTCGTACCCCGAGCAGGCCTCCACCCAGGAGGCCTTCGGCCGGGTGCTGGGGGCCCTCGCGCGGCGCCCTGCCGGCGACCGCATCGTCACGTTGTCGCCCGACGTGGCGGTCACGACGCATCTTGCGGGCTGGATCAACCGGAAGGGCGTGTACGCGCCCACGGGCAAGCGAGAGCCCACGGTGGAGGCGCCGCAGGCCATGCAGTGGAAGGAGTCGCCGGCGGGGCAGCACGTGGAGATCGGGATCGCCGAGCACAACCTCTTCCTGGCGCTCGGCGCCTTCGGGCTCACGGGCGCGCTGTCCGGCGTGACGCTCTTGCCCGTCGGGACCCTCTACGATCCCTTCGTCGCTCGCGGCCTCGACGCGCTCTACCACGCGCTTTACTCGGGCGCGCAGTTCATCGTGGCGGCGACGCCCTCGGGGGTGAGTCTGGCGCCCGAGGGCGGGGCGCATCAGTCGGTGATCACGCCGGGGATCGGGATCGCGCTGCCCGGGATCGTCTACCACGAGCCCGTCTTCGCCTGCGAGGTCGAGTGGATCCTGCTGGACGCGCTGCGACAGATCGCCGCGCGCCAGGGGGGCGAGAGCCTCTATCTGCGGCTGTCCACCAAGCCGGTGGAGCAGGCGCTGGCGCCGCCCGCCACCGACGAGCAGCGCGTCCGCGTGCTCCGCGGGGGCTACCGCCTCGTGGACGGGCGCGCCGACCCGTGCTGGGATCCCGAGGCCAACGCCGTCCACATCTTCGCCGCGGGCGTGATGGTGCCGGAAGCCGTGGCGGCGAGCCAGGCGCTCCGCGAGGAGGGTGTGTACGCCAGCGTGTTCGCCGCCACGAGCCCCGATCTTCTCTACCGGGGCGCACGCGCGCCGCGCCCGTACCTGGAGCAACTCGTCTCGGCCGAGGAGGAGGGCGTGCCCGTGGTCTCGGTGCTCGACGGTCACTCCCACGGCCTCGCCTTCATCGGCGCCGCGCTCGGCGTCCCGCAGATCCCCCTGGGCGTGGATCACTTCGGCCAGTCGGGGACGCGCCGGGATCTCTACCGCCACTACGGCATCGACCCCCCGGCCATCGCCCGCGCCGCGCTGACGCTCCTCGGGCGATAGGCGCCGGGGCCGCGCCCGCACGGCGCGCCGTGGCATAATCGTTGGGCGCGGTCCCGCGCGGGGAGAGGAGCCCCATGGAGCAGCCGACGATCCTCGTGGTGGATGACGACCCGGACGTGCGGGAGACGCTATCCGACTCTCTCGAGGCGCTCCAGTACCGGGTGCTGACCGCCGAGTCCGCTCCCGCGGCCCTGGCGGTGCTCGACAGGACGCTCCCCGATCTTGTTCTCACGGATGTGCACATGGGCGCCATGAGCGGCGTCGAGCTCTGCGCGCGCCTCAAGACCGATCCGCGCTGGGAGCTCATCCCCGTCGTGATCCTCACCGGGGTGTCCGATCTCGACGCGCGCGTGGCGGGGCTCGCCGCGGGAGCCGACGACTTCTTCGGCAAGCCCGTGGAGCTCCTGGAGCTGCGGACGCGGGTGGCGGCGCTGCTCAGGGTCAAGCACCTGCTGGACCAGCTCGAGCGGGCCGAGGGCGTGATCACGAGCCTCGGCCTCACCATCGAGGCCCGCGATCCCTACACGGCGGGGCACTGCGAGCGGATCCGGAAATACGCGGTGGCGCTGGGGCATGCCCTCGGCGTGGACCAGCCGACGCTTCGGGCGCTGGCCCTCGCCGGCTATCTCCACGACCTCGGCAAGATCTCGGTGCCCGACAGCATCCTCCTCAAGCCGGGGCCGCTCACCGCCGCCGAGCGCGGGACCATCCAGAGGCATGCCGGCGCGGGCGCCGATCTGGTGCGGGGCTTGCGGACGCTGGAGGAGGTGCGGCCGATCATCCGCCATCACCACGAGAAGATCGACGGCACGGGCTACCCGGACGGGCTCAGGGGCGAGGTGATCCCGCTGGGGGCGCGCATCATGGCCGTGGTGGACGTCTACGACGCCCTCCACACCGCGCGGCCGTACAAGAAGGCGCTCTCCCACGCCGAGTCGGTGGCGATCCTGCTCCGGGAAACCGAGGCCGGCTACTGGGAGCCGCGCATCGTCACCACCCTCGTCGAGGTCCTCAAGGACCTGGGCCACGACCGGTTCCCCTGACCGCGCCCGGCCGGCGGGTCAGAGGTCGGGCGAGGCGCGGTGCCCCAGGACGCGATCCGCGTGGTGCCGCCCGAGCGCCCGGCAGTAGCGCCGGGTCAGCTCGGGCATGATCGTCTCGCCCGACGAGGCGCGCTCGAGCCCGAACACCGTTCCGGGGAAATCGAGCGCCTCCTGGATGGCCCAGATGCGATCGTGCTCGTGGGGCGGCAGGATGGCCGCGGGATCCCCCACCGCCACCCAGCCGATGGGGACCACGGCGTCCGGCGCCACGCGCGTCCCCACGTGCACGACGCCGTTGATGCGCACCTCGGCCCGCGCCCCGATCATGGCGCCGTTGAAGACCGTGGTGCCGGCGGCCAGGAACGCGCACTCCTCCACCGTGCATCCCGTGAGGTAGGCGCGCGGCCCCACCAGCACGTGGTCCCCGATCCGCAGGGGATGGACGCGCGTCCCCCGGATCACCGCCCCCTCCATCACGATGCAGTGCGAGCCCAGCACCACCGGGCCGCCTTCCGACGTCAGCGTCGCGCCGAACAGGACGCGACACTCGGGGCCGATGGCGACGTCCCCCGAGACGGTAGCCGTGGGCGCGATGTAGGCGGATGCGTGGATCCTGGGGCGCTTGCCGTCGTGCTCGATGAGCATGCTGTGGCCCTCCCGGCGCTCCCGGCGGAGCGCCCGCGCTGACGGGTCGGTGGCTGCGCGGGTCCATTGTAGCCTGTCCGGGGGCGGGCCGGCGGGCGCCGCGCCGCGCGCAGGAGTGGCGCCTTGACGCCGCCCGGACCGGGCCGCATGCTAGCTGCCGACATGCCCCACGCGGAGCCGCTCCCCGCCCAGGAAGTCTGCCAGAGGCTCGCCGCCAGCATCGGGGGGGTGATGAAGGGGCAGGCCGGCTCCATCCGGAAGCTCCTGGCCGCCTTCGCCTCGGGCGGCCACGTCCTGCTGGACGACTACCCCGGCACGGGCAAGACGACGCTCGCCAAGGCGCTGGCCCGCTCCATCGGCGCCCGGTTCAAGCGCGTGCAGTTCACGCCGGACCTCTTGCCGTCGGACATCCTGGGCGTCTCCGTCTTCGACCAGCGCGACCAGAGCTTCCACTTCCACCAGGGCCCCATCTTCACCCACATCCTCCTCGCCGACGAGATCAACCGGGCCTCGCCCCGGACCCAGTCGGCGCTGCTCGAGGCCATGGCGGAAGGGCAGATCAGCGTGGACGGCACCACGCATCGGCTCGAGGCGCTCTTCTTCGTCATCGCCACCCAGAACCCCGTGGAGTTCCGCGGCACCTATCCGCTCCCCGAGGCGCAGATGGACCGCTTCGCGCTCCAGTTCGGCCTGGGCTACGTGGGGCCCGAGGACGAGGTGGCGATCCTTTCGGCCCAGGAGCGGGCGCACCCCGTGGACGCGGTCACGCCCTGCGTGTCCACCGAGGACACGATGGCGCTCCGCGCGCGCGCCGCCGGGATCCGCATCGGCGCCGAGCTCCGGCGCTACGTCGTGGATCTCGTCCGCGAGACGCGGACGGCGCCGGGCGTCTCGCTCGGCGCCAGCCCGCGCGCCTCCATCGCCCTCATGAAGGCCGCCCAGGCGCTGGCCCTCCTGGACGGGCTCGACTTCGTCACGCCGGAGCACGTGCAGGAGCTCGCCGTGCCGGTCATCGCTCACCGCATGGTGGTGGATCCGCAGGCGCGCTTCTCCGGCGTCACCGCGGAGCGAGTGGTGGAAGACATCGTGAAGACGATCCCCGTCCCCGCCTAGTGCCGGCCCAACGAACTTCGCCATACTTCGTTCTCGGTCGGCGCGGGCGCTCAACGTACAGGGAGTACGCCTCGCGCCCGCGCCTCCCTCGGGCCTCGTCTGGCTCGTTCCTTGGCCCGGCACGGTGCGGGTGTGCCGGTGCAGTGGGCGGAACTCGTTGGAGGCGCCCTACCCTCGGGGGCCGCCGGGCGTGACGCGCCGACTGCTCTTCCGCGCCTTCGGCCTCACCTACGCCGCCGAGCGCTGGATCCGCCGGCGCTTCACCGGGGCCGGGCTCCTGGCGCTGGGGGCGGCGGCGGCCGCCGCCGTGGTGGGCCTCGACACGAACCGCACGCAGGCCTACCAGGTCTTCGCCTTCCTCGCGGCGCTCGTCGGGGTCGCGATGGCGGCGAGCCTGTCCTTCCGGGGCCGCTTCGCGGTGCGGCGGCTCCTGCCCCGCTTCGCGACGGCGGGCGAGCCGCTCGCCTACCGCGTCGCGATCCGCAATGAGACGGCGCGCGCGCAGCCGGGGCTCACGCTTGTGGAAGAGACGGTAGACCCGCGCCCCGCCTTCCAGGAGTTCCTGCGCGCCCGCGAGCCGGGGGAGGAGCGGCGCAACTGGTTCGACCGCGCCGTGGGCTACCCGCGCTGGCTGTGGCTCGTGCGGCGGAACCAGCGCGCCAGGATCGCGGAGGTGCCCGTGCCGGCGCTGTCGCCGCGCGGCGAAGGGGAGGCCAGGGTCGAGATCACCCCGCTCCGGCGCGGGCCACTGCGGTTCGCGGCGGTGACGCTGGCGCGCCCCGATCCCCTCGGCCTCTTCCGGGCGCGCGTCACGGTCCCGGCGCCGCAGTCCCTCCTGGTGCTGCCGCGCCGCTACCCGGTGCCGGCGCTCGCGCTGCCCGGGACGCGGAAGTACCAGCAGGGTGGCGTGGCCCTCGCCGCGTCGGTGGGGGACTCGGAGGAGTTCATGTCGCTGCGGGACTACCGGCCCGGCGACCCGCTGCGGCGGATCCACTGGAAGAGCTGGGCGCGGGCCGGCCGGCCCGTGGTCAAGGAGTACCAGGACGAGTTCTTCGTCCGCCACGCGCTGGTGCTCGACACCTTCGCGGCTCCGGCGCACGGCGCGCGCTTCGAGGAGGCGGTGTCCGTGGCCGCCTCCTTCGCCTGCGCCGCTCCCACGCAGGACGCCCTCCTCGACCTCATGTTCGTGGGCGCCGAGGCGTACTGCTTCACGGCGGGGCGCGGCCTGGCCCACACGGACCGCATGCTCGAGATCCTCGCCTGCGTGGAGCCGGCGACGGGCGCGCCCTTCCGGACGCTCCGCGACGCGGTGATGGAGCGCCATGCCTCGCTCAGCGGCTGCATCTGCGTGCTGCTCGCCTGGGACGACGCGCGGCGCGATCTCGTGGGGCGGCTCGAGGCGCTGGGAATCCCGACCCTCGTCCTCGTGATCGACGGCGGCGACGGCCTCGCGCCGGACAGCGCGGCGGTCCCGACCCGGCCGGAGGGCGCCGCGGCAGTGCACTGGCTCCAGGTGGGCCGGATTGCCGAGGGACTCCAGCGGCTGTGAGGCCCCCCGCGCTGCTCGTCGGCGCCGCGCTCCTCTTCTGGGGGTGGCAGGCGGGCCTCCTGCTCCCGGCGGTGGCCGCCGCGCTGCTGCTCGAGGGCGCGCGCCTGGCCCGCTGGCGCTGGGAGCTGTCGCGGGGCGACTTCAACCGCGTCTCCGACCTGTCGAGCCTCGTCTTCGTGGGCATCGTCGTCTACCTCGGGGCCACGCGCGAGGCCCCGAGGGCCCTCACGCTGCTCGTCCAGTGGCTCCCGCTCATCCTGCTCCCGCTGCTGGCGGCCCAGGTCTACAGCACCGCCGGCGGGGTCGATCCGCGCATCTTCTTCTGGAGCCAGCGGAAGCGCGCGGAGGCGGACGGGGACGGGGAGCGCCGCCTCGTGGACCTCGGCTACCCGTATCTGGCGCTCGTGATCCTGGCGGCGAGCGCGGCCAATGTGAGGACCGGGCTCTTCTACGCGGGCCTCTGCGCGGTGGCCGCCTGGGCGCTGTGGGCGACCCGGCCGCGCTGGGCCGCGCCGGCCGGCTGGGCGGGACTCCTCCTCACGGCGGCGGTGGCGGGCTATGGCGGGCAGGTCGGGCTCCACTCCCTCCAGCGCGTCATCGAGGCCACGGCCTTCGAGTGGGTGTCGGAGTGGATTCGCCGGGACACGGACCCGTTCCGGGCCAGCACCGCCATCGGCCAGCTCGGCACGCTGAAGCTCTCCAACCGGATCGTGCTGCGCGTCCTCCCCGAGGGCCCCGGGCCGCCGCCCGGGCTGCTCCGCGAGGCGACCTACAACATCTACAGCGCGCCCGCGTGGCTGGCCGTGGACCCGGGCTTCAGCCGGATCCAGTCCGAGGCCGACGGCACCACGTGGAAGCTCGGCCCGGCGGCGCCGGCGCCGCGCAAGGTGACGATCGCGACGGCGCTCCGGCGGGGGCGCGGTGTGCTCGCGCTCCCGGGCGGCGCCTTCGAGGTCCAGCGGCTCACCGTTGCGCGGCTGGAGCGCAACCGGCTCGGCGCGGTGAAGGTGGATGAGGGGCTGGGGCTCGTCACCTACACCGCGCTGGCGGGCGCGAGCGCGCCGCTCGATGGCCCTCCGGCCAACGCGGATCTCCTGATTCCCCCGAGGGAGGCGGCGGTGGTCTCCGTCGTGGCCGGCCAGCTCGGGCTCCGCTCGCTGCCGCCGCGAGAGGCCGTGAGCGCCGTCGCGGACTTCTTCGCGCGGGGTTTCCGCTACTCGACCTATCTGCCCGGGCGCGAGAGGGCGGCGAGCCCGCTCGAGGAGTTCCTGCGGCGCTCGCGCGCGGGACACTGCGAGTACTTCGCCACGGCCACCGTGCTCCTCCTCCGGGCGGCCGGGATTCCGGCGCGCTACGCCACGGGCTTCGCCGTCGGGGAGTGGAGCGCCCTCGAGCAGGCCTACGTCGTGCGCCAGCGCCACGCCCACTCCTGGGCGCTGGCCTGGGTGGGTGGGGCCTGGCGCGACGTGGACACGACCCCGGCGGTGTGGGCCGAGGAGGAGGCGGCGCGGGCGGCGTTCTGGCAGCCGGCGGCCGATCTCTGGGCATGGGGCATGTACCTCTTCTCGAGGTGGCGATACGGCGAGCGGCGGGACGGCCTCACGGGGTGGCTGGGCTGGCTCCTGGTGCCGCTGGTCCTGCTGCTGGCCTGGCGCATCTACTCGCGCAAGCGCCTCACGCGCTCCCGGCCCGAGCCGGCCGCCACGCCGGGGAGGGGACCGCGAGCGGGGCAGGACTCGGAGTTCTACCTGATCGAGCAGCGGCTCGGCGCGCTGGGGCTCGGACGCCAGGAGTGGGAGCCGCTGTCA
This sequence comes from Candidatus Rokubacteria bacterium GWC2_70_16, assembly GCA_001788415.1. Lineage (GTDB taxonomy): Bacteria > Methylomirabilota > Methylomirabilia > Rokubacteriales > CSP1-6 > UBA12499. The sequence continues at coordinate 7,811 of MGBV01000236.1, read as the reverse complement.
CGCTGGATCGAGCGCATCGGCCAGGCGCCGGACATGAGCCACGCGGCCGGGATGCTCCCGCCCGTGCTGCGGCTGCACTACCGCTATCGCTTCGACCCCGCGGGGCTCCCGGCGGAGGAGCGAGAGCAGCTGCGGCAGGACGTCGCCCGGTGGCTCGAGCGGCACGCCACCCGAAAAGCGCCGGCCGAGGCAGGGGGCCCTCCCCGCGGAACACGCTGACTCGCAACCCGCGGCAACGACTCGGGACGAGCCACGAGATCGAGGTCTTTGGCTCCGGCATCGCGCAGAAGCCACGGTTCCGCGGGGAGGGCCCCCTGCCTCGGCCTCGTCGGGTGCTTCCGCCGCGGACACGCCACGCGCCGGCTCGGGCCGTCCCGTCGCACGGGGGGGCTATCCGAGGTCGGTGAGGAGGGCGGCCGTGGTACGGATGCCCTGGAAGAGGTGGTCCAGGCGCAGGTGCTCGTTGGGGCTGTGCTGGCGGTTGCCGGCATTGGCATAGGGCAACACGAGCGTGGGCAGCCCGAGGAGATCGGTGAAGGCCCAGAGCGGCACGCTGCCGCCGAGCGTCGGCAGGAGCACGGCCCGCTCGCCGTGATGGGCGCGCTCCACCGCCGCGATCACCTCCCGGCAGATGGGCAGATCCAGCGCCGTCTTCCCCGGATCGTAGCCCCGCTTCTCCACCACGCGGATCGCCCGCCCCCGGAGGGCGTCGGGCAGCGGTGCCTCCGTGCCCTCGATGACCTCGAAGCCCTGGGCGCGGATGTGCTCGACGAGGCGCCGGTACATCGTCTCCAGCCGCTGGTGCTTGACCATGCGGACGTCGATGGACACCGTGGCCCGGTGCGGGATGATGGTGTTGGCCTGCTTGCCGGTGAACCCGCTGGCCAGCCCGCGGATGTTGAGCGTCGAGTGGAACATGAGCCGCTCGAGGTAGTCCGCCGGCACGCGCACGCCGAGCTCGCGCTCGAGCGCGGGCCGGTCCACCGGGATCCGGGCCAGCATCTCCCGCTCGGCCGCGCTGGGCGGGGCCACGTCCGCCTCGAAGCCCTCGATGAGCGGGGTGCCGTCAGGCGCCGCCATGGAGGCGAGGAGCCCGTTGAGCGCCCACGCGGGGTTCGGCGCCACGAAGTTGCCCGAGTGGAGGTCGCGCCGCGCCGCCTCCAGCATGAGCTCGAGCCCCAGGACGCCGCGGGCGCCGCCCGACACGGTGGGGCGGCCGCTGTCGTGCTTGGGCCCGTCGGTGACCAGGACGAGGTCCGCCGCCAGGAGGTCGCGGTGGGCCTCCGTGAAGGGGCCGAAGCAGGGACTGCCGATCTCCTCCTCGCCGTCGAAGATGAGCTTCACGTTCACCGCGGGCGCGATGCCGGAGGCGTCCATCAGCTCGAGGGCCAGCAGATGCGCCCAGATCGGGCCCTTGTCGTCCGAGGCCCCGCGCGCGTAGAGACGGTGGTGCTCGAGATCCTCATCGGCGATGGCCCCGGGCGCGACCGTCGGCGCCCCGTCCTCGGCCAGTCCCCGGCGGAACACGGGCTCCAGCGGCGAGGGCTGCAGCCACCCGTCCGGCGGCACCGGCTTCGTGTCGTAATGGCCGTAGAGGAGGAGCGTGCGGCGGGCCCCCGGGAGGCGCCGCTCGCCGAAGACGGCGGGGTTGCCGCCTGTCTCGATGACGCGGGCCTCGAGGCCGCGCGCCTGCATGGCGCGGGCGAGCCACTCGCCGCAGGCGCGGACGCGCTCGCGCTCCTGGCTCACGGACTCCAGGCGGAGGAACGGGATCAAGCCCTCGACGATGACGCGGCGGCGCGAGGCGAGGAGCCGGTCGAAGGAGTCCCAGTCAGTCATGGCCGCATTGCTCCTTCCTCGCGACGGCCTGAACGACACGAATACGTCCCTCCTCGAGGTTTCGCCTCAGGTTCCGCGTCATGGCCGCGAAGTCCGGCCCCAGGACCAGGTGCAACCCGAGCGGCGGTGGGCCCGTCTCCTGAGCCTTCCTGGCCAGCCCCGCGAACCAGGCCGCGGCGGCCGCCGTGCTGTCTTCCCAGCTGTCGATCGTGAAGCCGCCGGCCTCGAGGAGCCCGCGCAGCTCGTCGGGGGTGACGAGGAAGCTCGTCTCGGGCGAGCGAGCCCACGGGACGGGAAAGACGACGGCGCCACCGGGGCCGGCGAGCACATCGTAAAGCGCCAGCGCTCCGCCCGGCCTCAGCACCCGGAACATCTCCCGGTAGAGCTGCGCCTTGTCCGGGATGTTCATCGCGGCATGCTGGGTCCAGACCACGTCGAAGGCCGCCTCGGGGAAGGGAAGGGCGAGGGCATCGCCCTGCCGGTACGTCACCAGATCCGCGAGCCCGGTGCGCTCCGCGAGCAGCGTCGCGACGCGGCAGTACTCGTCGGTCAGGTCGAGGCCCGTGACCCGGCAGCCGAACTCGCGGGCGATGCAGCGCGACGGCCCCCCCAGGCCGCTGCCCACGTCGAGGACGCGCGTGCTCGCCTCGAGCCCGGCGGCGCGGGCCAGCTCGAGCGTCGCCTTCCGGCCGCGGACGTGGAACTCGTCGATGGGCGCCAGGTCCTCCGGCGTGAGGTGCTCGACGTCCTTCCCGGCCTTCGGGAGGGCCGTCAGGATGACCGCGGCCAGGTCGCCCCTGGCATAGTGCCCCTGGACCTCCTCGTTCAGCCTGTCAGACGGCGCCATGGTCCTTCAGCCTCACGGCCGCGCGTCGAGCTGTGCGCGGAGGCGGCGGAAGTCGGCGATGGAGCGGTCCTCGTCGGGGCCGAAGCGGTAGGTGAAGTTGCGCAGGTAGGCGGCGACCTCGCGCTCGTCGAAGCCGGTGTCGCGGCGCCTCGCGGCGATGGCCGGGATGCTCTCGATCCCGCGGCGGAGCGCTGCGTCCAGCGCTCGCGCGAAGCCGTCCCGCTCGGGCGCGGGCACGGCCGCCCGGATGCTCCAGCGGGCGAACACGCAGGGCAGGCCCGTCCACTCGTGCCAGTCGCCCGCGATGTCCAGGACCTGCTTCCAGGGACGCCCGGTCTTGGCCTCGCGGATGGCCGTGTCACCGATGAGGAGGACGGCATCGCAGGGCTCGTGCGGGCCCACCCAGGCCCGCGGCGTCACCTTGTGCTTGAGCGCCAGCAGCACCCGGAGCAGCTCCACGGAGGTCGCGGTCTCGTCCGTGACGCCGATCACTGCGCCCTCGAGATCCGACGGCGCGCGGTCCGAGAAGAGGAGCACGCTGCGGACCGGGCCCCGGCTGGCGATGCCGAAGGGGAGCGGCGCGAGCAGGCGCTCGAGCCGGAGGGCATCCATGAGCGACAGCGGAGCGGCGTCCAGCCCGCCGGCGGCCATGGCCTGACCCAGGGCGCGAGGCGTCTCGGAGATCAGCTCGACGCCGGAGAGATGGGCGAAGTACGGCTCGCAGTTGAGGTAGGGGATGCGGCCGATGCGGAGCATGAGCGATGCCCTCCGGTTAGCTGTGATGGCGGCGCATGACGGCGACGAAGCGCTCCCGGATCTTCTCCTCTGCCTCGTGGCGCCGGTCGCGCACCACCCAGCGGCCGGCGACCATCACGTCGCGCACCGGACTGGCGCCGGCCATGCCCCCCGAGATCACCCAGGCGTCCAGCGCGGTGCGCTCGGTCTGGCCCAGGAGGGCGGGCGCCTCGGGGTCGAGGACGACGAGATCGGCGCGGCGGCCGGCGGCGATGGCGCCCACGGGCTGGGCCAGCGCCTGGGCGCCGCCGCGGCGCGCGGCGTCGAACAGGACGCGGCCGGGACTCTCGGTGGCCTCCTCCCCGGGCGCGACGACCACGTTGCGCTGCCGGTGGTGCAGGCGCTGGCCGTACTCGAGCATGCGCAGCTCGTCGGCCACCGAGATGAGCGTGTTGGCGTCGCTGCCGATGCCGAAGCGTCCCCCGTCGCGCCGATAGCCGCGCAGGCGGAAGCGGCCGTCGCCCAGGTTGGCCTCGGTGAGCGGGCAGAGCCCCGCGACGGCGCCGGCCCGCGCCAGGCCCGCGCGCTCGGCGTCGGTGATGTGAGTGGCGTGCACCAGCGTCCAGCGCTGATCGAGGCCCGCATTGGCCAGGAGCCACTCCACCGGGGCTGCGCCGAGCCCGGCGCGGCATTCCTCCACCTCCTCCGTGCGCTCGGCGGCGTGGATGTGCACAGGCCCCTCCGGCGCCGCCGCGAGGAGGCCGAGGAGGAGCTGGGCGGGGACGGCGCGGAGGCTGTGAGGGGCGATGGCCACCGTCCCGTGCCGCCGCATGGTTTCCACCAACGCGAGGTAGCCGTCGAGATCGAGCAGGAAGCGACGCTGATCCTCCTGCGGGGGCGTGCCGATGCCGCCGGCCGCGTACAGCACCGGGGCCAGGGTGAGACCGATGCCCACGGCGCGCGCCGCGGCCACGATGCGCTCCGACATCTCCGCGAGGTTCGCGTAGGGCCGGCCGTCCGGCTGATGGTGAACGTAGTGGAACTCGGCAACGCTGGTGAAGCCCCCGCGCACCATGTCGAGATAGGCCTGCGCGGCCAGAGCCTCCATGTCCTCGGGCTCCAGGGCAAGCATGAACCGGTACATGGTCTCGCGCCAGGACCAGAGGGTCTCGACGGCCTGGCCGGGGGCCAGGCGGTCCGCCCAGCCCACGAGCCCTCGGTGGAAGGCGTGGGAGTGGAGGTTCGGCATGCCCGGGAGCACGTAGCCGGCGATGCCCTCGGCGCGGGCGATGGGCGCTGCTCCCGCGGCGGCGATCAGCCCGTCGGCAGTGACGGCGAGGTAGCCGGGGGAGAGCCAGCCCGCGTCCAGCAGCAGGTGGTCGGCGCGGTAGGCCTTCATCGCTCCACCACGACGCGGCCGCGCTTGATCACGCGCTCGACGAGGTTCGAGCCGATGCGGTAGGCCAGCTCCTCGTGACGCTCCACGCCCAGGACCAACACGTCGGCCTGCTTGCCGGGCTCGAGGGAGCCGACGGTCTTGTCCCGGCGAAGCGCCATGGCGGCGTGGAGCGTGGCCGCGCGAATGGCCTCGGCCACAGACAGGCCGTAGAGCCGGCAGGCGAGCTGGATGACGAGCTGCATGCTCGCCACATGGCAGGCGGGACAGAGGTCGGTGGCCAGCGCGACGGTCATGCCCGCGCCGATGAGGCCACGCACGTCCACCGGTCGCGGGTGCGCGACGGCCAGATCGAGGCAGGGCATGGCCACCGCCACCACGCCCGCCGCGCCGAGGCACTCGGCCTCCTCCGGCGAGGTGAAGTTCAGATGGTCCACCGAGGCGGCGCCCAGATCGGCGGCCAGGCGGGCGGCCCCCGTCGTCGAGTAGGCGTCGAGATGCAGCTTGGGCGCGAGCCCGTGAGCGACGCCGGCCGCCAGCACCCGCTGCGTCTCCTCCAGCGTGAAGTACCCCTGGTCGCAGTAGGCGTCACAGAAGCGGGCAAGCCCCTCGGCGGCGGCGCGCGGGACGAGACGCCCGACGATGAGCCCCACGTACTCGTCCCGCGGCATGTCCTCCGGCAGGGCATGCGCTGCGAGGAGCGTCGAGACGATCTCCACCGGTGTCCCCGCGGCGAGGCGCCGGTTGGCCTCCAGCATCCGCAGCTCCGCCTCCAGCGCCAGGCCGTAGCCCGTCTTCGACTCGGCGGTGGTCGTGCCGTGGGCGAGCATCTCGCCGAGCCGCGGCAGGGCCTGTGCCACCAGCGCGTCGGTGGACAGGCGCCGGGTCTCCCTCACCGTGCCCGCGATCCCGACGGGGGCGCCGGCGGGGGGCTCGCGGCCCGCCACGCGCGCCGCGTACTCCTCCACGCGCGAGCCGCCGAAGAGGACGTGGGTGTGGCAGTCCACGAAGCCGGGCAGCACGACGCGGCCGGCGGCCTCGATGACCTTGTGCGCGCGACGGGCTCCGACCTCCCCGACGGCCTCGATGAGGCCGTCGCTGATGGCGATGGAGCCCCCGGGGAGGCGCCCGATGCCGTCGGGGGCGTCCGCGGCACAGGTGAGGATCTCGGCGGCGTTCCGGATGAGGAGGTCAGTCATCGGGGCCGAAGGTGGCCGTGGGCGTCCACCAGAGCGGGACCTTGACGCCGTGCTGCGCGCAGACCTGTCGCGCCCTGTCGTAGCCCGCCTGGGCGTGGCGGACGACGCCGATACCCGAGTCCGTGGTGAGGCAGGCCTGGAGGCGGAAGGCGGCCTCGGCAGTGCCGTCGGCGATCATCGTCACGCCGGTCTGCACCGACTCGCCCATGGCGTAGTTGGCCTGGATGGCGATGAGATCGCACATGGCCGAGGCGTTCAGCAGCGCGTTGAGATAGGGCCAGTCGGCGATCACGTCCGAGCCGTCCGGCATGTGCTCCGACTCGAACGTGGGGTTGATGATGGAGCCGGAGTCCAGGTTGTCGCGGGAGAAGGCCACCGGCCCCTTCACCTCGCCCTTCGCGATCAGGTCGTTGACCGCCAGCCCGAAGCGGGCGCGCTGGCCGAAGCCGAGGTAGCAGACGCGGGCGGGGAGGCCCTCGATGGGGATGTGCCGGCGGGCGAGCCCGATCCAGCGCGTGATCAGCAGGTCGTCAGCGAAGAGATCGAGGCAAAGGTGGTCGAGCCGCGCGAGGTCCGAGGCCTCCCCCGAGACGCACATCCAGCGGAAGGGCCCCCGCCCCTCGAGGAAGAGCGGGCGGATATAGGCGGCCACGAAGCCGGGGATCTTGAGCGCATCGGGCATGCCCTCCTCGTCGCATTGCCGCCGGATCTGGTTGCCGTACTCGAAGGCCTGGGCGCCCCGGTCGTGGTAGGCGTTCATCACCGTGAGCTGGCGGACCATGGAGGCCCGCGCCAGCCGGAAGTACCCGTCGCGGTCGCGCCGGCGCAGCTCGTTGGCGCCCTCCACGGTGTGGCCGGCCGGGATGTAGGAGAGGGGGTCGTGGGCCGGCGTCATGTCGGTGACGATGTCGGGACGGAAGTCCCGGCGCAGGCACTCCTCGAACACCTCCACGGCATTGCCCACCACCGCGATGCCCAGCGGCTTGTTCTGGGCCACCGCCTCCCGCGCCAGCGCCAGGGCGTCGTCGAGCGAGCGGGCGAGGACGTCGCAGTAGCCCGCGGTGATCCGCCGGTGGATCATCTCCACGTCCACGTCGGCGCAGATGGTGATGCCGCCCAGCATGGTCATGGCGCGCGGCTGGTTGCCGCCCATACCCCCCATGCCCGCCGTCAGGAGGATGCGCCCCTCGAGCGACCCGCCGAAGTGGAGGTTGCCGATGGAGCGCAGGGTCTCGAACGTGCCCTGGATCACGCCCTGGGTGCCGATGTACTCCCAGGGCCCGGCCGTGTACTGGGCGAACATGATGAGGTTCCGGTCCTGCAGCTCGTAGAAGGTCTTCCAGGACGGCCTCACGAAGTTGGTGTTGGCCATGACCACGCGGGGGGCCAGCGCATGGGTGCGGAACACCGCCACCGGCATGCCCGACTGGACGACCAGGGTCTCGTCGTTCTCGAGGGCCTGGAGCGCCGCCACCAGGGCCCAGTACGACTCCCAGTTCCGCGCGCACTTGCCGATGCCCCCGTAGACGATCAGCCGCTCGGGGTGCTCGGCGTTCTCCATGTTGTTCTCGAGCAGGCGGAGCAGCGTCTCCTGCTTCCAGCCCTTGCAGCGGAGCGTCGTTCCGCGCTGGGCACGCACGGAGTACAGGATCTGCGGGCGGGGGGCATCGGCGCTCATGTCACGGTCTCCCTTCATGCGTGTCACCGGAGCGCCGGCCGGGGCGGGGGGCCTCCCCGCGGAACACGCTGAGTCGCGGCCCGCGGCGGCGTCTCGTTGGAGCCACGAGATCGAGGG
>MGBV01000235.1 GCA_001788415.1 Candidatus Rokubacteria bacterium GWC2_70_16 | reverse complement strand
TCTGGATCTTCGGCCATCCGGAGGTGTACATCCTGATCCTGCCGGCCATGGGCATCGTCTCCGAGGTGCTCCCGACCTTCGCGCGGAAGCCGCTCTTCGGGGCCCCCGTGGTGATCTACTCCGGGATCATGATCGGCTTCTTCGGCTTCGGCGTCTGGAGCCACCACATGTTCTCCGTGGGCCTGGGGCCGGTGGCGGACTCGGCCTTCTCCATCGCCACCATGCTCATCGCCGTACCCACGGGCGTGAAGATCTTCAACTGGATCGGCACCCTCTGGTCGGGCTCCATCCGCTTCACCGCGGCGCTGTACTTCTCCCTGGGCTTCATCGCCATGTTCGTCATGGGCGGCCTCTCCGGCGTCATGCACGCCTCGCCGCCGGTGGATCTCCAGCAGACGGACACCTACTTCGTCGTCGCCCACTTCCACTACGTGCTCTTCGGAGGGTCCATCTTCGGGCTCTTCTCGGGCGCGTACTACTGGTGGCCCAAGCTCACCGGCCGGCTGCTCGACGAGCGGCTGGGGACGCTGCACTTCTGGCTCATGCTGATCGGGTTCAACGTGACCTTCTTCCCCATGCATTACCTCGGCCTCATCGGCATGCCGCGGCGCATCTACACCTACGCCCCGGACCTCGGGTGGAACTTCTGGAACCTGGTGGCCACCCTGGGCTCCTTCCTCATCGCGGTCTCGTTCCTCGTCTTCATCGCCAACGTGTGGAAGACGATGCGGGCGGGCGCCGTCGCGAGCCAGGATCCCTGGGACGGCCGCACCCTCGAGTGGACCATCGCCTCGCCACCGCCCGTCTACAACTTCGGCGTCATCCCGGCCGTGCACGGCCGCGACGAGCTGTGGCTGCAGAAGCACGGCGACGGCCACGGCGGACAGCCGGTGCCGCGCGCGCCCGCACCGACCCGCGAGGATCTCGCGTCCATCCACATGCCGCCGCCGTCCTACTGGCCCATCTTGCTGGCGGCATCCATGCTGTTCATGATGAGCGGCGCCCTCATCAGCATCTACCAGGTCGTCCTGGGCGGGCTCCTCACCTTCTACTGCATGGTCAAGTTCATGCTCGAGTACCACCGGCCGCGCCCAGAGGAGCCCCACTCGTGAGCGGCGCACAGGAAGCCGCGCACGCCGTGCACGACCCGAACATCGGCACGACCGGGCTCGACAACCGGAAGATGGGCATGTGGGCCTTCCTGGGCTCGGAGTGCATGTTCTTCGGGTCGCTCATCGGCACCTACCTGTCCTACAAGGGCAAGAGCGTCAGCGGGCCCACCCCGCACGAGATCCTGAACATCCCCCTCACCTCGATCAGCGCCTTCGTGCTCCTGATGTCCTCGCTCCTCATGGTGCTGGCGCTGGCGGCCGTTCAGCGCAACGACATGCGGTGGGGGAAGGTCTGGCTCTTCCTGACGGCGCTCCTCGGCGCGGGCTTCGTCGGCTTCCAGATCTACGAGTTCAACCACTTCGTCCACCTCGGGCTCACGCTCCAGACCAACCTGTTCGGCACCACCTTCTTCGTGCTCACGGGCTTCCACGGCGCGCACGTCACGGGCGGGGTCATCTGGCTCCTGTCCCTCTGGGGGCTCGCGCTCCGCGGCAAGCTCGGGCCGCAGGACTCGCTCAAGGTGGAGATCTGCGGCCTGTACTGGCACTTCGTGGACATCGTGTGGATCGCCATCTTCACGCTGGTCTACCTGATCCCGTAGGAGTCGAGACCATGGCAGACGCCCACGCTCACACCGCGTCCCACGCCGAGGGAGCGCACGCTCCCGTGGCCACCTATCTGCGCGTGGCCGTGGTCCTGGCCATCATCACCGCCATCGAGATCGCCGCGCTCTACGTGCCGGGCCTGCCCACGGCCGCGCTGGTGACCGCGCTCATCGTGTTCTCCGTCGTGAAGTTCGCGCTCGTGGTGGCCTTCTTCATGCACCTCCGCTACGACTCCAAGGTCCTCGCCGCGCTCTTCGTCGGCCCGCTGATGCTCGCCTGCGCCATCATCCTGGCGCTCATGGCGCTCTTCAGCGCGTTCCTGCTCTTGCCGCGCGCGTAGCCATGGCGCATGGAGTGCCCCCGCGCGGGGGCCCGCCGCCGCTCGGGCCCGAGGGCTTCGACTGGACCGCGTGGAGCGCCGACCCCGTCGTGGTCTCGGGCCTGGCGCTGCTGGGCGGCGCCTACCTCGCTGCCACGCTCTGGCGCCGGCGGCTCGACGCCGGCGCCAGAGCGGAGCCGGGCCGGATCCTCGCGTTCGCCTGCGCCATGATGGTCCTGGCGGGATCGCTCACGGGGCCGCTCCACGACCTCGCGGACTATTACCTCTTCAGCGCCCACATGGTCCAGCACCTGCTGCTGGCCTTCGCCATGCCGCCGCTCTTCCTGCACGGCATCCCTCCGTGGATGGCCCGGCCGCTCGTGCGCCACCCCGTCGCGCTCCGCCTCGGGCGCGCGCTGACGCGCCCCAGCGGGGCCTTCGGCGCCTTCAACGTCGTGCTGGTGGCCTGGCACCTCCCGCCGCTCTACAACCTGGCCATGGAGGTCCATCCGGTCCACGTGGTCCAGCACCTCATGATCATGGCGGCGTCCGTGCTGCTCTGGTGGCCGCTCCTGTCACCCACGAGCCAGCTGCCCCGCGCACCCTATCCGGTGCAGCTCCTCTATCTCTTCGTCGTCGGCCTCCCCATGGTGGTGGTCTCCATCTTCATCACGATGGCCGACGGCGTCCTCTACCCCTACTACGCGGCAGCCCCGCGCGTGTGGGCCACGCTGTCCCCGCACGCCGACCAGCACCTGGGCGGGCTCATCATGTGGATCCCGGGAGGTCTCGTGTTCCTCGTCGCCATCTCCGTGGTGTTCTTCCGCTGGCAGGCCGCCGGCGCCGACGATGTGAGCGTGAGGGTCGTGGAGACGACGCATGCCCGCTAGACCACCGCGCGCGCTCGCCTGGGCGGCGGTGGCGGCGCTCTTCCTACTCATGACACTCGGCAACATCGTCAGCGCCACCGGCTCGGGTCTGGCGTGCCCGGACTGGCCGCTCTGCCACGGCCGCCTGATCCCGCCGCTCAGACCCGACGTGCTCGTGGAGTACGGGCACAGGCTGGCGGCAGCGATCACCTCGATCCTGCTCGTCACCACCATCCTGCTCACCATGCGCCGGCGGCGCTCCCCGGGCGTGCGGCGCATCGGCGGGGGGCTCCTCGTCCTGCTGGGCGTCCAGATCGGCCTCGGCGGAGTGACCGTGCTCCTCCGGCTGCCGCATCTCATCAGCACCGCGCATCTGGTCAATGCGCTGCTGATCCTCGCCGGGCTCCTGGTGCTCCAGCGGCCGGCGGGGATCCCGGGCCCTGCCGCGGTCCCGGACAAGGTCAGACGGCTGGCCGTGGCGGGCCTCCTCGTCCTCCTGGCGCAGCTGGCCCTCGGCGGGTATGTCCGGCACACGGGGGCGGGACTGGCCTGCCCCGACTTCCCGCTCTGCAGCGGCGATCTCCTGCCGCGCGGATGGCTCGCCGTCGCCCACTGGGTCCACCGCTGGCTGGGGATGACGCTGTTGCCCTTCTTCATCCATCTCGCGCTGGCGGCCCGCCGCACGCCTCTCGCGCGATCCGGGTGGACGGTGGCGGCGCTCGGGGGGCTGCAGGTGGCGCTGGGCATCCTCGCCGTCGTGTTGCAGCTCCCGCCGGCGGTCCGGGCCGCTCATGCCGCGGTGGGCTACGCGCTCTGGGGCACGCTCGTGTGGCTCAGCCTGGGCACTGGAGCCTGGAGCCTTGCCTTCGCCCCGGCGCGCGCGGGGCGCCAGCCTCTGCTCGAGGCCGCGGGGGCGGCCCGTGTCTCCTAGCAGGCTGCGGAAAGACTCCGCAGGCCGCTCAAAAAGGTCCAGATGCGAGGCGGCGAGGGATGCGACGAGCGAGGCGTACTCGCTGTACGTTGAGCGAGGAGCGACCAGCGCCGTACCTCCGCAGATGGGCCTTTTTCAGCGGCCTGCTGGGGCCGTCGCCGCGGCGGCGCGGGCGCTCCCGCCGGCCGGGGTGCGGGACAGCGTCGGCGCCTACGCGGAGCTCTCCAAGCTCGGCATCGTCCTGCTCGTGCTCGTCTCGGCCTGCGCCGGCTTCATGCTGGCGGCCCCCCTCGGCGCGGAGTTCCCGTGGCGCCAGGGCTGCGCGGTGCTGCTGGGGGTGATGCTCCTGTCCTGCGGCGCCTCCGCGCTCAATCAGGTGCAGGAGCGCGAGCGCGACGCCCTCATGGGACGGACGGCGAACCGGCCGCTCCCCTCGGGCCGCCTCTCGCTGGCCCAGGGAACCCTGTTCGCCGCCCTGGCGCTCGTCACCGGGGCGATGGTCCTGTGGCTCGGCGTGGGCGGGACGGCCGGCATCCTCGGCCTGGCCGCAGCCTCGTTCTACAACGGCCTCTACACCCCGTGGCTCAAGCCGACCTCCCCCTTCGCGGCCGTGCCGGGGGCAGTGCCGGGATCGCTTCCGCCCGTGATCGGCTGGGTGGCCGGCGGCGGATCCCTCGCCGACGCGGGCGCGCTCATCCTGTTCGGCGTCCTGTTCCTCTGGCAGATGCCCCACTTCTGGGCGCTGGCCCTGCGCTACCGCGCTGACTACGCCTCGGGGGGCTTCCCCATGGTGTCCGAGGCCGTCGGCGTCGAGGGCACGGCCCGGCTCATCCTCCTCTATGCGCTGGGGCTCACCGCGCTGGCCGTGGCCGCGCCGAGCTTCGGGCTGGGCGGATGGGCCTCGCTGGCGGCCGCCTCGCTGCTGGGCTGGCGGCTCATCTGGCTGGCCAGCAAGTTCGCGCGGCGGCCCGAGGACCAGCGCGGGTGGCTCTCCCTCTTCCTCTTCTCCAACGTCTATCTCCTGCTGTTCTTCGCCGTCCTGGTGGGCGAGCGCCTCCTGCGCCACGCCCTCCCCTGAGCCCGCCCCGCTGGGGGGAGCTCCCTCAGGCCCGCGCGGCACGCGCCCGCTCCTGGTCGCGCAGGACCCGCCGCAGGAGCTTGCCGTTGGCCAGCTTGGGCAGGTCGTCCACGAACGCCACCGCGCGAGGCACCTTGAAGCTGGCGAGGCGGTCCCGGCACCCGGCGATCACGGCCTCGGCGGTCGTCGAGGCGCCGGGCCTGAGGACGACGAAGGCCTTGACGATCTCGCCCTTGACCGGGTCCGGCGCGCCGACCACGGCCGCCTCGTAGACCTCCGGGATGGCGTACAGGACCTCTTCCACCTCGCGCGGGTAGACGTTGTAGCCGGCGGTGATGATCAGATCGTCCTTGCGGTCGACCAGGAAGTAGAAGCCGTCGGCGTCCTGGTAGGCGAGGTCGCCGGTGTGGAACCACCCTCCGCGGTAGTCGTGCGCGGTCTTGCTCGGCAGGCGCCAGAAGCCGGGCGGGATGGAGGGACCGCGCGCGAGCAGCTCGCCGACCGTCCCGGCGGGGACGGAACGGCCGTCTTCGTCGAC
>MGBV01000234.1:8503-13136 GCA_001788415.1 Candidatus Rokubacteria bacterium GWC2_70_16 | reverse complement strand
GGGCCCTGGTAGTAGTTGAGCGCCACGCAGACCACGGATCGCGCGCCCCGAAGCACACGCTGCGGATCCAGCCGCTCGGCCAAGCGCCGTTCGAGATAGGCCATGGTCCCGGCATAGCCGGCCTCGAGCCAGCGGCGGAGCTCGGGGCCGTGAGCAGGCGGATCCGCAGGGCCGACCGCGACGTGATCGAAGCCCAGCGCAAGCGCTCGCGCCTTTACCGATTCCGTCAGCGTGGCGGTGGCGATCATGGCTTGCGTGATTTCACGATGAGGATCAGCCTCCAGAAGCGGGGGCTGAGGGTGGGTGGAGCCTGCGCGTCACACGTCATCGGCCTTGAAGTACTTGGCCTCCGGGTGGTGGAAGACCAAGGCCGACACGGAGGCCTCGGGGTCCATCATGAAGCCCTCGGTCAGGGTGAGCCCGATCTGCTCGGGGTGCAGGAGATCGAAGAGCACGCGCTGGTCGGCGAGCTCCGGACAGGCCGGATAGCCGAACGACACGCGGATGCCGCGGTAGCGCCCCTTGAGCCGGTCCTCCATGGTCAGATCGGCCGGGTCGGGGAAGCCCCACTGTGTCCTGAGACGGGCGTGAAGCAGCTCGGCGAAGGCCTCGGCACACTCGATGGCCAGGGCCTGCAGCGCGTGCGCCCGGAGGTACTGGCCGGCCTCCTTCCACTCCTCGGCGCGCTGTCTCACGCCGGCGCCGCAGGTCACCGCGAAGAGCGCCACGTAGTCGGCCTCTCCGGACTCCACGCCCCTTACGTAGTCCGCCAGGCACAGGCGGCCGCCGGCGGGCTGACGCGGAAAGCGGAAGCGCGCCACCTCCCGGCCGGCGTCGTGCAGGATCAGCGTCTCGCCCGAGGACCGCGCCTCGAAGAAGCGGTAGAGCCCGTCGGCCCGCAACCATCCCGCCGCCATCGCTTCCCGCTCGAGATCCTCGACCATCCCCAGGAGCTCGAGGGCCTTCGGGTCGCGCTCGGCGAGGAGGCGGGAGACGGGGCCCCTGAGCCCCAGGTGCTTCCCCAGGAGCATCTGGAGATTGAGGTACGGAAAGATGTGGCCGAGCGGCGCCGCCCGGAGCACGTGGAGCTCCAGGTCCGGAGGGGGCGGCACGGGGATAGTCCGCGACACCGACGACCGCGCCGGCATCGCCACCGCCGGGGCCGGGGAGCCTGCCACGCCGGCGCCGGCGCGGAGCGCGGCCTGCTCCGCGCGGAGCGCGGCGAGCAGTGCCTCCCGCGTCGTGGCGCCGAAGAGGCGATTGGCGAGATCCAGCCCGTCCATGGCGTCCTTGGCGTACAAGGTCGGCCCGGCGTACTCGGCGGCGATGCGCGCGGCGGTGAACTTCCGGGTGAGCGCGGCGCCGCCCACGAAGAGCGGGATCTCGATCCCGGCCGCACGCAGGTCCTGGGCGGTGGCCACCATCTGCTGCGCCGACTTGACCAGCAGGCCCGACAGCCCGAAGGCATCGGGCTTGTGGCTGTGGTAGGCGGCGATGAGGTCCTCGGGCGGCACCTTGATTCCCAGGTTGATCACGCGGTAACCGTTGTTCTTGAGGATGATCTCCACCAGGTTCTTGCCGATGTCGTGCACGTCTCCCTTCACCGTGGCGAGCACGATGGTCGCCCGCGTGGCGCTCTCCGCCCGCTCCATGCGCGGCTCCAGGTGCGCCACGGCGGCCTTCATGGCCTCGGCCGACTGCAGCACCTCGGCCACGATGAGCTGGTTGTCGTTGAAGAGGCGGCCCACCTCCTCCATCCCCCGCATGAGGGGGCCGTTGATGATCGCCAGGGGCGCCGCCTCTCGGAGCTTGAGCTCCAGGTCCTCGACGAGACCGTCGCGCGAGCCCTCGACGATGTAGCGGGCCAGCCGGTCGTCGAGCGGCAGCGCGCTGCCGGCCGCCCGCTCCGCCCGCTTCCGCCCGCGGAAGTGAGCGACGAAGGCCCCGAGCGGATCGCCGCCCCGCATGTGGATCAGGTCCTCGGCCAGACGCCGCTCGTCCTCCGGGATCGAGGCGTAGCGCTCGAGGCGCTCGGTGTTCACGATGGCGTAGTCGAGTCCCGCCTTCGTGCAGTGGTAGAGGAAGACGGCGTTCAGCACCTCGCGTCCCGCCTCCGGCAGCCCGAAGGAGACATTCGAGATGCCCAGGATGGTCTTCGAGGAGGGGAAGCGGGCCTTGACGGCGCGGAGCCCCTCGATGGTCTCGACGGCCGACCCCACGTAGTTCCTGTCCCCCGTGCCCAGCGGGAAGACCAGGGGGTCGAAGATCAGATCGCGCTCGGGCAGACCGAACTTGCCCGTGAGCAGCCCGTGGGCGCGCTCGGCGATCCCGAGCTTGCGCTCCTGGGTCACCGCCATGCCCTGCTGCTTGTCCTCGTCGATGCAGCCGACGACGACGGCACCGCCGTAGGCGCGCAGGAACGGCACCACGCGCTCGAAGCGCTCCTCGCCGTCCTCCAGGTTGATCGAGTTGACGATGGCCTTGCCCTGGCACATCCGGAGCGCCCGCTCGATGACGGCGGCATCCGTGGAGTCGATCATCAGCGGGACCTTCACCTTGCGGGTGAGGCGATCCAGGAACCGCTCCGCGTCCGCCATCTCGTCCCGGTCCGGGTTGGCGAGGCACACATCCAGCACCTGTCCCCCGCTCCGGACCTGGGCGCGCCCGATCTCGGCAGCCTCCTCGAACTTCTCCTCGGCGATCAGCGCCTTGAAGCGGCGCGAGCCGATCACGTTGGTGCGCTCGCCCACCAGCACCGGGCGCGTGTCCTCGGCGGGATAGAGCACCTCGATGCCGCTCACGGCCGCGCGGTCCGCCTGCGCCGGGCGGCGCGGCACCCTGCCCTCGGCGAGCGCCGCGAGCGCTCGGATGTGGGCAGGGGTCGTTCCACAGCAGCCGCCGATCAGGTTCACCCAGCCCTCGTCTACGAAGCGGCGCATCTTGAGCGCGAGACTCTCCGGCGTCTCCTCGTAATGGCCGTGCTCGTCGGGCAGGCCCGCATTCGGATAGCAGCTCACGAAGCAGGTGGCCAGCCCCGAGAGCGAGCGGAGATGGTCCGTCATGAACCCGGGACCGGTGGCGCAGTTGAGCCCGATGGAGAAGAGGCCGAGATGCTCCAGGGAAGCATAGAGCGCCTCCACGCCCTGCCCCGCCAGCATGCTGCCCATGGGCTCGATGGTGCCGCTCACCATCAGCGGCACCGCGACCCGCTGCTCCGCCATCGCGCGCCGGAGACCGAGGCCTGCAGCCTTCACGTTGAGCGTGTCCTGGCACGTCTCGAGGAGGAGCGCGTCCACGCCGCCCTCGAGGAGGGCCAGGGCCTGGACCCGATAGGCCTCCATGACTTCATCGAACGTGACGCCACCCGTGACGGTGATGGTCCGCGTGCCGGGCCCCATGGCGCCCACGACGAAGCGCGGTCGGCCCGGCGTGGCCCGCGCCAGGGCGGCCTCCCGGGCCAGCCGGGCAGCGGCCAGGGTGATTTCGTGGCAGCGGCTCTCCAGCCCATACTCCGCGAGCACATACGGGGCGCAGCCGAAGGAATTGGTGGAGATAAGACCGGCGCCGGCCTCCAGATAGGCGTCATGGATGGAGCGGATCACGTCAGGGCGGGTGAGGTTGAGGTGCTCGTTGCATCCCTCGTAGCGGGCTCCGCCAAAGTCGGCGGCGCCCAGACCATGGGCCTGGATCATGGTGCCCATGGCGCCGTCGAGAACAAGGATGCGCCGCCGGCAGGCGTCGGCAAGGAGCTGGCTGGGAGCATGGAGCCGCTTCATGAAAGCATCCTAGCATCCCCGCCCATGGCAGGAGCCGAGTGGAGCCGCTGCAGTCGAGGCGCCACCTTCGGAGCGCCATCCAGATGGCGGCCGAAGCTCCGTGTTTCCCTGCCCAGTGTCGAGATCCCTTACACCCTGGCCCAGCCAATCTCGATGTGGTATCCAAGGCGCTGATTTCCCAAGGCAGTTCGTCTGGCACAGGACCTGCTGTATACCTCCTATGCCGGCAAAACCATCACGAGGGTTACCCTTCACCGCCAGGAGCAAGTCATGAGGAAACTGCTGATAGGGGCGCTTGCAGGGATAGCACTGGGGTGGATCGCGTCCTCGTCGGATGCCGCACCCCTGGTGGTCTACAGCAACGACTTCGACGGCAGCGTGACGTGCGCGGCCGGCTCGTGCTCAGGCGCTGGCGGGTTCCCTTCTGCCTCGCCTTTCGGGGGTTCCGGGATCGCGTTCATCGGCAGCGACCCTAGCGGCCTGTCGCTCACCCTCACGGGCCTGCCGGCCCACAGCAGCGTGAGCGCCGATTTCCTGGCGAACCTCGAGGCCACGTGGGACGGCTTGAACTGCTGCCCCGATGTCATCCACATCACGCTGGGCGGAACGCCGGTCTATCGAGGAGTCATCGGCGGCACGCATTTCAGCATCGATTTCGGCGGCACCGACTACGACCTGGACGTGCCCGGCTCTCAGGACATTCCACCGGCCGTTGACCTTGGAGATCGTCGGCTCGACTTCGGCGCCGAGCCCAAGCTCGACGCCATGCCCCATTCCGCGGCCTCCCTGGTTTTCAGGGTCGTCTGCGCGGACACCGCAGGGACTCCGGCCGGCGGCGGATGCCAGTCGGATGACAC
>MGBV01000234.1:405-8476 GCA_001788415.1 Candidatus Rokubacteria bacterium GWC2_70_16 | reverse complement strand
CATCGACACGGTCACCACCCCGCCCCCGCCGCCGCCTCCGTCCGGAGTGCCGGCTCCGGCGACCGTCATCCTGCTGGGGCTCGGCCTCGCGGCCCTCGGTGGGTGGAGGCTTCGCAGAAGCTAGCGTCCCGACAGCACCTGAAGGCTACCGACGACGGCGGCCCCGGTCGGGCCGCCGTCGTCTTTTCCCTGCCCTTCACGCCGGGGGCAGCGGGCCAGAGCCGGCGTCCCACTTCGCGCCCTCCCGAGGAGACAGCCCGCCGGCTTCATCTCGACCGTCCCCGGCCCCAGAGGCTCCAGCAGCCCCTCGAACGCCCCGCTGCGCCGCCGCGGACTTGCGGGCTTCTCAGCCGGTGACGGCGCCCTCGGAGGCGTTGGAGACGGTCTTCGCGTACTTGTGGAAGACCCCGCTCGTGTAGCGGGGCTTGGGCGCCTTCCACCTGGCGAGGCGCTTCTTCAGCTCGGCCGCCGTGATCTCCAGGTCCACCCGCCGCTTCTTGACGTCGATGTTGATCATGTCGCCGTTCCGCACCGCCGCGATGGGGCCGCGCTCGAAGGCCTCGGGCACGATGTGGGCGATCATGAAGCCGTAGGTGGCGCCGGAGAAGCGCCCGTCTGTCATGAGGGCGACGCTGTCGCCGAGCCCGGCTCCCTGCAGCGCCCCCGTGACATGGAGCATCTCGCGCATGCCGGGCCCGCCCCTGGGCCCCTCGTAGCGGATCACGATCACGTCGTTGGCCTTGATCTTCCCTTCCTTCACCGCCTTGAAGGCATCCTCCTCGCGCTCGAACACGCGGGCCGGGCCCCGGTGGCTGACCCTGGCATGCCCCGAGAGCTTGATCACGCAGCCGCCCGGCGCGAGGTTGCCCCGGAGGATGGCGATCCCGCCGGTGGGCTTGAGCGCCTGCGCCAGAGGCTTGATCACTTTCTGGCCCGCAGGCTCGCGGGCGGCGGCGATCTCCTCGCCGATGGTGCGTCCGGTGACCGTCTTCTCCCCCGTGTGGATGAGCCCGGCCTCGACGAGCCGCTTGCCCACCACCGCAATCCCACCCGCCTCGTGCATCTCGGGGGCCGTGTAGGTCCCCCACGGCTTGAGGTCGGCCAGCACTGGGGTCTTGCGCGAGATGCGGTCGAAGTCGTCGATGGAGAGCCTGAGACCGAATTCCCTGGCCGTGGCAGGCAGGTGGAGCACGGCATTGGTGGAGCCGCCCGTGGCCAGCACCCCGGCGATGGCGTTCTCGAAGCTCTTCCGCGTGATGAGCGCGCGCGGCGTGATCCCCTTCCGGACGTGCTCCATCACGAGGCGGCCGCACTCGAAGGCGACCTCCTCCTTGCGCGGATCCGGAGCCGGGATGCCGTTCCACCCCATGGGAGAGATGCCGAGCATCTCGTAGGCCGTGGCCATGGTGTTGGCGGTGAATTGCCCCCCACAGGCCCCCTCGCCCGGACAGGCATGGTCTTCCACGTCCTTCAGCTCCTCGGCGGAGATCTTCCCGGCATTGTAGGCGCCGAGGGCCTCGAACACGTCCTGGATGGTCAGGTTGCGGTTCGAGAAGGGCCCGCTGCCCGCGCAGCGGCCGAACATGATGGAGCCGCAGTAGAGCATGAGCCCGGGGATGTTGAGCCGTCCGAGCACCATCGCCATGGCGGGGATGGTCTTGTCGCAGCCCGAGATGGTCACCAGCCCGTCGAAGAGGTGGCCGCGCGCCACGAGCTCCACCGAGTCGGCCACGATCTCGCGGCTGATCAGGGAGGCCTTCATGCCCTCGGTGCCCATGGTGATGCCGTCGGTGATGGCGATGGTGTTCAGCTCGATGGGCGTGCCGCCCGCCGCGCGGATGCCCTGCATCACCTTCTCGGCGAGCTTCCGGTGGTTCCAGTTGCAGGGCATCGTGCCGATCCAGGAGTGAGCCACGCCGATCTGCGGCCGGGCGAGATCCTCGTCCTTGAAGCCCACCGCCTTCATCATGGCGCGCGCCGGCGCGCGGTCGGGGCCTTCGAGCAGAATGCGACTCTTCTGTCGCGGATCCCAGGGTTTGGTGGGCGGCATGTGGCTGGCTCCTTTACCTGGCGCGGGCGCCCGGGCTCACGCCCGCACCTGCGCCCGCCGGATATTCACTGCCGGTCACTCCCTCGCGCAGCGCCAGTCGCCGTCAGCCGCGAGAGTGGCGCGATTCTACAGCAGGTCGCGGAGCGGAACCAGGGCATAGCCCCGCCCCCGGAGCGCCTCGATGAGCGTGGGCAGCCCCTCCACGAGCCGCGCGCCCGCTCCCGCCACGCCGTCGGCGTCGTGCAAGTCGAGGATGGCCCCCGGCCCGACACGGCGGGCGCTCGCTTCTACCTGCCGCGCCGCCGGCACAGCCCGCCGGCCCTCCGGCTGCACCGACCAGAAGACGCAGGGGGTGGTCAGCCGGCGGAGCACGGGGAAGAGCGCCAGGTTGGTCAAGCCCCACGGCGGCCGGAAGAAGCGCGGGGCCCGGCCGGCCGTCTCGGCGATGGCGGCGTGGCCCCGCTCGACCTGGCGGACCGTCTCAGACGGTCCGCAGAGCCAGAGGCTCCGGTGGCTCCACGTGTGGTTTCCGAGGTCGTGCCCCTCGGCGGCGATGCGCCGGACCACGTCGGGCGCACGCCGGGTCCGCTCACCGATCAGGAAGAAGGCCCCGTGGATCCCATGGCGGCCGAGGATGTCGAGGACCCGGGGCGTGTGCTCGGGATCCGGCCCGTCGTCGAAGGTCAGCGCGACGGCGCGCTCGCCCCGCCGCCCCCGCCAGATGCTCGCGAGCGTGAGAACGTGAGAGCCCCAGGTGTAGCCCGCCCACATCAAGGGTGGCGCGAGCAGCCAGGGGCTCGCCGTCACGAGGCCCGTTCCCTGGCAACGGCAGGCTGTGTCAGCACCAGATCCACGATGCTCCGGGCCGCATGCGGGCGCCGGTACATGCGGATCCGGTCGCGGATGTCCCAGAGCAGCACCGGGTCGCGCAGCGCAGCCACGATAACCCGATGGAGCTGGGCCTCGGAGCTCGCCACCAGCGCCACCCCCGCCATGGCGGCGAATCGCTCGTTGCGCGCCTCCTGCCCCGGCAGCGAGCCGAAGCAGATGACGGGCAGCTCTGCGGCCAGCGCCTCGGCGAGGGTGAGCCCGCCCGCCTTGCTCACCAGGAAGTCGGCTGCCCCCATGAGCTGGCGCACGTTGTCCACGTAGCCGCACACCTTCACCCGCGCCTCGTTGCCGGCCACGAGCCGGCGCAGCCGCGCCTCGAGCGCCTCCTCGCGGCCCGTCACCACCACGGCCTGGAGCGGCTGCTCCATCTGGAGGAGCTTGCGGGTGGCGTCCTCCAGCCGGCCGAAGCCCCCGCCCGAGCCATCCATCAGGAGCAGCACGGGCAAGCGGGGGGAGAGGCCGAGAGCGAGCCGGGAAGCCGCGCGGTCCGTCGCCTGGGCGAACTCCTGTCCCACCGGGACTCCGGTGACGACCACCCGCTCACGCGGCACGCCCCGCGCCGTGAGGTCGTGGGCGATCTCCTCGGCGGGAACGCAGTAACGGTCCACGTTGGGGTCGATCCACTGGGTGTGGGCCACGAAGTCGGTGAACACCGTCGTGTGGGGCGGGATCGGCATCCCGCGGGACCGCAGCACCGAGAGCGCGGCCACCGGGGTCGGATGGACCGAGACCACGTGGTCGGGGGCCTGGGCCAGCATGTGCCTCCTGAGCTTCCTCGCGCCGAGCCGGTTGAAGCCCAGGAGGAGCGGCGAGGTGACGCTGAGCTGATCGCCGAGCCAGTACGCGGCTCCCCACAGAACGGGGGCCCGGCGAAGCATGGCGTAGTAGAGCGCCCGGCTCGCCCGGTCGAAGCCGGGATGCACGAGGTCGTGGAAATGGTCCAGGATGCTCGCCACGGCGCCCGCGCGCCGGAACTCGTCGGCCAGCGTCTGGGCCACGCGGTTGTGGCCGGAGCCGTAGGAGGCGGTCAGGACGAGCACGCGAGGCGGGCGCCCGGTCATGGCCGAGGGCGCCGCGCCACCAGCAGGGTGAGCCTTCCGGACTGGACGATCTCGCCTCGCTGGTTCAGGATCTCCCGCCCCTCGACGATGATCCCCCCCTCCCGCATGGGGCGCTTGGTGAGGGTTCGCGAGCGGCTGCGGATCGTGTCGCCGATGCGCGCCGGCTGGAGAAAGCGCCACTCGAAGCCCATGAAGGCCAGGACCACCAGGGGGGGCTGGGGCACCCGCCAGCCGAGCCCCGAGGACAGGCACAGCGGCAGGAGATCCGGCACCGCCCCAGGGTCGAGCGCCCTCCGGGTCTCGGCGACGCCCGCGAAGAGGGCCACATGCGCCTCGGTCAGCGTCATGCCCGGAGTCTCCAGGGGGACTCCCACCTCGACGTCCTCGAAGTAGACCTGACGCTGATCCGGCACGAGGGCGGCCACGGGGGCCGGTCTACCCGCCCCGGCGCTGGACGGCGTGCTCGGTCTCTCCCTCCTGCACCACCTCGCCGCGCTGATTCAGCACCGTGCGCGCGATCGTCACGACCCCCGGCCCGGGACCGGCGGCAGCCTTCTTCGCCGCCACGCGCGCCCGAACGTGGATGGTGTCGCCGATCTTGATGGGCCCCTTGAACTTCCACCTGAGCCCGCCCAGCGACTCGCCGGCCCAGGCCGGCATGCCCCGGGCGAGGAGGCCCTGCTGGATGGAGAGCCCGAGGAGGCCGTGAGCGATCCGCTCGCCGAAGAGCGAGGCCTTCATGTACTCGGCGTCGGTGTGCAGCACGTTGTAGTCGCCGCTCAGCCCCGCGAAGATCACGATGTCCGCCTCGGTGACGGTGCGCGCGGGGGAGGTGTACTCCTCGCCCACCCGGATGTCCTCGAAGTGCACCGCCTCGCCGGCGCTCACGAGGCCGTAGCATAGCACGCGGGCCCGGCGGGCCGGGCGGTTGTGGTATCCTCTGGCCGCCGATCACGGGCCGCCACGTCGCGGTCAGGGACGCACCCTATACAACACGGAGGTGTCTATGGAAGGTCGCAGACGGTTCATCCTGAAGGGGGCCACGCTCGCGGCCGCCACCGCCGCCACAGCGGTGAACGCCCCCAACGTCATCGCCCAGCCCAAGTTCCAGTGGCGCCTGTCCACCACCTGGCCCCCGGCGCTCGACGTGCTCCAGGGCGGCGCCCAGCGCTTCGCCAGGATGGTCGACGAGATGAGCAGCGGCCGGCTGAAGATCCAGGTCTTCGCCGCCGGCGAGCTGATGCCGGCCTTCGGCTGCTTCGACGCGGCCTCCCAGGGCACCATCGAGGCCTTCAACGCCGCCCCCTACTACTGGGCGGGCAAGGAGCCGGCCCTGCAGTGGTTCTCGGCCGTGCCCTTCTCCTTCAATCCCCAGGCCCAGATGGCCTGGTACATCCACGGCGACGGCCTCAAGCTCTGGGAGGAGATCTACGCCGCCTTCAACCTCGTCCCGCGCCCCGGCGCTTCCACCGGCGTCCAGATGGCGGGCTGGTTCAGGAAGAAGATCAACACCACCGCCGACTACAAGGGCCTCAAGATGCGCATCCCCGGGCTCGGGGGCAAGGTGGTCGCCAAGGCTGGCGGCACCGTGGTCCTCACGCCCGGCGGCGAGATCTACACGGCCCTCGAGCGCGGCACCATCGACTCGACGGAGTGGGTGGGGCCCCACGACGACATGAAGCTCGGCCTGCACAACGCAGCCAAGTACTACTACTACCCCGGGTGGCACGAGCCGGGGACCACGGGCGAGTACTCCTTCAACAAGAAGGCCTACGACGCCCTGCCCACCGACCTCAAGCGCATCCTCGACTACGCATGCCAGTCCATGCAGGTTTACACCTTCATGGAGTACGAGGCCAAGAACTTCATCGCGCTGCAGAAGCTCAAGACCGACTTCAAGGGCAAGGTCGAGCTGGTGGCCTTCTCCAACGCCATCCTCAAGGACCTCAAGAAGATCTCCGACGACGTCATCAAGGAGGAGTCGGAGAAGAGCCCGCAGGCGAGAAAGGTCTACGCCTCGGTCAAGAAGTTCGAGACGGCGCTCAACGACTGGCGCCTCATCTCCGAGGCGGCCTACCACGCGCAGGTGGCCAGCCTCTAGCCGGCGGCAGGGAGAGCATCCGGGGGGCGGAGCCGGCGGGCTCCGCCCCCTTTTCTGTCTCTAGCCGCGGAAGACGGTGAAGAGGGCCCGGACGAGCTGGGGGAAGGCGATGATGATGCTGAGCCCGATCATCTGGAGGATCACGAAGGGGACCACGCCCTTGTAGATGTCAGGCGTGGTGATCTCGGGTGGGGCCACCCCGCGGAGGAAGAAGAGGGCGAAGCCGAACGGCGGCGTGAGGAACGAGGTCTGCAGGTTCACGCCGATGAGGACCCCGATCCACAGCGCGTCGAAGCCGAAGTGGGTCACGAGCACCGGGGTCAGGATCGGCACGTGGATGAAGCAGATCTCGAAGAAGTCGATGAAGAAGCCCAGCGCGAAGATCACGAGCATCACGACGGCGAGCACACCGTAGGGGCCGAAGGGCAGCCCCTTGAGGAAGTCCTGGATCAGGTGGTCGCCGTTGAGCCCCCGGAACACCAGGCCGAAGCAATTGGCCCCGACCAGGATGATGAAGGCGAGGCTCGTGATGCGCGTGGTGGTCTCCATCACGTTCCGCAGCATGGCCCAGGAGAAGCGCCGCTTGACCATGGTGAGGATGACGCCGCCGGTGGCTCCCACGGAGGCGGCCTCCGTGGGAGTGGCGATCCCCGCGAAGATCGACCCCAGCACCCCCACGATGAGCACCATGGCCGGGATCAGCGCGATCGTCACCCGCTTGACGGCCTCACCCTGGAAGACCCTGAGCTCCTCCGCCGGGATGGCCGGCGCCAGATGCGGCCTCAGGTGCCCCAGGATGATGACGTAGATGAGATAGAGCCCGACCAGCAGTAGCCCGGGGAGCACGGCGCCGATGTAGAGGTCCCCGACGGAAACCCCCATGATGTCGCCCAGGAGCACCAGGATGATGCTCGGCGGGATGATCTGGCCGAGCGTCCCCGAGGCGCAGATGGTGCCGCTGATCAGCCGCTTGTCGTACCCGCGCCGCAGCATCGTCGGCAGCGACACCAGCCCCATGGTGATGACGCTGGCGCCGACGATGCCGGTCGAGGCGGCCAGGATGGCGCCCACCACGATCACCGAGATCGAGATGCCCCCGCGCATCTTGCCGAAGAGGAGCGCCATGGTCTCGAGCAGCTCCTCGGCCAGCCCCGACTTCTCGAGGACCACCCCCATGAAGACGAAGAGGGGCACCGCCATCAGCGTGACGTTGGTCATGGTGCCCCAGATGCGCAGGGGAAGGATGTCGAAGAAGTTGGCGTTCAGGACGCCCAGCCCGACGCCGGCCATGCCGAAGAAGAGCCCCGTGAACGTGAGGCTGAACGCCACCGGGAAGCCGAAGAAGAGGAAGGCGATCATCCCGATGAACATCAGGCCGCCGAGCGTCTGGTCGAGCGGCAGCATCTCAGTGGATCTCTTTCGCCCGCCGCTCGGGCTCTTCCCACCCCTTCAGGACGTAGAAGTTCTTCACGGCCTGGGAGATGCCCTGCAGGGTCAGGAGCCCGAAGCCGACGATGATCATGCTCTTCAGCAGCCAGCGCGCGGGGATGCCGCCGGGATCGGGCGAGCCCTCGTTGACCATGAAGGAGTTCCTGAGGAACGGCCACGTCGTCAAGAGGATCATGAGGCAGGAGGGGAAGAAGAAGACGAACAGGAAGATGAAGTCGGACTTGGCCTTCTTCCTCTTCGACCACCGCGAGTAGACGATGTCCACGCGGACATGCTCGTCGTAGAGCATCGTGTACCCGGCGGCGAGCAGGTAGCAGACGGCGAAGAGGTGCCACTCGAGCTCCTGCGTCCACACCGCGCTCTGGTTGAACGCGTAGCGCAGAACCACGTCGCCAAAGGTGACCAACACCATGGCCAGCAGGACCCAGGACATGGCCCGGCCGATATGCTCCTGGACCAGGTCGATCTTCCGCGCCAGTCTTCTGAGTGGCGATTCCACGCAGTCCTCCGCAGGGGTGG
>MGBV01000234.1:0-362 GCA_001788415.1 Candidatus Rokubacteria bacterium GWC2_70_16 | reverse complement strand
CCGGTCAAGCAGTGGAGCGGACGGCGAAACGTTGACCGGGGGTGCACCCGCACTTAGAATCAGACCGACCGCTCGGTCTGGTCCACGGGGAGGATAGCATGCCTGTCGCCGAAGAACGCCGGCTCCTGCTGCGAGACCGGCGGCTTGTCCCTGTCTGGGAGAAGGTCCGCGCCGGGGAGCGCCTGTCCCGGGAGGACGGCCTCCTTCTCTTCGAGAGCGAGGACCTCCACGGGGTGGGGAGCCTCGCCGACCACGTCAAGGCCCGGCTGTACGGCGACCGGGTCTTCTTCGTGATGAACCGCTACGTCAACCCCACCAATGTCTGCGTGCTGTCCTGCGCCTTCTGCGACTTCGCGCGGAAG
>MGBV01000233.1:21940-26786 GCA_001788415.1 Candidatus Rokubacteria bacterium GWC2_70_16 | reverse complement strand
CTTCGGCATCCCGGACATCGTCGGCGGGGCGTGGCTCGGCGGCACGCTCGACACCAGCGGCTCGGTGGTGGCGGCGGGGGCGCTGATCAGCGAGCCCGCCATGAAGGCGGGGGTCATCGTCAAGTTCTCGCAGAACGTGCTCATCGGCGTGGCGGCGTTCCTGCTGTCGGTGTGGTGGACCTTCAAGGAGGGCGCGAAGACCGGCGAGCGGCCCAGCGCCCGCGTGATCTGGGAGCGCTTCCCGAAGTTCGTCCTGGGCTTCATCGTCGCGTCCATCGTGTTCTCGTTCGTGCTCGACGCGGCCACGGTGGGCGCCACCAAGGGGTCACTCGGCGCGATGCGGACCCTGTGGTTCGCCCTGGCCTTCACCTGCATCGGGCTCGAGACACGCTTCACCGACCTGGTCTCCATGGAGGGGGGCCGGCCGGCCGGGGCGTTCCTGGTGGCCCAGGCCATCAACGTCGTCTGGACGCTGATCCTGGCGTTCCTGCTGTTCGGGGGCATTCTCTTCGCGGCGCCGGTGATCAAGTAGGAGGGAAAGGCAGCAGCGCTCGAGCCCCGTCGTCCCGCGCGGCCCGCCCGACACGGGAGAGGCCGGGACATGGCCGACCGCCTGACGTTCTCGGCGTCGGTGCAGGTGCGCGCGGCGGCGGCGGACGCGTTCGCTCTGGTCAGCGATCTGAGGCGGAAGGCCCGGTTGAACCCGAACATCGAGGTGATCCGGGTGGAGCTCCTGGGGGAGGAGCCGGTCCGCGAGGGCTCGATGTTCGCCCACCGGTTCCGGAAGGGCCCGCGGATCGTGGAGTACCGGAGCCGGTGCGTGCGGTTCGAGCCCCCGCGGCTCTTCGTGAGCCTGGGCGAGACCGACCCGCCCTTCGAGGTCAGGGTGACGGTGGAGCCCACGCCCGCCGGCTGCCGCCTGACCCAGGAGGAGACTGTGGAGGCGACGCCCGCGCTGCTCGATGCCCTCGACCCGGCGCCGGCGGGCGGGACGGGCCTGGGCGAGATGATGCGGTGGCTGTCGCTCTTCCCGGGCGGGCGCCGGCTGGGGACGGAGCTGGGGGCCCACCAGCGCGAGCGGGTGGCGCGGCGGCTCTCGGAGGAGCTCCGGCAGTGGCTCGAAGCGATCCGCCAGCACCTGGAGCCTGGTGGGGCCTGCGGACAGGACCGAGGCGACACGTGAGGACGCAGGGGGAGCGAGCATGAGCCTGGTGAACCCACACGGCAAGGACAAGCGCCTCAAACCGCTGCTACTGGACGACCCGGAGCGGGAGGAGGCGACGCGCAGGGCGCAGGGACTGCCGCGGCTTCAGATAAGCTCGCGCGAGACCTCCGACCTCATCATGCTGGGCATCGGCGCCTTCACGCCGCTCGAGGGCTTCATGGGGCGGGCGGACTGGCAGGGGGTCTGCGACGAGTACCGGCTGGCCGACGGGACCTTCTGGCCCATCCCGATCACGCTCTCCACGACCCGGGACGAAGCCGGCACGGTGAAGGAAGGGCAGGACGTCGCCCTCGTGGACGGCGAGAGCGGCGAGCTGATGGGAACGCTGACCGTCCGCGAGCGGTACGCCATCGACCGGGCCCATGAGTGCAAGCAGATCTTCCGCACCGACGATCCCGCCCACCCCGGGGTCGCCAACGTCATGGGACAGGGCGAGGTGAACCTGGCGGGGCCCGTCCGCGTGCTGAGCGAGGGGCGCTACCCCGCGCAGTACGCGGGGCTCTACATGCGGCCCGAGGAGACGCGGAAGCGCTTCGCCGAGAAGGGGTGGAGCACGGTGGCGGCGCTGCAGCTCCGGAACCCCATGCACCGCTCCCACGAGTACCTGGCGAAGATCGCCGTGGAGATCTGCGACGGGGTGCTCATCCAGCAGAGCCTGGGCAAGCTGAAGCCCGGGGACATCCCGGCCGAGGTGCGCGTCCGCGCCGTGGACACGCTGGTCCGGCACTACTTCGTGAAGGACACCTGCATCCAGGCCGGCGTGCCGCTGGAGATGCGCTACGGCGGGCCCCGCGAGGCGCTGCTCCACGCCGTGTTCCGCCAGAACTTCGGCTGCAGCCACCTCCTCGTGGGCCGGGACCACGCGGGGGTGGGCGAGTACTACGGGCCCTTCGACGCCCAGAAGATCTTCGATGAGATCCCGGCGGGGGCGCTGGAGCTCAAGCCGCTCAAGATCGACATGACCTTCTACTGCGTCCGGTGCGACGGCATGGCGACGGGCCGGACGTGCCCGCACGGCAAGGAGGACCGGCTGGCGGTGAGCGGCACGATGCTGCGGAAGACGCTGTCCGAGGGCGGCGAGGTGCCGGATCACTTCAGCCGGCCCGAGGTGCTGGCGATCCTCAAGGAGTACTACGCCACGCTCGAGGAAAAGGTGGAGGTCACGCTCCACAAGTACGCCAAGGGCGAGAAGTAGCGCCCCACCCAACCAGGAGGAGGAGCGATGCCGACATTCGTGAACCCGGACAAGTGCGACGGATGCCGCGGGCTGGCGCGCACGGCCTGCATGTACATCTGTCCCAACGACCTCATGAAGTACGACCCGGAGCTGGGGAAGGCCTACAGCAAGGAGCACGGGATGGCCTTCAACCAGGAGCCCGACGCCTGCTGGGAGTGCTTCTCCTGCGTGAAGGCCTGCCCGCAGGGCGCCATCACCATGCGCGGCTACGCCGACGTGGTGCCGCTGGGCGGCTCGCTGGTCCCCCTGCGCGGGACGGACGCCATCATGTGGACGGCCAAGTACCGCGACGGCCAGATCAAGCGGTTCAAGTTCCCGATCCGGACCACGGCGTGGGGCTCCATCGACCCGTTCAAGGACTCGCCGACGCCCCCGGCCGGCGCCATCAAGAACCAGGACCTGTACGCCGAGAGCAAGTGGCTCATGGTGGACAAGCTCCCCACCCCTACCAAGAACTGACCAGCGAGGGCTCAGAGAGATGGTTCAGCCAGAGACGGAAGTCGTCGAGACCGACGTATTGATCCTGGGCGGGGGCATGGCCGGCTGCGGGGCCGCCTTCGAGGCGGCGTACTGGGCCAAGGCCCAGGGCCTCCGGGTGGTGATGGTGGACAAGGCCGCCGTGGAGCGCAGCGGGGCGGTGGCCATGGGGCTGTCGGCCATCAACCTCTACCTCGGCATGCGGTGGAACCAGAACCAGCCCGAGGACTTCGTGCGCTACGTGCGCCAGGACCTCATGGGGATGTCGCGCGAGGACCTGGTGTACGACATCGCCCGCCACGTGGACTCCTCGGTGCACCTGTTCGAGGAGTGGGGACTGCCGATCTTCAAGAACCCCGACGGCACCTACAAGCGCGAGGGCCGCTGGCAGATCATGATCCACGGCGAGTCCTACAAGCCCATCGTGGCCGAGGCGGCGAAGACCGCCATCGGCGAGCAGAACGTCTACGAGCGGATCTTCGCCGCCCGGCTCCTGCTGGACCCCAAGGACCCCGGCCGCATCGCGGGGGCCATCGGGTTCAGCGTGCGCGACAACAAGATCTACGTTTTCAAGGCGCGCGCCGTCATCGTGGCCGCCGGCGGCGCCACGGGGGTCTTCCGCCCGCACGCGCATGCCGAAGGGCTCGGCCGCATCTGGTACGCGCCGTGGAACACGGGGTCGGCCTATAGCCTGATGATCCAGGCCGGCGCCAAGATGACGCAGATGGAGCACCGGCTCGTGGTGGCGCGCTTCAAGGACGGCTACGGCCCGGTGGGGATGTGGTTCCTCCTCTTCAAGGCCGTGCTGGAGAACGCCAAGGGCGAGAGCATCGAGCAGAAGTGGGCCCACCTCCTCGAGGAGTGGAAGCCCTACGGCGCGGGCAAGCCGATCCCGACGCCGCTCCGGAACCACCAGATGATCGCCGACTTCCGGGCGGGGGGGGCGCCCTTCTACCTCCGGACGGACACGGCGCTCCAGAAGATGTACGAGGAGGTCGGCAGGGACCCCAAGAAGATGCGCGAGATCGAGGCGGATGCCTGGGAGGATTTCCTCGACATGACCATGTCCCAGGCGCTGATCTGGGCCTCCGACAACATCGACCCGGCCAAGACACCCTCGGAGATCGTCCTCACCGAGCCGTACCTCATGGGCTCGCATGCCTCGGGAACGGGGGCCTGGGTGAGCGGGCCGGAGGACGTGGCGCCGAAGGAGTACTTCTGGGGCTACAACCGCATGACGACGGTGAAGGGGCTGTTCGCCGCCGGCGACGGCGTCGGCGGCTCGGCGCACAAGTTCTCGTCCGGCTCCTATGCCGAGGGACGGCTGGCGGGCAAGGCCGCCGTGGCCTACATCATGGACAGCGGCGCCGCGGCCGGCGTGGACCAGGGCCAGGTGGAGGCCATCACGGCCGAGCTCTGGGCCCCCTTCGAGGTCTACGAGAAGGGGCGCACGGCGTCCACCAGCGAGGAGATCAACCCCAACTACCTCCTCCCGAAGATGGCGCTGCATCGCCTGCAGAAGATCATGGACGAGTACGCGGCGGGCCAGGGCTCGCAGTACATCACCACGGAGGGGATGCTCACCAAGGGGCTCGAGCGGATGAAGTACCTCAAGGAGGATCTCTCCAAGCTCGCGGCCCGGGACCTCCACGAGCTCCTGCGCTGCTGGGAGATCTGGGACCGGGTGTGGTGCGCCGAGGCGCACATGCAGCACATGCTCTTCCGGCAGGAGACGCGGTGGCCCGGGTACTACTACCGCCCGGATTTCCCGTCGCTGGACGACCAGAACTGGCGCGTGTTCGTCAACTCCCGCTACGACGCCCAGAGCCGCGCCTGGCAGCTGGAGAAGACGCCGTTCCTCACCAACATCTCGTAGTTCCCTGACGGACGTCGGGGGTCGAGCGCGG
>MGBV01000233.1:13810-21929 GCA_001788415.1 Candidatus Rokubacteria bacterium GWC2_70_16 | reverse complement strand
GGAAGGGCTCCCCGCCGCCCGACGCAGAAAGGGTCCGTGCCCATGACGCAGTCGACCGCGGAAGGGGCCGCGCGGGCGGCGGAGACCGTCCCCTCGGTCCACCGGAGCATCCTGGTGGTGGGCGGCGGCATCGCCGGCCTCACGGCCGCCGTGGAGGCCGCGGAGGCCGGCTACCAGGTCTACATCGTCGAGAAGAACCCGTACCTCGGCGGGCGGGTGGCGCAGCTCAACCGGTACTTCCCCAAGCTCTGCCCCCCGTACTGCGGGCTCGAGATCAACTTCCAGCGGATCCGGAAGGAGCCGCGCGTGCGCTTCTTCACCCTGGCCGAGGTGGAGCGGCTCACGGGGCGCCCTGGGCAGTTCGAGGCGACCCTCGTGCTCCACCCGCGCTACGTCAACGACCGGTGCACGGCCTGCGGCGACTGCGTGCGGGTCTGTCCCGTGGACCGGCCCAACGCCTTCAATTACGGCATGGACACGACGAAGGCCATCTACCTGCCCCACGAGCTGGCTGTCCCCATGAAGTACGTCATCGACGGCACGGCCTGCAAGATGGCCGAGTGCGCCAGGTGCGTGGAGGCCTGCGGCTACGGTGCCATCGACCTCGCCATGCAGCCGCGCACCCTCACGCTCCAGGTGGGGGCGGTGGTGGTGGCCACCGGCTGGAAGCCCTACGACGCCGGCCGCATCGACAACCTGGGCTTCGGCCGGTACCCCGACGTCATCACCAACGTGATGATGGAGCGCCTGGCCGCCCCCAACGGCCCGACGAGGGGGAAGATCCTGCGCCCCTCCGACGGCAAGCCCGTCGAGAGCGCTGCCTTCGTCCAGTGCGCAGGGTCGCGCGACGTGAATCACCTGGGCTACTGCTCCGGCATCTGCTGCCTGGCCTCGCTGAAGGAGGCGACCTACCTGCGGGAGCAGAACCCCAACGCGAAGGCCCACGTCTTCTACATCGATCTCCGGACGCCGGGCACCTACGACTTCTTCGCCACGAAGGTCCTGGGCGACCCGAATGTCTCGACCGTGAAGGGCAAGGTGGCCCGGATCGTCGAGGATCCCGTCACCCGCCGGCTGACCGTGGAGGCCGAGGACATCCTGTCCGCCGTGAAGACGACAGTGACCGTGGACCTCGTCGTCCTGGCCACCGGCATGGTCTCGAGCCTCGAGGGGACGCCGCCGCCGGCCGGGGTCGGGCTCGACACGGACTCCTTCGTCGTGCCCGATACCTCCGGCGAGGGGATCATCACGGCGGGCTGCGCCCGGAGCCCCGGGGATGTGGCCACGGCCGCCCAGGAAGGGACAGCCGCCGCGCTCAGGGCCATCCAGGCGATCCAGACGGCGGCACGGAGATGACCCCCGTGGAGAAGAAGCTCGGCGTGTACGTGTGCAGCGGATGCGGGATCGGCGGGAGCGTGGACACGGAGAAGCTCGCCCAGCTCGCGCGGGGCACCGCCCAGGGCGCCCTGGTCCGCACCTCTCCGGCCTTCTGTCTCGAAGATGTAAGGCTGATCCGGGAGGATGTCGAGCGGGAGGGCGTGACCACGGCCGTCATCGCCGCCTGCTCCCCCCGCGTGAACACGGATGTCTTCGCCTTCCCCGGGGCGACTGTCGACCGGGTGAACCTGCGCGAGCAGGTGGCCTGGAGCCATCCTCCGGGGCACGAGGAGACCCAGGCGCTGGCGGAGGACGCCCTCCGGATGGGCGTCGTCCACGCCCAGAAACTCAAGCTCCCGACGCCCTTCACCGAGGCCCAGGAGCGGAGCGTGCTCGTCGTGGGCGGCGGCGTGGCGGGGCTCAACGCGGCCCTGGGCGCGGCCGATGCCGGCGCCCGCGTGCTCCTGGTCGAGAAGGAGCAGAGGCTCGGCGGCTTCGCCCTCAGGCTCGGGAAGCAGTACCCGAAGCACCCCCCCTACCATGACCTCGAGGAGGTGGAAGTAGGGGCTCTGGTCCGCCGGGCGGAGTCCCATCCCGCCATCGAGACCCTCACCGGGGCCGCGGTGGAGGCCATTGCCGGCCAGCCCGGCAAGTTCGAGGTGACCGTCAAGCGGAATGGGGAGCCGCGCCTGGCGGCCGCAGGCGCCATCGTCTGGGCCACGGGCTGGCGGCCCTTCGCCCCCGCCGCCCTCGAGCGCTACGGTCACGGCCGCTGCCAGAACGTCGTCACGAGCGTCGCGCTCGAGGACATGGCCCGCGAGAGGACGATCGCGCGCCCCTCGGACGGCAGGGCGCCGCGGTCGGTGGCCATCCTGCAGTGCGATGGCGCCGAGGACGCGGACAATGTCAAGTACAGCGGCTCCGTCACCTACCTGGTCTCCCTCAAGCAGGCCGCCTACATCCGCGCGCAGCACCCGGGCACTTCCGTCTATGTCATCTACCGGGACATGCAGACGCCGGGGCAGCACGAGTATTTCTACAAGGCGGTGCAGGAGGATGCCGGCGTGATGCTCACGCGCGCGCGCGTGGCGGGGGTCTCCGACGGAGCCGGCGGCGGCGTGGTCGTGGATCTCGAGGACTCGCCGCTGGGCGGCCCCGTGCGGCTCGAGGTGGACCTCCTGGTTCTCTCGGTGGGCATGGCGCCCGTGTCCTCGGAGGAGGAGGGGCTCAACCTCCAGTATCTCCAGGGCAAGGGCCTCCCCCCCTCCCGGCACGGGTTCGCCGACTCGAACTTCATCTGCTTCCCGTACGAGACACGACGGACGGGCATCTACTCGGCGGGGGCCGTCCGCAAGCCCATGGATCTCCAGGCGGCGGCCACGGACGGGGCGGCGGCGGCGCTCAAGGCGATCCAGGCGGCGGAGAAGGCCGCCCTGGGGGCGGCCGTGCACCCGCGGGTCGGGGATCTCTCCTTCCCGAGCTTCTTCCTGCAGAAGTGCACGGTGTGCGGGCGCTGCAGCCAGGAGTGCCCCTTCGGCGCCATCGAGCTCGTGCCTGAGAAGAACACCCCCTTCGTCGTCACCAACCGCTGCCGCCGCTGCGGGACCTGCATGGGGGCCTGCCCGGTGCAGATCATCTCCTTCGACGACTACTCGGTGGACATGGTGGCCTCCATGATCAAGGCCGTGGAGGTGCCCGAGGGAGACGACGACAAGCCGCGGATCCTGGTGCTGGCCTGCGAGAACGACGCCTACCCGGCGCTGGACATGGCGGGGATCAACCGCCTCCCGCTGCCGGCCTCGCTGCGGATCATCCCCGTGCGCTGTCTCGGGTCGGTGAACGCCATCATGGCCGCCGATGCCTTCTCCAAGGGCTTCGACGGCGTCGTGCTCCTCGGCTGCAAGCCGGGCGAGGACTACCAGTGCCACTCCATCAAGGGCAGCGAGCTCCTGACCACCCGCATGGACAATGTCCGCGAGACGCTCGGGCGCCTCATGCTGGAGCCGGAGCGCGCGCAGGTGATGGAGACGGCCATCTCCGACTTCGACGCGCTCCCCGGCAAGCTCGCCCAGTTCGTGGAGTCCATGAAGGCCATCGGCCCGAACCCCATGAAGGGCTTCTAGCTCTGCAGCCGGTCAGTGTGGACCTGGGCTTCAAGCGGGAGATCCTCGGCCGCGGCGCCCCCGACCTCACCGCCTGCTACCAATGCGGCACCTGCTCGGTGGTCTGCCCCATCTCCACGGCGGACAATCCATTCCCGCGGAAGGAGATGATCTGGGTCCAGTGGGGGCTCAAGGAGCGGGCGCTGGGCAACTCCTCCATCTGGCTCTGCCATCAGTGCGCGTCGTGCACGGCCTACTGCCCCCGGGACGCCGGGCCGGCCAGCCTCATGGCCGCGTTGCGGGAGTACAGCACCCGCCACTTCGCGGTGCCGGCCTTCATGGGGCGGGCGGTGAGCGATCCCCGCTTCCTGCCGCTGCTCTTCGCCGTGCCGGCGCTCCTCTTCCTCGCCCTCCTGGCCTCGCTCGGCCAGCTCGGGCGGCTCCCCGAGGGCCCTGTGGTGTTCTCCAAGCTCATCCCGATCCTCCACGTCGAGATCGTCTTCATGGCCGCGATGACGCTGTCCGGGCTCGGCGCCCTGACCGGCGGCGTCCGGTACTGGAAGGCCATGCAGGCGCACATGGGCGGGGAGGGCCGGGCCCCGGCGCAGGCGCTCGCGCCCACCGTGCTCGCCATCCTCCGGCACCGGAAGTTCGGCGAGTGCCGGACCCACCCGGCCGGGAGGCGTCGGACCTTCAAGGAGCATCTCCACCCGACCCACCTCGCGGTGTTCTGGGGCTTCCTCGGTCTCGTGGCGACGACCACGTCGGTGGGGATCGGCATCTATGCCTTTGGCTATCTCACCCCGTGGCCGCTCTGGCATCCCGTGAAGATCCTCGGCAACGCCAGCGGCGTCGTGGTCCTTGGCGCCCTCGTGGTCTTCGCCTATCGCCGGGTCGCCGACGGCCAGCAGGCGGGGAAGAGCACCTACCCGGACTGGCTCTTCCTGGGGGTCCTCGGCGGCACCACGCTCACCGGCTTCCTCAGCGAGCTGCTCCGCCTCGTGGACGCGCGCGGAGTGGCCTACCCGATGTACACCATCCACCTCGTCTTTGTCTTCGTGCTTCTCGTCTATGTGCCGTACTCCAAGTTCTCCCATCTCGTGTACCGGACGACGGCCATGCTCTACGCGGCCAGCGGGCCGCCAGCGAAGGGATCCAGCTAGTGCGCGATCCGAACAAGCCCTGCCTCTTCTGCACGCCCCGGAGCGTCACCCGGCGCAACGCGCTGGCCTACTGCGCCCGCGACTCCTTCCCGGTGAGTCCCGGACACTCCCTGGTCATGCCGTTCAGGCACTGCGCCTCCTTCTTCGACCTGACGCCGGAGGAGGTGGCGGCCTGCATGGCGCTGGTGGGCCACGAGAGGCAGGCGCTGGACGACGAGTTCATGCCCGACGGGTACAATGTGGGAGTCAATGTCGGCCCGGCCGGAGGGCAGAGCGTGCTCCACGTCCACGTCCATCTGATCCCCCGCTACGTGGGGGATCACCCGCGGCCCCAGGGAGGGATCCGTCAGGTCCTGCCCCTGATGGCCGACTACCCCCGCGGCGGCGCCGCAGCCGACGAGGCCGAGGCTGCCCTGGTCCCGGCATGGCGCCCGGACGGGCGAGGGCGGTAGCCGGTGGCCTGGCGCTACATCGCAGACGACGGGGTCGGGGCGGCCGTGGGGCTCGCCGCCGACGAGGTGGTCACCCGGCGGCAGGGCAGAGGGCAGAGCCCGCCCACGCTCAGGCTGTACACCTACCGCTCCCACTGCGCCCTGGTCGGGCGCTTCCAGCGGCTCGGCTCGGAGCTCCGGCTCGACGAGTGCCGGCGAGCGGGGGTGCAGGTCAACCGGCGGCCCACGGGGGGCGGGGCCATCATCATGGGTGCCGATCAGCTCGGGATCGCCATCATGGCCCCCGCGCCGGCCGGGGAGCGCTCCTACGACCGCGCGCGCGAGCTCTTCGCCCGCTTCTCCTCGGGGCTCACCGCGGCCCTCGGCGCACTCGGCATTGCGGCCGAGTACCGGAGGAAGAACGACGTGGAGGTGGGCCGGAAGAAGATCGCCGGGCTCGGCATCTACTTCGACCCGGCCGGCGGGATGCTCTTCCACGCGAGCCTGCTCGTGGATCTCGACGTCGCCTTCATGCTCTCGGTGCTCCGGACGCCCTTCGAGAAGATCTCCGACAAGGAGATCGCGACGGTGGGCGAGCGGATGACGACGATCCGGCGCGAGCTCGGGCGAGAGGTCACGACCGCCGAGGTGCGGGAGCTCGTCCGGGTAGCCTACGCGCGCACCCTGGGGCTCGAGCTCGAGCCCGGGCCCTTCTCCAGCGAGGAGTGCCTGGAGATCGCCGCGCTGGCCCGCGAGCGCTACGAGACCGAGAAGTGGCTCGGCCGCGAGCCCGCGACGCCGGACGCCATGGGCTCGGCCACGGTGAAGACGGAAGGCGGCCTCCTGACGGCGCATCTCACGCTGGCCGGAGAGGTGATCAAGGCCATCTACCTCACCGGGGACTTCTTCACCGACGACGCCATCCTGGCGGGAATGGAGCGGGCACTCCGCTGGCACCCCGTGGGGGCCGAGGCCGTGACGGAGACGCTCGAGGCGCTCCGGGAGCGCGAGGCGCTGGCGCTCCCGGGTGTACCCTCGGAGGCCGTGGCGCGTGCCGTCGAGCTGGCCGCCGACGCGGCCCGGCGTCACGAGCTAGCGGGGCTCGCGAAGGGCTGCTTCGTGAACCCTTGACGTACACTGACGGTTGACAGGATGGGCTGACGGGTTCCAAGACGTGATGGATTCCTCCGGAGAGGCGGGCCGCTCCACGGCGCTCCCGCTCGCGCTCCTGCCGCGAGTTCCCTCGACGGAGGCCATGGATCGTGAATTGTTTCCCGAGCCCGCTCGGTCCCCCGCCGCCCGCGTCCGTCAATCGGTCGTGGCCCTCTTCGCTGCGCTGGGCATCGCCGCCGGGGGCGCGGACAGCGTCCCGGCGCTCGAGGTGGAAGAGCGGTCGGTCGAGTACAAGAGCGGGGACGTGGACGTGCCCGCCATCGTCGCCGCGCCCAGGGGCGCGGGCCCGCATCCCGCGATCCTCTTCGTCCACGGCCGCTCGGGCTGGCACGACCGGCTCCGCGCTCATGTCCTGCGGCTGGCCGCCCAGGGCTTCGTGGTCCTCGCCCCCGACTACCACACCGGCCGCATGATCCCCGAGAACCCCATCGAGCACGATCCCGCCACGGAACAGGACGTCGAGCGCGGGCTCGACTTCCTGAAGACGGTGCCCCGGGCGCGAGCCGACCGCGTGGGCGTGGTCGGCATCTCGCGCGGGGGGTACCACATGGCGCTGCTCGCCGTGCGGCGCCCCGAGGTGGCGGCCATCGTGGGCTACTACCCGCATCTGGCGAGCCCCAACGCGCCGGAGCCGGTGCAGGTCTATCGCTACATGCCGGAGGTGGAGCAGCTCAGGGTCCCCGCGCTCCTCATGGTGGGGGACGCGGATCACCAGCTGCGGCGCGAGCTGGTGGTGCGGGTCGGCGAGCGGCTGCGCGAGCTGGGCCGGCCCGTGGAGCTGGTGGTCTACCCCGGGGCCCAGCGCGCCTTCGACTTCCGGCGCCGCGGGCGCACCCTCGGCGATGACCTGGCGCGCGAGGACGCCCTGCACCGCACCGCGGCC
Organism: Candidatus Rokubacteria bacterium GWC2_70_16; assembly: GCA_001788415.1. Taxonomy (GTDB): domain Bacteria; phylum Methylomirabilota; class Methylomirabilia; order Rokubacteriales; family CSP1-6; genus UBA12499. The sequence continues at coordinate 14,800 of MGBV01000233.1, read as the reverse complement.
TTCCTTCACCGGATCCTCGGAGGCCGCTGAGCCATGCACGGGACGAGGAGGAGACCGGTTCGGTGTCGAGGGAGCATGAGCGGGTAGGAAGTGATGCCCCACATCTTACAGGAGGGATCCGAATGAGCGGAATGCCGACTGTGGTTCACGTGACACGCCGGAGGCTGCTGCACGGCCTGGGGCTCCTGGGGCTCGCGGGAGCGGTCGGGCCGCTCCTGGGGGCGCCGCGGCCCGCCGCGGCCCAGGGCAATCTCGCCAACCTCTTTCCCGAGGAGCCCGTGGACGCCACGCTCAGGCGGCTCTTCGGCGGCCGCCCCATCAAGGACGGCTCCTCGGTGATGAAGCTCGAGCTGCCCCTCATCGCCGAGAACGGCGCCGTGGTGCCGATGTCCGTGGAGGTCACGCCCCCGACCCAGGGGTACGTCAAGAGCATCTACATCGTCTCGGACCGGAACCGGCGCCCCATGAACGTCAAGTTCAACTTCAGCCCGGACGCGAGCCTGCCCTTCGTGGGCACCAACCTGCGACTCAACGAGACCGGGGACGTGCGCGCCATCGCGGAGCTCTCCGACGGTACGCTGCTCATGGCCAAGCGCCAGGTGAAGGTCACCGTCGGCGGCTGCGGCGGATAACGGGGAGACAGCGCCATGGCCGAGATCGGACGGGTCAGGATCCGCATCCCCTCGAGCATCAAGGCGGGGGACATCGTCAAGGTCCGCGTGCTGGTGATCCACCCCATGGAGATCGTGGAGCGGAAGGACGGCAAGCCCGTGGACAAGAACTACCGCTTCATCAACCGCGTGATCGTCACCTACCTGGGCAAGGAGATTGTCCAGTTCGAGACGACGCAGTCCCTCAGCGAGAATCCCTTCTTCTCGTTCGCCTTCAAGGCGACCGAGCCCGGGCCGCTCAAGGTGACCTTCCTCGACACCCACGGCGGCAAGTACGAGGGGACGGCCGACATCAAGTTCTCCTGACGCATCACGCCCA
>MGBV01000233.1:0-13761 GCA_001788415.1 Candidatus Rokubacteria bacterium GWC2_70_16 | reverse complement strand
GGTTGTGCCGAGACGCAGCCCCCGGATCCCCGTGCGGGATTGCCCCCGACCCCGTGGGCCACGCGCGCGACCCCCGAGGCCCGCGGCGACGTCAAGGCCCTGCCCGACGGCAAGCGGCAGGCCGTCCGCTACAAGGGCTGGACCACCGCGGACTTCGGCCAGTTCAGGACGTACTCCTACGATGACACGAGGCCAGAGCCGCGACCGGGGAAGGCGCCCATGCCTGCCACGGCGGGAGATTCCAAGAAGGGCCGGAGCCTGTTCCTGGCCAGGGCCAAGGGGCCGTGCACGGGCTGCCACCTGATCCAGGGGCAGGACGTGTGGCCGGCGGGGAACGTGGGGCCGGATGTCTCCACCTTCGGCGACCGCGGCCTGCCCGACGAGTACGTCTTCAACCTCATCTACGATCCCCGGCACATCTTCCCCAACACGACGATGCCCCCCTGGGGCACGGGCGGCGCGCTGACGCCCGGGGAGGTCATGGATCTGGTGGCCTTCCTCAAGACGCAGAAGGCGCCGCTGCCGCCGGAGAAGGATCGGGAGCGGGATCCCAACACCCGCCCCAAGCCCCCCGGCTTCGGCGACAACCTGGATCCCACCAACAACCCGGCCGTGGTGCGCGCCGAGGCGGCCGAGGTCTCCTGGGCCAGGAAGGGGCCGGCCGGCAAGTCCTGCGCCGACTGCCATGCCGGCGGGCCGGCCAAGGCCATGCGGGGCGTGGCGACGCATTACCCGAGGTACGTCAAGCAGTACCGGCGCGTGATGAGCATCGAGGATCTCCTCACGGTGCACGCGCCCGAGACCACGGGGATCCCGCTGCTCGCCCAGAGCAAGGAGAACCTCGACATGGCCGTGCTCGTCAAGATGGCCTCCAACGGCCTGCCGGTAGCGGTGGATCTCTCCACGCCCGAGCACCGCGCGGCCTTCGAGCGCGGCTTGGCCTCCTTCAACAAGCGGGTGGGGCAGCGCAACCACGCCTGCGCCGACTGCCACACGGCCGGCAGCGGCCGGGGGGCCGACCGCTTCCTCGGGGGACGGCTCCTGGCCAACGTGGAGGTGGGACTGAGTCGCCACTTCCCGACCTGGCGCACGAGCCAGGGGGAGATCTGGGACATGCGCAAGCGCATGCAGTGGTGCCTGACGCCGCTGGGGATGAACATGCTGCCGGCCGACGCCGTGGAGTACGCCGAGCTGGAGCTGTACCTCACCTCCTTCGACAAGGGCAAGCCCATGAGCGTGCCGGGCATCAGGCACTAGTGCCGGGCCAATGAACGTCGCCATACTTCGTTCTCGGTCGGCGCGGGCGCTCAACGTACAGGGAGTACGCCTCGCGCCCGCGCCTCCCTCGGGCCTCGTCTGGCTCGTTCCTTGGCCCGGCACGGTGCGGTCGCGCCGGTGGAGTGGGCCGAACTCGTTGGAGGCGAATTAGCGGATGGACGTCACGCGTCCTCGCGCCCGCGCCTCCCTCGGGCCTCGTCTGGCTCGTTCCTTGGCCCGGCACGGTGCGGTCGCGCCGGTGGAGTGGGCCGAACTCGTTGGAGGCGAATTAGCGGATGGACGTCACGCGTCGGGACTTCCTGACGCTCTTGACCGTGGCGGGCGCCCTGGGGGCCGGAAGCCCCGGGGCGCAGGCCGCGGCCCTCGAGCCCGAGCGGCTCCTCGACTTCCAGGCGCTCGGGAACGTGACCTTGCTGCACATGACAGACCCCCACGGGACGCTCCTGCCCGTGCACTACCGCGAGCCCGACACACTGATCGGCGTGGGCGCCGAGGCGGGCAGCCGCCCCTTCCTCACCGGCGAGGCCTTCCTCAAGGCCTATGGGATCGCGCGGGGGTCGGCGGAGGCCCATGCTCTCACCCACCTCGACTTCGCGGCCCTGGCCGCGCGCTACGGCCGGATGGGCGGCTACGCGCACATCGCGACGCTGGTCCAGCGTGTGCGCGCCGCGCGTCCGGGCCAGACGCTCCTGCTGGACGGCGGCGACACGCTGCAGGGCTCGGCCACGGCGCTGTGGACCCGGGGCGAGGACATGGTGCGCGCCATGAACCAGCTCGGCGTGGACGTCTTCACGCCGCACTGGGAGTTCACCTACGGCATCGACCGGGTGAAGGAGCTGTTCGGCGACCGCGAGAGCCGGGGGCTGTTCAGGGGCGACTTCGTCTGCCACAACTGCAAGGAGCTCAACTGGGACGAGCCGGTCTTTCACCCCTACACGCTCCGCGAGGTCGGCGGCGTCAAGGTCGGCGTCATCGGCCAGGCCTTTCCGTACGTGCCCATCTCCCACCCCCGGCGTCTCGTCCCGAACCTCACCTTCGGGATCCAGGAGGAGCAGGCGCAGCGGCTGGTCAACGAGCTGCGGGACGACAAGAAGGCGGACGTGGTGGTGCTCCTGAGCCACAACGGGCTCAGCAGCGATATCAAGATGGCCGGGCGGGTGCGCGGCATCGACGTGGTCCTCGGCGGCCACACCCACGACGGCCTGCCCCGCCCCATCGTCGTGGGCCGGACGCTGGTCGTCAACTCGGGAGCGCATGGCAAGTTCCTGAGCCGGCTGGACCTCGACGTACAGGGGGGGCGCCTCCAGGCCCATCGCTACAAGCTCATGCCCGTGCTGTCCCGGTACGTCCCGGAGGAGGCGGGCATGGCGCGGCTGATCCGCGAGATCCGCGCCCCCTACGAGGCGCGGCTCGCCGAGCCGCTGGCCGTGTCCGAGACGCTCCTCTACCGGCGTGGCAACTTCAACGGCTCCTTCGACGAGATCCTGCTGGACGCCCTGCTCAAGCGGCTGGACGCCGAGGTGGCCTTCTCCCCGGGCTTCCGCTGGGGCGTGACCATCGTGCCGGGACAGACGATCACCCTCGAGGACGTCTACGCCCACACGGCCCTCACCTATCCCAACACCCTGGTCCGTGAGCTCACGGGCGCCGAGATCCGCCAGATCATGGAGGATGTGGCCGACAACCTCTTCCACCCGGACCCCTACTACCGCCAGGGCGGGGACATGGTCCGCGTGGGCGGGCTCACCTACGCCATCGAGCCCCGGAAGCCCATGGGGCAAAGGATCAGCGACATCCGCGCGGGCGGCGTGCCGCTGTCCGCCGACCGCCGCTACAAGACGGCCAGCTGGGCCGCCGTGGGTCCCGAGGCCCCGGGACCGCCGGCCTACGACGTGGTGGCCCAGCACCTGCGCGACCTCAAGCGGGTCAGGCTCGACCCTCGGCCGCGCGTCAAGGTGCTCTGAGACCGGCAGACAACGACTCACCGGCGAATGCCAGAGAGGAGCGATCGAATGAACGGATTCATGGCCCTGATGCTGGGTGCGGTGCTGGTCGCGGGATGGAGCAGCCAGGCGGTGGCCGACCACGTGAAGGACGGCCGTCAGGTCCACAGGTATGTCTATCTCCGTCCGTGAGCCGGGGCGGCTCCTCGCCGCGGTCCTCCTGGCGCTGCTCGTGTCCGTCGGCGTCGCCCGGGCGGCCACCGAGGCCATCGAGGATCTGCTCTTCGATCTCCAGCTCGTCCCGCTGGACGGCCAGGCGCCGCCCCCGTTCACCCTGGAGGCCCTCGACGGGAAGCGGGTGTCGCTGACCGACTTCAAGGGGCAGGTGGTCTTCCTGTACTTCTGGGCCTCCTGGTGACCCTTCTGCGCGAGGGAGTTGCCCTCGACCATCGAGCAGGCGCACCGGGAGCTGGGGCCGAAGGGGCTGGCTGTCCTGGCCATCAACATCCAGGAGGGCCGGCAGAAGGTGGCTGGCTGGGTGAAGGATAAGGGCTTGACCTCGCGGGTCCTGCTCGACCCGGCGGGAGAGGCCGTGGCCGCCTACCGCGTGACGGCCACGCCCACCTTCTTCCTCATCGGGCGCGACGGCAAGTTGGTCGCGCGGGGGGTGGGCACGCGCACCTGGCTCGGGGACAAGGGGCGGGCCCTCCTGAGCGCGTTGCTCGCCGCTCCCGGCCCGGGCCCCGGCCGTCCGGCGCCAGCCAGGTGATCCGTATGCCCGGCGCCGATTGCGCCGGGACCTGCCAGACGCTATAGTCGTGCCGCGCCGGCCGGGCGCGGGCCCGGCCGGGCTGCGCGGTACCCGACCACGGCGGGCTTCGTGACCGACACCATCGAGACCGACATCCTCGTGCTCGGCGCCGGCGGCGCCGGCCTCTGCGCCGCGCTGCACGCCACCGACCGCGCGCCCCGGCTCTCGGTCACCGTCGCCGTCAAGGGGCTCCTGGGACGTGCCGGCTGCACGCGCATGGTCCAGGGCGGCTACAACGCCGTCCTCGCCGAGCCGGACTCGCTGGAGGCCCACTGCCTCGACACCCTCAAGGGCGGTGGCTGGATCAACGACCAGGAGCTCGTCTGGAGGCTCGTCACCGAGGCGCCGCGGCGGGTGCTCGAGCTCGAGGCGCGCTACGGCTGCTTCTTCGACCGGCACGCCGACGGGCGCATCCACCAGAAGCCCTTCGCCGGCCAGACCCACGACCGCACCATCCACAAGGGGGATCTCACGGGCATCGAGATCATGAACCGGCTCAGCGAGCAGGTCTGGGTCCGGCCCGGGATCCGCGCGCTGGAGGAGCACCGGGCGGTGGCGCTGCTCCGCGACGAGGCGGGCCGGGTGGGCGGCGCGTTGCTGCTCGATATCCGGAGCGGCCGCTTCGTCGCCGCCAGGAGCCGCGCCACGCTCTCGGCCATGGGCGGCGGGCCGACCATGTACCGGGTCTTCGCCTGCTCGGCGGACAAGGCCGCCGACGGGCTGGCGCTGGCGCTCCGGGCCGGCGCGCCGCTCAAGGACATGGAGATGATCCAGTTCCACCCCACGGGGCTCATCGTCCCCGACTCCCTCATGACGGGCGCGTTGCTGGAGGAGGGGCTGCGTGGGGCGGGCGGGCGGCTCCTCAACGGGCGCGGCGAGCGGTTCATGGCGCGCTACGACCCCGGGCGGATGGAGCGCTCGACCCGGGACCTGGTGGCGCGCGCCGCCTTCATCGAGGTGACGGAGGGGCGGGGGACGCCCCACGGCGGGGTGTGGATCGACGTCTCGCACCTCGGGGCCGAGTTCGTCGAGCGGAACTTCCGCGGCATGGTCAAGCGCTGCCGCGACTTCGGCCGCGACCTGGCGCGCGAGCCCGTGGAGGTGGGCCCGACGGCGCACTTCACCATGGGCGGCATGGTGATCGACACGGCCTGCCAAACGCCGGTGGAGGGGCTCTTCGCCGCAGGCGAGGACGCCGGCGGGATCCACGGCGCCAATCGCCTGGGCGGCAACGGCGTGGCGGATTCCACGGTGTTCGGCGGTATCGCCGGCGACACCATGGCCGAGTGGGTGGCCGGCCGCCCGCTGCCGCGCCTGTCAGGGGCGAGCATCGAGGCCGAGGCCACCGCCGTGACGGCGGCCCTCGAGCGGAGGGGGGAGGAGAGCCTCTACGCGCTCCAGTCCAGGCTCCGCGACGTCATGTGGGAGCGGGTGGGGCTGATCCGGACCGGCGCGGGGCTCCAGGCGGCCGTGGGCGAGATCGAGGAGATCGCCGCCCGCGCCGAGCGTGTCGGGGTGGCCGGCGGCCCGGCCTTCAACCTCGCCTGGCAGGACTGGATGAACCTCCGCCACCAGGCGCAGGTGGGCTGGCTCATCGCCCGGAGCGCGCTCGAGCGCACCGAGAGCCGCGGCTCACACTTCCGCGCCGACTGCCCCGGGCCGGGGCCGGCGCTGGTGAACATCCACGTCCGGGCGGAGCCCGGCGCGCCGCCACGCCTCTGGAGCGAGCCCGTGCGTCTCACCCGCCACCGTCCGGAGCCGGCGGCTCGCGCCGTCACCGCAGAGGTGGGCGACTGACCGGACCGGGGCGCCGCGCGGGCGCCCCCAAGCGAGGAGGACGGCCACTGAGGCGTCTGCGCGAAGTGACCCTGGCGGCGTTGCTGCTGCTCTGCGGAGCACCCGCGGCCATGGCGCAGCTGCGCGTGGCCACTGAGCGCGACGGCCCCGTGGCCCTCGGCGACGGCCCCGACCGCGCGGTGCTGGTGGAGAAGACCTACGAAGAGGCCACCGGCGTCCCGCCCGCGGGCTGGAAGCGGACCCTCACGCGGCTGCGCTTCCTAACGCCGGCCGGCCGCCTCCTCTACCAGGAAACCCTCGAGAGCCGGCTCATCGCGGGGCAGGGGTTCGACGGCGAGACCTCAGCCGGGCCGGCCCAGGAGCTGCGCGGCAGCGCTCGCCGCTTCCTCTTGCTCCCCCTGGGCTTCGACCCCAGCGCGCCCGCCAGCGGCATCGTGCTCGTCGTCTACGGCTTCGACCGGCGCGGGCATTTCAGGCGGCTGGGCGCGCCCTTCGACGGGCCCGGGACGGACGTCACGAATCCCGCTGACGCCTCGGGGAAGATCATCGGGCTTCGCGAGGGTCGCTACCTGGATGTGGCCTCATGGACGTCGCACTTCACCCTGATCCTGCCCTGGCAATACCACGACGAGCGCGATGGGTTCGAGCTGGTGAAGCCGTGCGGGCCGATCAAGGTGGATCCGCGGCCGCCCGAGGCGGCAACGGTGACGCTCCATCGCAAGCGCGGAGGCCAGCCGCCCGTGGGCCAGACGCGCAATCTCTGGGACCTCGCCGTCCACAAGCCCGTGCAGGTGCGGCCGGCGTCGAAGATCCAGTTCCTGGAAGGGTGCCGCCTCTACAGCCAGACCCGCACCGGGGAGTTCACGACCTGGCTGCGCGTCACGATCGACGGCGAGGAGGGCTGGGTCAGCGGCGAGGGACAGGACCTCGACCGCCTCGGGCTGCCCACCGCCGGGTAGCCGAGGAGATCGGCAGGGCGGATCCGCCGCGATCAGCGGCTCTGGCTCGCCCGGGGCCGCGCGGCTGCGCCGCCGGCCCGGCCCCGAGGCGGACGCCGCAGCTCGGCCAGGAAGGCCTCGAACCCCGCGAGCGATCCCTCGGCGAGGCTCCAGCGCCGGATGGCCCGGAGGTCCACCCGCCGGTTCCGGGCGATGGCGACGGCGACGGCCAGGCTGCTCCGGTCGTTCCAGTGGTAGAAGGCGGCCAGCCGGTCACGGCACGAGTCCGTGGCCGACAGGATGAGGGCCCGGGCTCCGCGCCGCCTCCGCTCGACGGGCCTGATCGCGTGGTCGCTTCCGATGGCGAGCGGCCCGCGTAGGAACTCGACGTAGAACGCCGTGCGCGGGTGCACATAGGAATCGCCCCGGCGGAGGAACTTGACGCTGGCCATCGCCGCGTCCAGCCGGGCCTGGGTGGTCGGGCCGACCAGCACGAAGTCCACGTCGCGCGACTGGTAGTCGCCCCCGGTGTGCAGGCTTGCGCAGGCCCCACCGGTGAGCACGGCCCGGATGCCGTGCCGCCTGAGCGCCTCGCCGAGCGCGATGGCCACATCGGCCAGCGAGGACTGCCGGATGATCACAGCGGCTTGGCCGTCCGGCGGGGCCGGCGGCGGAGCGCAGCCACCCGGCCGCGGAGGTCCTCCTCCGGCTCGGCGAGGCGCTCGAGGTACCTCCCCAGCGCCTCGTGGGCGAAGTAGCGGGGCTCCAGCCGGAAGGCGCGGGTCCGGCCCACCGGACGCGCGGCCACCAGCCCGTCGCGCTCCAGGCTCGCCAGCGCCTTCTGGACGCTGGAGAGGGGGGCGCCGAGGAGCCGGGCCAACTCGCGCGGATAGCTCTCCCCCAGCAGGCGGAGGGCGAGCAGCGCGCGGGTCCGCGTCCGGCTGCCGAATGGGCTCGAGGTGATCATGACCTCCATGGGAGGTCATATGACCACTCTTTGCGGTCTCAGTCAACCTGTCCGAGTCCGGCCTCCGGAGGGCGGGCGCGGCGGTGCTATACTCGCGGCCGATCATGAGCGGTCCCCGGGTGCTCCGGCGCGGATGGATGACGCGCGAGGGGTGGCGCGACACCAAGGCCGGTCTGTGGGCCTGGCTCCTCCAGCGGGCCGCGGCCGTGGCGCTCGTGGTCGTCATTGTCCTCCACCTGCAGAACCCCTTCCTCCGCGCCGTCCAGGCCGCGCTCCTGGCGCTCGTCCTGCTCCATGGGCTCCTGGGGGTGCGGGCCATCCTGCTCGACCTCGGCCTGCCGGTGCGCTGGCACCGCGCGCTCTTCGCCGGGGCCCTCGGGCTCGGGATCCTGCTCTTCGCCGTCGTCTGGAGCTGGCGGTGGTACTGAGGGTCTTCCGCTGGGCTCCCGGCGGCGCGGAGCGCTACCAGGAGTATCCCGTGACGCCGCGCGCGGGCATGACAGTGCTCGACGCCCTCGTCGAGATCCAGCGCGGCAGCGACCCGACGCTCGCCTTCCGGTACGCCTGCCGCGTGGGCATGTGCGGCTCCTGCGCCCTGGTCATCGACGGGCGCGAGCGCTGGGCCTGCCGGACGCTGCTCGCGCCGCTGCGGCGGAGCCTCGTCACCGTGCGCCCGCTCTACCACTTCCCGCTGATCCGGGACCTCGTGGTGGACCAGGAGCCCTTCAGCCGGAAGATGCTGGCGGCGGGGGCGACGTTCGCGCCGGCCGAGGGCCTCGCCGCCTTCGCTGCCGTGGGCCGGGACACCGCCGAGCGCCGCCGCGTGGACGCCGCCATCGAGTGCATCGGCTGCGGCATGTGCGTCTCGGCCTGCACCCTGGTGGCCCACGACGAGCGCTTCCCGGGGCCCGCCGCGCTCAACCGCGCCTTCACCCTCCAGCTGGACAGCCGTGACGGGGGCCACGCCGAGCGGGGGACGCGGCTCCGGTCCGAGGATGCGCTGGCGCGCTGCCACGGGCAGGCCGGCTGCACGGCGGTCTGTCCCATGGAGATCTCGCCCACCGACTCGATCCTGAGGCTCCGCCGGCGCGCGATCCTCGCGCTGTTCTGAGCCGATCTGCCCATTTCCCGCGGGCCCTCGGCGCCGCCGATCGCCTTGACCCGCCTCCGCGCGTCATGCTAGGGTAGCGCGTGGATCGGACAGGTCGCCTCCTGTCCTGAGACGGGCAGGAGGCGATTCGTCCGTGTAGCCCCGAATCGCGACCTGGTTGCCACGCAGTCCGGTCGGTCGAGGAGGCCCTCTATGGCGGTAGATTCCATCCAGCGGCTCTACGAATCCATGCCCGCCCGCCTCGAGGCGGCGCGCCGGCGCTTCGGCCGCGGGCTCACGCTGGCCGAGAAGATCCTGGTCAGCCACGCCGACGACGTCGACGCGCAGGAATGGAACCGCGGCCGGGCCCAGCTCCGGCTCCGTGTGGACCGCGTGGCCCTGCAGGACGCCACGGGGCAGATGGCGCTGCTCCAGTTCATGCAGGCGGGCAAGAAGCGCGTCGCGGTGCCCAGCACCGTCCACTGCGACCACCTGATCCGCGCCCAGGGCGGTGCCCCCGAGGACATGAAGCGCGCGTCCGCGGAGAACCGCGAGGTGTACGACTTCCTCCGATCGGCCGCGCGCAAGTACGGCCTCGGCTTCTGGAAGCCCGGCTCCGGCATCATCCACCAGGTGATCCTGGAGAACTACGCCTTCCCCGGCGGCCTCATGATCGGCGCCGACTCCCACACCCCCAATGCCGGCGGCCTCGGCATGGCGGCCATCGGCGTGGGCGGCGCCGACTGCGGCGAGGCCATGGCGGGACTGGCGTGGGAGGTGCTCCACCCCCGGCTGATCGGCGTGCGGCTCACCGGAAAGCTCTCGGGGTGGACCGCGCCCAAGGACATCATCACCTACCTCTGCGGGCTCCTCACGGTCAAGGGGGGGACCAACAAGATCATCGAGTACTTCGGCCCCGGCGCCGAGTCCGTCAGCGCCACCGGCAAGGGCACCATCTGCAACATGGGCGCGGAGCTCGGCGCCACCACCTCGCTCTTCCACTTCGACGACCGGATGGCCGAGTATCTCCGCGCCACCGACCGGGCGGATGTGGCGGCGCTCGCCGAGCGGCACCGCGCGCACCTGGTGGCGGACCCCGAGGTGCTCGCCGATCCCCCAAAGTACTTCGACGAGGTGGTGGAGATCGACCTCTCGGAGCTCCTACCCCACATCGTGGGCCCGCACTCGCCGGATCGGGCGCGCCCCATCTCCCGGCTCGCGGCCGAGGTGGCGAAGGAAGGATGGCCGGCCCCGATCAAAGCAGCGCTCATCGGCTCCTGCACCAACTCCTCCTACGAGGACATGAAGCGCGCCGCCCACATCGCCACGCAGGCGCTCCGGGCGGGCCTCAGGGCGAAGACGCCCTTTCTCGTCAGCCCGGGGTCCGAGCGAATCTACCAGACGATCAAGCGCGACGGCCTCATGGACACCTTCGAGAAGATCGGGGGCACGGTGCTGGCCAACGCCTGCGGGCCGTGTATCGGCCAGTGGAAGCGCTCGGACGTGGCCGCCAGCGAGGCCAACACTATCGTCTCGTCGTTCAACCGGAACTTCCCGGGGCGCAACGACGGCAGCGCCGCCACGCTCTCGTTCCTCACGAGCCCCGAGATCGTCACGGCGCTGGCCTTCGCGGGCACGCTCGAGTTCGACCCCGTGCACGGCACCCTGCCGGGCCCCGACGGCCGGCCCTTCCGCTTCACCGCGCCCGAGGGGGAGCAGCTGCCGCCCGGGGGCTTCGCGCGCGGCGAGGAGGGGTACGAGGCGCCGGCGGACGACCCGGACAGCGTCACCGTGGCGGTGCCGCCCGACAGCGAGCGGCTCCAGCTCCTCCAGCCCTTCCCTCGCTGGGACGGCAAGGACATCGCGGAGCTGCCCATCCTGGTGAAGACCCGGGGCAAGACCACCACGGATCACATCTCGCCGGCCGGGGCGTGGCTCAGGTACCGGGGGCACCTCGACCGGATCAGCGACAACATGTTCCTGGGTGCCGTCAACGCCTTCACGGGGGAGGCGGGCAAGGGCGCCAATCCCGTCACGGCCGAGGCGGGCCAGGGTTTCTCGAAGATCGCCCGCAACCTCAAGGACCGAGGCATCGGCTGGGTCGTGGTCGGCGACGAGAACTACGGCGAGGGCAGTAGCCGCGAGCACGCCGCCATGTCGCCCCGGTACCTCGGCGGCCGCGCCGTGATCGTCAGGAGCTTCGCCCGCATCCACGAGACCAACCTCAAGAAGCAGGGGATCCTGCCGCTGACCTTCGCCGATCCCAAGGACTACGACCGTCTCGAGCAGGCCGACCGGGTGAGCATCCGCGGGCTCGCGGATCTCGCGCCGGGCAAGCCGGTCGAGGTCGTGATCCACAAGCCGGACGGCCGGACGGCGACGATCCGCTGCCACCACAACATGACCGAGGAGCAGATCGGGTGGTTCAAGGCGGGCTCGGCGCTGAACGCGCTGGCGGGGTGACAGAGCCATGATGAACGCGATCTGGTTCGTCCTGGGTGGCATGGCCATCGTCTTCGCCACCCTGGCGGTGCTCCTGGCGGTGATGATGGGCCTCGCCCGCTTGCTGAGGCCCGAACCCCGCCCGAACGTCGCGAACGTCGGGGCCGGAGCCTCGCCCTCCTCGGGGCAGCACCGCGCCAAGACCGGAGGGGCCTGAGATGCCTCAAGGCGAGCTGCTGGGGATTCTGGCGCTGACCTGGCAGGCTGCGGCGATGCTGGTCATCGCCTGCGGCCTCATCTACCTGGGCATCGCCAAGGAAGTGGAGCCGCTGCTTCTGGTCCCCATCGGGGCCGGGATCCTCCTGGCCAACATCCCTCTCGGCGGGCTGACCGAAGGCCACGGCTTCCTCAGGCTGATCCGGACGTTCGGGATCGAAACGGAGCTGTTCCCGCTCCTGATCTTCATCGGGGTGGGGGCCATGATCGATTTCGGCTCCATGCTGGAGCGCCCGTACACGGTCCTCCTGGGCGCGGCGGCCCAGTTCGGGATCTTCGGCACCTTTTTCCTCGCCTACCTGTTCGGGGACGGCCTCTTCGGGCTGTTCGACTTCAGCTTCACCGACGCCGTGTCCATCGGGATCATCGGGTCGGCCGACGGCCCGACGTCCATCTACGTCTCGACAGTCCTGGGCACGAAGTACGCGCCCGCCATCGTGGTGGCGGCCTACTCGTACATGGCGCTGGTGCCCATCATCCAGCCGCCCATCATGCGGGCCCTCACAACGAAGCGCGAGCGGGGGGTCGTGATGCCCGCCCGGTCGGCGCGGGTGTCTCAGCGCACCCGCATTCTCTTCCCCGTCGTGACCATCGTCGTGGTCGGCCTCATCGCCCCCAAGGCGACGCCCCTCATCGGCACGCTGATGTTCGGGAACCTCCTGCGGGAATCCGGGGTGCTGGAGCGCCTGTCGCTGGCGGCTCAGAACGAGCTGGCCAACATCGTGACCATCCTCCTCGGCCTCGCCGTGGGGGGCATGATGGTGGCCGAGGAGTTCCTGCGCCCCGAGACCATCATGATCTTCGCCATGGGCGTGGTGGCGTTCGCCGTGGGCACCGCTGCCGGGCTCGTCCTGGGCAAGATCATGTACCTGCTCTCGGGGAAGCAGATCAACCCGTTGATCGGGGCCGCGGGGATCTCGGCATTTCCCATGTCCGCGCGCGTGGTCCAGAAGGTGGGCCTGGAGACCAACCCGCACAACCACCTGCTCATGCACGCGGCCGGGGCCAACACCGCCGGGCAGATCGCCTCGGTCGTGGCCGGCGGTGCGGTGCTGGCGCTGGTGCCGTTCTTCGGGGGGTAGCAGGGGGCGGGGAGAGCATCCGTCGCGGATGCTCTCCCCGCTTGACGTGGCCCGCGGGGGGCCGGCGCCTCAGGAGGAGGCCGGCGTCTTCGGGCTCTCCCTGGCGGTCAGGAAGTCCTTGGCCTGCATCGGGAACAGGACGCCGAGCAGGATGTCTTCGTCGCTCTTGGCGAGCGGGCCGAGCGCCGCGACTGTCTTGTCCCAGTCCGCGGGGTCGGCGTGGTCTCCCGCTCGCAGCGAGTAGTCCGGCTCCCGGTCTCCCATGACTTTCCGGAGCAGCTCCGGGCTCACCGGCCCGGGGGGCCGGCCGTACTTGCCCGCGATGTAGTCCGTGACCTCGCGGGACACCATCTTGTACCGCTCGCCCGTCAGCGCGTTGAAGACCGCCTGGGCGCCCACGATCTGGCTGGTCGGGGTGAGGAGCGGCGGGTAGCCCAGGTCCCGCTCCACGCTCGGCACCTCCTTCAGCGCCGCGTCCATGAGGTCCATCCGACCGGCTTCCTTCAGCTGGGCGACCATGTTGGAGATCATGCCGCCGGGGACCTTGTGGATGAAGACCTCGGCGCTCACACCGGTATAGCCGGTCTCGAACTTCTCGTACTTCGCCTTCATCTCGCGGGTGATCCGGGTCGGCTCCTCGAGCAGCTTCAGGTCGATGCCGGTGTCGAACGGCGTGTTTCTGAGGGAGGCGACCATCGTCTCGGTTGCCGGATGCGCCGAGCCGAAGGACAGGGGAGACATGACGGTGTCGATCATGTCGACGCCGGCGAGGATGGCCATGAGGTGGCACATGCTCGAGGTGCCGCCCATGTCGTGGCAGTGGAGCAGGACCGGCAGCGTGTCCTTCGCCCGCTCCTTGATGCCCTTGACGATCCGGTAGGCGTCGAAGGGCGTCAGGATCCCCGTCGCGTCCTTCAGCGACAGCCAGTCCGCCCCGATCTCGACGAGCTGCTCGGCGTACTCCATCCACCGCTCGAGGGTGTGCACCGGGCTGACGGTGTAGTTCACCTCGACGTGGGCCTCGCCGCCCAGCTCCCGCACCGCGCGGGTCGCCACCGCGATGTTCCTGAAGTCGTTGGTGGCCTCGAAGATCCGGAACACGTTCATCCCGTTGGCGATGGCCCGCTCGACGAACTT
>MGBV01000232.1 GCA_001788415.1 Candidatus Rokubacteria bacterium GWC2_70_16 | reverse complement strand
CGATCCGGACATCGTGACACTCGGCAAAGGGCTCGGCGGAGGTGTCCCGATCGCCGCGCTGGTCGCGGCCGAAAGCGCGAGCTGCTTTGAGTATGGGGACCAGGGGGGCACATTCAACGGCGCCCCGCTCATGGCGGCGGTCGGGTGCGCCGTGGTTGAAACCGTGCGTGACCCGAGATTCTTGGACGCCGTCGCGGCGAATGGTCATTACCTGATGGAGCGGCTGAGGACGCTCTCCGCTGAGCTCGGCCATGGTGAGGTTCGCGGTCGTGGCTTGCTCGTCGCCCTCGAATTGAACGAGCGCGACGCCGCGACAGTCGCCCGGGCCGCGTTCGACCAAGGCCTCCTCGTCAACGCGCCCCGACCGGCCACGCTTCGATTCATGCCGTCGCTCACCGTGTCCCGCGATGAGATCGACCAGATGGTCGAGCTGCTCCGAGTGAGCCTCAAACATGAGTCGAAGCTAATGGCTGATCCGGCTTCTCTGTGAGCAGCCGGGTGGAGTATGGATAGCCGCAGACCGCTCGCCTCTACCGCGAGACGCCGACGCGGAGCCGATCCTTACGAGCAATGGCGAACCGACGTGCGGCTCGGCGCCGTCGTCTCCCTGGCCTCGATCGGGCCCGGGGCTCGGCCCGCCGGGCGACCGCTCGTCCGGGCGCTCCAAGGCGATGGGCCCCGTGTTGCTCCCTCACACCCGACCTTCCAGCGCCCGCCGGAGTTGGTCCAAGTGGTTGTCGTCATGTCCGGCGAGCCCGGCAGCGAAGTCGCCGATGGTCATCCGGCCCCGCGTTGGGTGGATACCACCGCGGTGCCATTGCTCAGCGGAAAGCCCCTTGAGGAGAGCCAGCACTTCTTCACGCCGTCTGCGAAATGCAGCGAGAGCCTCACTTGTGTCGTTACGGAGGTACTGACGCTCCTCAGCCCAACGGCCAGGATCGAGCGGGTGACCAACCGGCCCCCCGATCCCCCAGTGGGCCAGATCACCCGGAGCCGCATTGAAGGCCAGGATTCTCGGTTCGTCCATAGCCAGCATCGTCAGGAATCGCGTGAGAAACAGTTCCTCAACATCTCGCAGATGACAGACGATCTCCTTCGCCGACCAGTTCTTGGAATCCGGGCGGCGCGAGAGGGCGGCATCGTCTCGGCCCCGGATGGCGGCGGCAAGTTCGTCAGGGGTGTGCTGCAAGCGCCGGAGGCGTTCCTCGGCGGGCACTCTTGCGTAGTGCTCCATCGTCGGCATCGCGGTGTCCCCCCCGGCGGCGAGACGACTCTAGCCCCCCCTTCGCCAGTCGTGAATCGGGCCAGATCCACACGGGGCGCGCCAGCGCACGCCGAGCACGACAACGGACCAGGCTGACGTCATCATCATCCGGAGTCTGATGGTCCGGCTCGGCGTGTCCCGGCGAACGCGGGGGCTAGCCGTCCTCGGGGCCGAGCTTCACGAGCATCTTGCCGAGGTTCTCTCCCTTGAAGAGGCCGAGGAAGGCGCGCGGGGCGTTCTCCAGGCCCTCGACGATGGTCTCCTGGTGCTTGAGGCGCCCGGCCTTGAGCCAGGCGCCCGCCTCGCGGAGGAAGTCGGGGTAGCGATCGTAGTGATCGCTGATGATGAAGCCCTGCATGCGGACGCGGTTGCCCACCATCTGGAAGAGGTAGCGCGGCCCCGGCTCGGGCGGGTCCTGGTTGTACTGGGAGATCATGCCGCAGAGCGGGATGCGCGCGAAGGGGTTGAGACAGCGCAGCACCGCGTCGAGCACGGCGCCGCCCACGTTCTCGAAGTAGACGTCCACGCCGTCGGGGCAGGCCCGGCGGAGCGCCTCGTAGAGGTCGCCCGCCGTCCGGTAGTTGATGGCGGCGTCGAAGCCGAGGTCGCGCGTGAGATGGGCGCACTTATCCTCCGTGCCCGCCGTGCCCACCACGCGGCAGCCCAGGATCTTCCCCATCTGTCCCACCAAAGAGCCCGTGGCCCCGGCCGCCCCCGACACCACCAGGGTCTCGCCGGCCTTGGGCCGCCCGATCTCCGTGAGCCCGTACCAGCCGGTGAAGCCCGGGATGCCCAGCACGCCGAGATAGGCCGGCAGGGGCGCCACGGAGAGGTCGAGCCGGCTGAGCCCCTGGCCCGAGGAGACGAAGAACTCCCGCCAGCCGAGCATGCTGCTGACGTAGTCGCCGGCCGCCAGCGTCGGATGGTTGGAGCGGACGATGCGGCCCACGGCGCGCCCGTCGCACGGCTCGTCGAGCTTCCACGGGGGCGCATAGGACTTCCGGTCCCTCATCCGGCTGCGCATGTAGGGATCCACGGACATGTAGATGTTGCGGACGAGCACCTCGCCCGGCCCCGGCTCGGGCATGGGCCTCTCCTCGAGCCTGAAGTTGTCCGCCGTGGGCATGGCCGGCGGGCGAGAGGCGAGCACGATCTGACGATTCACGGTCGGGGTCACGGCAGTCTCCTCCTCGTGGGGCTGGGGCTCATGCCAGGACGGGGGCCCTCCAGGCGCCTGACTACTCTAGCACCAAGCCTCCGCCACCGCCCAGGGACCGGATCCCGTCGGAGCCCGGGATCGCCTGCCGCTACTGCCGGGCGGGCGCGGGGCCCCGGGGCAACGACGCCAGGGCCAGGCGCAACGCCTGGCGGTCGATGGGCTTGGCGAGCACGAAGTCCAACAGGGCGTGTTCTGCCGAGGCCGTCTCGACCTCGTCTGTCCACCCGGTGACGAGGCCCACGCGCAGCCCGGGCCATCTGGCCCTGATCGCGCGCGCGACGTCCCGGCCCGTCATCCCGGGCATGCCGAGGTCCGTGAGCACCACGTCGACCTCCTCGCCGGCCTCCAGCCGGGCCAGGGCCTCGGGCCCATCGCCCGCCTCGAGAACCCCGTGCCCGTCCGCCCTCAGAAGGTCCGCGAGCCCCGCGCGAACCTCCGGCTGATCGTCGATCAGGAGCACGCGGTGCGGGGGCAGGGGCGTGGGCGGCGCATCGCCCGCGGCGGGTACAGGGGCGCCCGCCGCGCGGCGCGGCAGGCGGATGGTCACCACGGTGCCCTTGCCTTCGCCGCTCTCGAGGGTGAGCTCGCCTCCGTGCCGCTGGATGGTCCCGTGGATCACGCTCAGGCCCAACCCCATGCCCTGCGAGCCCTTCGTGGTGAAGAAGGGCTCCAGCGCCCGGCGCCGAACCTCCTCCGACATCCCTGTGCCCGTATCGCTGACGGAGCAATGCACGCCGTGGGCCGAATCCCACGTCCTCAGCGCGATCGCGCCCCCGTGCGGCATCGCGTCCACCGCGTTCAGGACGAGGTTGATGAGCACCTCGCGCAGAGGTCCGGGCTCCCCGGCGACGAGCCCGATCTCCGCCAGGTCGAGCGACAACTCGACCGGGATCCCACAGGCCTGGCTCTGGTCGCGCCACCGCGGCTGGGTCAGCTCCGCGACCTCTCGACAGAGTTGGTTCAGATCGACCGCCGCGACGTCGGAGACGGGCTGCTCCGCTCGGGCGAAGCGCCGGACGCGACTGACCACCTCGGCGGCGTCCCGGATGGCGCGCTCGGCGATGTCGAGTGCCCCTCGCGTCTCCGGATCGTCCAGCCGGCGGGCCAGCAACTGGATGCGGGTCGAGACCACCATCAGCAGGTTGTTGAGGTGGTGAGCCATCCCTGAGGCCAGCTGCCCCATGGCCCTCAGGGTTTCCCCTTGCACGAGTCGCGCCTGGGTCGCCCTGAGCTCGTCGACCGCCTCCTGGAGGCGGTCGGCCGTGTCCCGGGCTTCCTGGAGCAGCCGGGCGTTGTCCAGCGCGTAGGCGATGTACCCCATCAGCGTGTTCAGGAACTGCAGGTCGCTGGCGGTGAAGGCGCGGACCGCGTGCGGGCCGCCGCCGGTATGCTGCTTCTTCGCCAGGTTGATGACACCGATCACCCGCTCCTCCACGCGGATCGGAAGACAGATGAAGGATCCGCTCCCGTACCTCGGGTCGTTCACCCGCGCGAAACGGGGATCGGTTTCGATGTCCTCCACCAGCACCGGCTCCCCGCCCGCGGCCACGGTGCCGGCAATGCCCTCCCCCACCCTGACCTCGGCGCCGGCGAGCGCGCCCTCCGGCAGGCCCCGGGCCGCCGCCACACGGAGCCGCTGGCGCTCGCGGTCCAGCAGCATGATCGACCCGATCGTCGCGCTCACGGCGCGCATGGTCCGCTCCAGGACGAGGGCGAGGAGGTCCTGGATCCTTGGAACCTTCGCGGTGAGCTCCACGAGCTCGTTCAGCGTGCTCGACTTGAGCACCTGGTCTTCGAGGCGCACGGTGGAGGTGCGGAGGTCCTCGAGCATGCGGCTGAGCGTCGTGCCCATCTGGCCGATCTCCGCGATCTGCCCCAGGCCCGGCACGGTCGGCGGCTGCACGGCCGCCGTGGCCGGGGCGCCGTCACCCGTCGTCGCGGCCCCTGTCGCATCTGCGATCCTGGCGATCTGGGCCACCATCCGGTAGAACGCGACAAAGCCAACCGAGGTGCTCAGGAACGCCAGCAGCAGGCTGACCTGGAGCTGCAGCGGCGTGACCAGGTCGGGCCGCTGCAGCAGGAGGACGAGGAGAAAGACCAGCAGCAGCACGGGCAGCAGCGCGATGAGCGCGAAGATCCGGACGGCCGCCTCGCGGAGGCTCACGGGCCCGGGCGGCAGGCGCCCCATCGTCATCGGCGGCTCTCCCGCCGGCGCAGGCGGCGTGGCTCCGCCACGGTCGCCCTGTGGCCTCCGCCGTGCGATCGCGTCGGTGCCTCAGCCATCCGAGACCTCCCGGTAGGTGCCCGGCTTGACGAACCACCCCTGCGGGATCTGCCCGCCGCCCGTCCGGGCGGCCGCGCAGTTGTAGACGATCGAGGCGTTGCCCCCGCTGTTGGTGTCCACCGTGGTCGCGACGCTGTCGCGGATGTTCTGCGACACGACGACGCCGGCGATCTCCCCCGTCCCGGTGCCGGTGTAGGAGAGGTCGTTGACGACGTAGAGCATCCCCTGCATCCGGAAGCTCCCGCTGATGGACAGCGAGCCGTTCACGATGACCCAGCCCGCGAAGGTGCCGCTCGGGTCGGCCACGGCGCCGCCATGGATCTGCACCGCGGCGAACTCCGAGGCCGGAGTGTTGGCCGTGATGTTGCTGCCGGTCGTCGTGTCGACGAAGACGATGCCGTTGGGCAGCTGGTTCGAGGCGTTGAACGTCACCGCGCCGCGGTAGTAGGTGCCGTTCGCGCGGGCGAAGCCCTTGAGGATGTCCAGCTCATCGGCCGTGTAGGTGAACGCATCGAAGCTCGACGGCGGCTGGTCCTGCTGGATGTCGGCGGGCTGGTTCGCCGTGTTGTTGCCGTCGGCCCCCCACACGCTCGCGGCCCCGCTGCCGATCACGGTCGTCCCGCTGGTGAAGGTGCCCGCCTTGTTTCCGCAGCTCGTGTCCCCGCGCGCATCGACGCTCGCGTTCCCGCCGACCTCGAGGGTCCCGCGCACGCACAGCGCGCAGGGGGGATCGATGAAGCGGACCTTGGTGAGCGTGGCCGTGATCCGCTGGTGCGCCTTGGTCCGACGGTCCGCGCTGGCATCCGTGGGCACCCAGCCGACGGCGACCACCGTGCGCTCGTTCGCCGCGGCCCCCGACGCCACGGTGAGACGGAACCCCCCGAGCGCGCTCCCCTGCACGCCCAGGGGAACGAGCACGCTGCCGTCGTACGGGGCGGGCACCTGCGCTGGCAGGGGGTCAGCGAGCCCACCGCTGGCAGAGGGATTGGACAGGGCCCAGATCCCCACCTCGACGCCCGCCTCCGCGAGCCCGCGTGCCTGGGCGACGCGCAGCTGGTTCGCGGCGATGTCGGGCTCGGAGGCCGCCAGGACCGAGAACGCCACGACGAGCGCCGCGAGGATGAGCGTGGCGATCAGCGCGGCGGGCAGGGCGATGCCGCGCTCGTCCGAGAACGCGGATGTGAGTGGACGGTTCCCCATGGGACACCTCCCCCGGGAAGCTTCAGCGGCCGCAGGGCGGCCGACGTTTTCGCACATGTGCCGATGAGCGCCTCAAGACGGCCTCGCCGCCACCGACGCCGGTGGCGGCACCCTTGTCAAGAAGCAAGAAGGGGACCGCGGGCCGAGCCGGGCGGGCGATGCCCCTGGAGCGCAGCGATTGCGGGGGGCGATCAGGTCGCCTAGTGCGTTTGCTGTGGCCCGGTGGGCTGCGCTGCCCCTGCTGCTTGCGCTCGGCAGCGAGCGTGGGGCCCGACCCTGCACGTCCTGCAGAGGGGCGTGCCGGGGCGGCTGACGAAAAGTGCGATGGGGGTGACCGCTAGGGCGGACGAGTCATGAATCCGCGGTCCACGTACGGGAACCAACGGGTCTTGGCACGGCGGCGCGCGACCGTCTCCCCGAGTACTCCGCGCTACCGCCCCTTGAAGACGGGCTCGCGCTTGGCCACGAAGGCGCGCGTGGCTTCCTTGTGGTCCTCGGTCATCCCACAGCGGGTGTGGTGCCAGGCCTCGAGGTCCAGCAGGTCCTTGAGGGTCCCGCTCTCGGCGGCATTGAAGTTGCGCTTCATGTAGCGGTAGGCGACGGACGGCCCCCGGGCGAGCCGACTGGCCAGCGCCAGCGTCTGCTCCTCGAGCTGGCTGTCGGGGACCACGCGGTTGACGAGCCCGAGCGCCAGCGCCTGCTGGGCGTCGAGGAGGTCGGCGGTGAAGTACAGCTCCCGGGCCTTGGCGGTCCCCACGAGCTGGGTCAGAAAGTAGGAGCCGCCGAAGTCGCCCGAGTAGCCCACCCGGGCGAAGGCCGTCCCGAAGCGCGCGCTGTCGGCCGCCACCCGCAGATCGCAGGCCAGCGCCATGGACAGCCCGGCCCCCGCCGCCGCCCCGCGCACCATGGCGATGGTCGGCTTGGGCATCTCGTGGAGCCAGCGCGAGACCTCCATCCGCCCCCGGAGCGCCTGGGCCTTGTCCTCGAGCCCCATGTCGCCGAACTCCGCCCCCTCGGCCATGGCCTTGACGTCCCCGCCGGAGCAGAAGCCGCGCCCGGCCCCGGTGAGGACGACCACGCCCACCGCGGGATCCTCGGCCAGCCGGGGCAGGGCCTCCAGCATCGCGTCCATCATGGAGCGGGACATGGCGTTGAGCCGCTCCGGGCGATTGAGGGTGAGCATGGCGACGCGGTCCGTGACGGTCTCGATCAGGTCCTGGCTCATCGTGGTTCCTCCGGGCATGGGTCCTGGTGGTGGTCGCGGGGCCCTAGATGCCGGGATGATCGCCGGCCAGGGGGGGCGGCGCAAGAGCAAACGGGCGAGCGACTGTCAGCGGCGCCGACAGGGGGCGGGGCAATCCCCGCCGGGGAGGTCTACGGGCTATTCTGGAATGAGCCGGTCGGCCTGGTCCACGGGCACCATGAACGCCCCCAGGGCGCTCAGGGTCTCGTCGTTATCCGGGCGCCAGCGGCGATGGGACTGGCGCCGGTCCAGGTCGGGGGGCCCGTCACCCCGGCGCCGCTCCCCACGCCTGCGATCCAGCGTGACGAGCACTTCGGCCTCGTCGGCGAAGTGGCTGGAGAGATACTCGCAGAGCTCGGGCTTTTCCTTCGACACCACGAAGAGGAATCGGCGCATCTCGTCCCTCATCTCCCAGACGCGGCGCATCTAGCCTGCACTCCTGACGCTCTCGGATCGCGGAGTCATGCCCAGCTCACTTGCAGAGCCAGGATAGCAAGTTCCCTGCCGGAAACGAAAATTTAACCTTTCCGGCTGGATCACCCCGGATCCAGGGGTCCCGGCGGGGCATCCGTAAAGTTTCTCGACGTGGTGCGGGCGGCGAGCCACGCCGGGGGCACCGCGGGAGGGGATGAGTGACCCGGAGGGGGGGGCCGCAGAGTACGCCCGAAGGCCTCAGGGCCGCGGATCACCGCGGCGCAGCAGGGCTCGCCCCGGCCCACCCGGACGCCGGTGCCGTCCCGGAGCCGGGAGCCGAGCCGGGGGGCGGGCTAGATGAAGAGCGAGACGCTGGCGTCCCCGGCGAAGTCGAGGAAGGTCGTGGCCCCCGCGCACTGGGCGGCGGGAATCAGGTCTTCCTGCTTGATCCCCATCACCCCCATGGTGGTCGCGCAGGCGAAGAGCTTGACGTCCGCGTCCACGCAGAGGTCGAGCATGTCCGTCACCGTGGGCATCTTCGCCTTGGCCATCCACCCCTGCATCATCATGGTGGCCATGGCGGTCATGCCGGGCAGGGCCCCGAGGAGATTGGGCACCTTGAACCCGGGCATGGCGGCCAGCGGGGGCGGCATCGCGGGGTTGCCGATGGGGCTCACCTGCAGATGCTTGACCCGCTCCTTGTGCAGGATGTCGAGCCCGTAGAAGGTGAAGAAGATCCCCGTCTCCCAGCCCATGCTGACGGCGGTCGTGGCCAGGATCAGCGGCGGGTAGGCCATGTCGAGAGTGCCCTTGGAGGCCACCATCGCCAGTCGCTTCGGTCTGTCACCCATGACGATTCCCTCCGAACGCCGGGGAAGGCTACTTGGTCTTGCGGACGAGAAAGCGGAACACCTCGCCCTGCCGGTCGCGGCTCACGATCTCGTGCCCCGTCTGCCGCTGGAAGGCCTCCATGTCCGGCACCGAGCCGGGGTCCGTGGCGAGCATCTCGATCACCTCACCCACCTGGACCGCCTTCACGGCCTTGGAGAGCTTGATGATTGGCACCGGACAGAGCAGCCCCTTGCAGTCCAGCGTCTGAACGACCTTCGGTGCGGTGGTCATCTCCATCGCCCCTTTCTGTCCCCGGTGGACACCCCGCGCGGACGCCTCCACGGGTACCACGACCCCACGGGCTTGGCAAGGCGCTCTGCTATACTTCCTGGCGTGTCCGACGCCTCGCTTCCCCTCACGGGCCTCGTGGTGCTGGATTTCACGCGGGTCCTGGCCGGCCCCTACTGCACGCGGCTCCTGGCAGATCTCGGCGCCCGCGTCATCAAGATCGAGCGGCCCGGAGTGGGCGACGAGATGCGCCCCGCGGCGTTCCAGGTGGAGCCGGGACGCGCCGACCAGAGCACGTACTTCATCCGGGTCAACGTGGGCAAGGAGAGCGTCGCGCTGGACCTGGGCCACCCGGAGGCGAAGGCCGTCGTCCTGGACCTGGCCCGCGCCGCGGACGTGGTCGTGGAGAACTTCCTCCCCGGCGTCGTCGCGCGGCTTGGCTGCGACTACGACACGCTCCGCGCCGCGCGCCCCGACCTCGTCTACTGCTCCATCTCGGGCTATGGGCAGACGGGGCCGTGGCGACAGCAGCCCGCCTTCGCGCATGTGGTCAACGCCGCCTCGGGCATGATGGCCCTCGAGCGGGTCGAGGGGGAGGCCCCGCGCGCCGCGAACATCCAGGCGGCGGATGTGCTGGCCGCCACCCATGCCTTCGGCGCCATCACGGCAGCTCTCTGGCGCCGCGCGCGCAGCGGCCGGGGGGCGTACATCGACGTCTCGATGCTCGAGGCCCTGGTGGCGGCCGACGACATCTCCTATGCCGCCGTGCTCAACGGCGGTGAGCCGCTCGGGGCCCCGCGCCCCGGCATGGCGGTGTATGCCGTCAGCGGGCGGTACCTGGCGCTCCAGATCGTGGGCGCCACCGCGCTGTGGGAACGCATCGCCGCGGCCATGGGCCGGGCCGATCTCGCGGCGGACCCGCGCTTCGCCACGCCCATCGCGCGGCGCGAGAACTGGCCGGCGCTGCGCGAGATCATCGGCGGCTGGATCGGGCGCTTCGCCACGGCCGACGAGGCCCTGGCGGCCCTGACCCGGGCGCGCGTGCCCTGCGCCCCCGTCCTCGATCCCCCCGAGGTGATCGCCCACCCGCACCTGGCCCAGCGCCAGTTCTTCCCGACCGTGCCGCACCCGGGAGCGGGGAGCGTGCGCGTGACGGCCTCGCCCTTCCACCTCGACAGCCGGCCCGTGGGCCCCGCGGGCCCCGCCCCCTACCGCGTGGGGGAGCACACGCGCGCCGTGCTGGAAGGCCTCCTCGGCTACGCCCCGGACCGCGTCGCCGCGCTCGTCGCGGCAGGGGTGATCGAGGCGCCGTGACGACCAAGCACCCGCCAAGGCCACGCCCCCTTCACCCACGCCCGGCCCCAGGAGGCCGCGGAAGAACTCCCCAGGAGGACAGTGGACCATGGCCCGGATGACCGGCGGCGAAGCCCTCGTCAAGTCCCTCTCGCGGGAAGGCGTCCGCGTGGTGTTCGGGCTGCCGGGCGTGCAGCTCTACGGCGTGCTGGCGGCGCTGCGCGATGAGCCGGGGATCCGGTTCATCTCCACCCGCCACGAGCAGGCGACCTCCTACATGGCCGATGGCTATGCGCGCGCCGGCGGGGACTTCGGCACGGCGCTGGTGGTGCCGGGGCCCGGCCTGCTCAACGCGGCGGCCGGACTCAGCACAGCTTACGCGGCCTCCTCGCCCGTGCTCATGATCGCCGGCCAGATTCCGAAGGCGAGCATCGGCAAGAACATCGGGCTCCTCCACGAGGTCAACGACCAGCAGGACGCCATCGCCCCCGTCACCAAGTGGCGCCGCCGGGTGCTGGAGATCGCAGACATCCCGGGCGCGGTGCGCGCGGCGGTGTACCAGCTGCGCAGCGGCAGGCCGCGCCCGGTGGAGATCGAGATGTCGCCCGAGACCATGGAGGACGAGAGCGAGGTGGTGCTCTGCGAGCCCGTGCGTCCGCCCCGGGCCTGCGCGCCCGCCTCGGATGTGGACCGCGCCGCCGAGATGCTGCTGGCAGCGACGAATCCCGTGATCTATGCCGGCGGGGGCGTTCACCTCTCGGGCGCCCACGAGGCACTGGCCGCGGTGGCCGAGTACCTCCAGGCGGGCGTCGCCACATCCGCCGAGGGCAAGGGCGCGGTGAGCGATGGCAGCGACCTCTCGCTGGGCGCCGCCTTCTGGCGCGAGTCGCCGCTCCGGACGCATCTGCGCGCCGCCGACCTGGTGCTGGCCTTGGGGAGCCGGCTCGCGGTAGTGTCCTTCTCCCCAGGGCAGCAGGTGATCCAGCTCGACGCCGATGTGGAGGAGATCGGGCGCAATCACAAGAAGACCCTGGGGCTCGTGGGCGACTGCCGCGCCACGCTCGAGGCCCTCCTCGAGCGCCTCCGCGCCGCGGCCCCGCCGCGCCCCTCACGCAAGGCCGAGCGCGAGGCGCTGCGCGCCGACATCGCGGCACTGGCCACCCAGGAGCCCCAGGCCTCGATCCTCAGAAGCCTGCGGGCGGGGACGCCCGAGGATGCCATCTTCGTCGCGGGGATGAACCAGATCGGCTACTACTCGCGCCCGTTCTGGCCCGTCTACCACCCGCGCACCTACCTCACCTCCTCCTACTCCGGCAACCTGGGCTATGCCTACCCGGTGGCGCTCGGGGCCAAGGTCGCCCGCCCGGACCGGCCGGTGGTCTCCGTGTCTGGCGACGGCGGCTTCCTCTTCAACGCCCAGGAGCTGGCGACGGCCGTGCGCCACAAGATCAACGTGGTCGCCGTCGTCTTCAACGACCAGGCCTACGGCAATGTGGCCCGGGACCTCGACGAGGCCTGGGGCGGGGCCATGGGCGCGGACCTCTCGAACCCCGACTTCATGAAGCTCGCCGAGGCCTTCGGCGTCCGCGGGATGCGCGCCAAGGAGCCCACGCAGGTGGGCGCGCTCGTCCGCGAGGCCATACAGCTGGACCGCCCCGTCCTGATCGAGGTGGCGGTGGGACGCATGCCGCGCCCGGTGTTCTTCACGCCCCGGCGCACGCCCACCAAGTACCAGCGCTGACCGCCCGGCTCGTGAGCCCGGCCCGCACCCTGACTCTTTACCGGTGGCCCTTCATCTGCCTCTGCCTCTCGGTTTTCCTCTTCTACCTCTCCTTCAACCTGCTGCTGCCCCTGATCCCGCTCTACGCCATCGGGCTAGGGCTCCGCGAGGGGCATGTGGGGCTGCTTCACGGCTTCTTCGCGCTGTCGGCCATGCTCTGGCGTCCGCTGGCCGGCCACTGGGCCGACGCCATCGGCCGGCGGCCGCTGGTGGTGCTGGGCCCGGTGATCTTCACGCTCTCCTCCCTCGGCTACTCGGCCGCGGCCGGCGCCGCGAGCCTCCTGGCGCTGCGCTTCTTCCACGGCGTCGGCATGGGCTTCGGCCCCACGGCGGGCAGCGTCGTCGTGGCCGACGTCGCCCCCCCCGACCGGCGCGGCGAGGCCATGGGCATCTTCGCCCTGACCACGACGACGGGGCTCGCCATCGGGCCCTATGCGGGCATCGAGATCTCCGAGCGCTGGGGCATCCACGCCGCCTTCGTCACCTCGGCCGCCGTGGCCGCCGCGGCGCTGGCCCTGGCCCTCATGCTCCCCGAGACGCGCCCCGCAGGGCTCCAGCCGCCGGGACGCCTCTCGCTGCGGGGGCTCTTCAGCCGCGGCGCCCTCTACCCCTCGGCGCTGCTGCTGGCGCTCTTCTTCGGCTACGGCGGCCTCCTCTCGTTCGTGCCGCTCTTCGCCCGGCGCGAGGGGCTCGGCAACCCGGGGCTCTTCTTCACGGTCTTCGCCCTGGCCGCGCTCGTCGGCCGCACCCGGGCCGGCCCCCTGACCGACCGCTTCGGGCGGCGGCTCGTGCTGGTGCCGGGGCTCGTCACCGCGGGCCTGGCGCTCGTCGTGCTCGCGGCGGCCGGCACGCGCTCGGCGATGATCGTGTCGGCGATCGTCTACGGCCTGGGCTTCGGCGCCGCGCAGACCGCCCTCATGGCCATGATCACCGACCGGGTGCCGCCCGACGAGCGAGGCCGCGCCATGGGGACCTTCTTCACGGCCTGGGAGCTGGGCATCTCCGCCGGCTCCATGCTCGCGGGCGTGCTGGTTGCCTCCCTGGGCTACACGGCCATGTGGTGGACCGGCGCCGGTGTGGCCGGGGCGGGGGCGCTGGTCGCCTCCCGTCACATCACCCGCCTCCGCGGCTGAGTACCGCCAGGGGCGGGGCGGATCACGCCGGTCGAGGCCGCCCACAGCCGAACCCCGGCCGGCGCCACGCCGATTGACCTTGACTCGGCGTAAGTGCATGCTAAGTGCATGGCTGTCAAGACCATCACCATTGACATGAAAGCCTACGAGATCCTCTCCCGCCACAAGGCAGCGGGCCAGTCGTTCTCCGACGTGATCAAGGAGCGGCTGGGCAAGAGGATGACGGGGAAGGATCTCCGCGCGCTGCTCGCCGGCGCCAAGGTGGCCGACGAGACCCTGGACGC
>MGBV01000231.1 GCA_001788415.1 Candidatus Rokubacteria bacterium GWC2_70_16 | reverse complement strand
GCGTGCTGGAGGAGATCTGCCTGGGGGCGGACTGGGACCTCGTCGAGATGTGGGTCGCCGACGGGGACGAGCTCAGATGGCAAGGGGTCTGGCACCGGCCTGAGCTCGAGGCGAGCCCGTTCCTGGCGGCCAGCAGAGCGATGCCGGTGGGGCGCAGTGGGGGCCTGGCCGGGAAGGCCTGGAGGCAAGGCCAGCCCGTGTGGGACGAGGACGTTCTCGGCAACCCGGGGTTCATGAGGGCCAAGGCGGCCGCGGTCGCGGGCTTGCACGGGGCGCTCGCCTGCCCGCTGCGCGGCGAGGCGCCGGTCGGGGCGCTTGCCTGCTTCAGCCGGGCGCCGCGCCCCCGCGACGACCGTCTGCTCGCGGTCATGCAGGACGTGACCCAGCGGGTGGGCCACTTCATCGAGCGGCAGCGCGCTGCCGAGGCCCTGAAGGAGAGCGAGGCGCAGGTGCTCCAGCTCCAGCGGTTGGAGTCCGTGGGACGGCTCGCGGGCGGCGTGGCGCATGACTTCAACAACCTCCTGACCGTGATCCTGGGCCGCAGCCAGCTCCTGCTGGCTCGCTCCGAGGTCGACGAACGGGCGCATCGGGACATCACCCTCATCGAGCAGACGGCGATGCGAGCGGCGTCGCTCACCAAGCAGCTCCTGGCCTTCAGCCGGAAGCAGGTGCTCGAGCCCCGGGTGCTGGACCTCAACGGCGTCCTCTCCGGCATGGTCGTGATGCTCCGGCGGCTCATCGGCGAGGACATCGACCTCGCGGTCCGTCCCGGTCCGGACCTGGGCCACGTCAGCGCTGACCCCGGCCAGCTGGAGCAGGTGATCGTCAACCTGGTCGTGAATGCCCGCGATGCCATGTCCCAGGGCGGGCAGCTCACCCTCGAGACCGCCAACATCGAGCTCGATGCCCGCTATGCGCGCCAGCACCCGGGCGCGCAGCCGGGGTCCTACGTGATGCTTGCGGTGAGCGACACCGGCGTCGGCATGGATGCCGAGATCCAGGCGCGCGTCTTCGAGCCCTTCTTCACGACGAAGGAGCCGGGCAAGGGGACGGGGCTGGGGCTGTCCACCGTGTACGGTATCGTGAAGCAAAGCGACGGCTACATCTCCCTGTGGAGCGAGCCCGGCCGCGGGACCACCTTCACGATCTATCTCCCCCGCGTCGAGGCTCCGGTCGCGACGGAGGGGCAGGTGGTCGCCACGCCCCCTCAGGGGACCGAGACGATCCTCCTGGTGGAAGACGAGGACGAGGTCCGGGCACTCGCTCGCGAGGTGCTCGAACAGAGCGGATACACCGTCCTCGCCGCCAGCGGGCCGGCCGAGGCCCTCGGGATCGTCGAGCGGCATGCCGACCCCATCCATCTCATCCTGACCGACGTGGTGATGCCGCATATGAGCGGGCCCCAACTCGTGAAGGACATCGCCCCGCTCCGCCCGGGCATCAAGGTGCTCTACATGTCCGGATACACGGCCGACGCGATAGCCCAGCACGGCATCCTGGACCCGGGCGCCTCCCTGCTCCAGAAGCCGTTCCTGCCCCACGCTCTCGCCCGGAAGGCGCGTGAGGTCCTGGACACTCCACCCTAGCAGGATGTGGGGGAACCCTGCGGGCTGCTCAAGAAGGTCCAGATGCGAGGCGGCGCCCGACGGCCGCACGCGAGGCGTACTCGCTGTACGTTGAGCGTGCGGCCGAGGGCGCCAACGAAGCAGATGGGCCTTCTTCAGCAGCCTGCTAGACCGTGACGAGGAGAGCCATGAGCGAGCGAGTGGGATTCATCGGGCTGGGCACCATGGGGATGCCCATGGCGGCGAATCTGGCCAAGGCCGGCGTCGCGCTGGTCGTCCACGACAGCGCGCGCGCGGCGACCGAGGCCGCCGGCCGGCTGCCGGGCGCGCGCGCGGCCGCTGCCCCGGCCGAGGTGGCGGCGGCGACGGACGTGGTCTTCACCTGTCTCCCGAACGACGCCATCGTGCTCGAGGTCTATCTGGGCGCCGCCGGCCTCTCCGCCGGGGCGCGGGCGGGGCTTGTCACCTGCGACTGTTCCACGGTGAGCCCGGCGGTCAGCGTGGAGATCAGCGGGAGGCTCGGGGCCCGGGGTATCAGCCACATGGACACGCCCATGCTCGGGTCGAAGCCCCAGGCGGTGGACGGGCAGATCTTCTTCATCGTGGGGGGCGAGGCCGCGACGGTGGCGCGGATCGCGCCCTACCTGGCCATCATGGGCAAGCAGCACATGTACGCCGGCCCCTCGGGCACCGGCAACCGCGTGAAGCTCATCCACAATGGCCTGGCTGCGGTCACCTCGGTGGCGGTGGCGGAGGCGCTCGGCATGTGCGTGCAGGCCGGCGTCGATCCCGGGACGTTCTACGAGATCGTGCGCAACGGGGGCGGGATGGCCTATGGCACCTACTTCGAGCGCCGGGCCCGGCGCATCCTCGACGGGGACTTCTCGCCCACCTTCACGCTGGCGCTGATGCGCAAGGACGCGGGGCTGGCGCTGGACCTGGCGCGCGCCGCGGGCGTGCCCGCGCCGATGCTGGCCGAGGCCGGGCGCGCCTACGACGAGGCCGCGGAGCGGGGGTGGGGGCAGGAGGACTTCTCGGCCGTCACCCACGTGATCGAGACGCGCATCGGCCGCCGGCTCTCGGGGAAGTAGCGCCCGGCGCCTCCCCCGGGGGCCAACCCTGATCGGAGAATCACCAGCGGCTGGGAGAGGCCCGAGGCAGTGGGTGCCGCGGCGAGCGGGGCGCCCCACGGCGCGGAGCGCACCGCCTCACCGGCTCGCGCGTTGAGCGAGAGCCAGATCGCGCGGGGCACGGTCGGGGCGTTGGCGGGAGCGAGCACCGTGGGGCTGCTCGCCGCGGCAGGCCCCGCTGCCCCGGGCCGCGCCGCGCGCAAGTATTTCCCGATCGGGACCAAGAGGTTGCAGGGAAGCCTGGTCGGGCGCCCGGCCGGCTACAGCCCGAGGGCCAGGTCGGTGGCCCCGTGGACTGCGGCCGCGAGATCGCCGGGGGCCGCGCTGTCGCCGGCGGCGAAGACGGTGAGGCCCTCGGCCTCGAGCCGGCGCTGGAGCGCGTCGTCCGGACTGAGCGTGCCCTCCACGACGACCAGCGCTGCCGGGGCGGCGGCGGGCTGGCCGGCCGCGTCGGTGTAGCGGACGCCCCCTGCCTCTATCGCCTCCGCGCGCGCCTCGGTGACGATGCGGACGCCGAGACGGTGGAGCTCTCCGGTGAGGCCCCGGCGCGTCTGCGGCTCCACATCCCGGGCGACGTCGCGCCCCGGCGCCAGCAGCGTCACCTCCCAGCCGCCCTCGCGAAGGTAGCCCGCCGCCTCGCAGGCCGCGCGGCCGCCCCCGAGGACGACGGCCGGGCCTGCGCCGCGCCCGTCGCCCGCCAGGCATTGCTCGACGCTCGTCACGTGAGGGGCGTCCATGCCGGGCAGCGCGGGCAGCGTCACGCGCGCGCCTGCGGCGACCACCACGACATCCGCGGCCAGTCGGCCGATCTCCTCGGGGGTGGCCCGGGTGCCGAGCCTCACCGCGACGCCGGCCTCAGCCAGCCGGCGCGCCCAGTGGGGAGCCAGCTCGCCCACCTCGCGCTTGAAGGCGGGGCGGTCGGCGAGGCTGAGCCGGCCGCCGAGCGCCTCCGCGGCCTCGAGGAGCGTCACCTCGTGGCCGCGCCGGCGCGCCACGAGGGCCGCCTGCATCCCCGCGGGG
This sequence comes from Candidatus Rokubacteria bacterium GWC2_70_16, assembly GCA_001788415.1. Classification (GTDB taxonomy): domain Bacteria; phylum Methylomirabilota; class Methylomirabilia; order Rokubacteriales; family CSP1-6; genus UBA12499. Next base: position 11,276 of record MGBV01000231.1, on the reverse strand, counting down.
CCGCCACCGACCACGACGATGCGGCGGCGGCGCGCGGCGGGGGGCGGAGGGAACTCCGCCTCGCGTCCCATCTCGGGGTTGATGGCGCAGCGGATGGGTTCGGCCTTCATGAGGCGGGCCAGGCACTCGTTGCAGGTGATGCAGCGCAGGAGGTCCCCGCGGCGCCCCGCGCGGGCCTTGCGGGGCAGGTCGGGATCGGCGAGCAGCGCGCGACCCATGGCCACCAGCTGGGCCTCGCCGCGCTCGACCACCTCTTCCGCCACCGCCGGGTCGTTGATCCGGCCCACGGCAGCCACCGGGATGCGGAGGGTCTCGCTGAAGCGGGCGGCTTGCCCGCGCAGGCAGGCCTGGGGCCAGCCCAGCGGCTGGACTATCCACTGGAAGGAGGCGTAGGTCCCCGCGGAGACGATGAGGGCATCCACCCCCGCCTCCTCGAGCCAGCGGCCGAAGACGAGCGTGTCGTCCAGCGTGAGACCGCCCGGCAGCCTGTCCTCGGCCGAGAGCTTGTAGAGGAGGGGGAAGCCGGGGCCGAGCCGCTCGCGGATCCGCCGCACCACGGCCAGCGCGAAGCGGGCGCGCCCGGCCAGATCGCCGCCCCACTGGTCGGTGCGCTGGTTGGCGAGCGGGGTGAGGAACTGGTGGATCAGATAGCCGTGGCTGCCATGCAGCTCGATGGCGTCGAAGCCCGCCTCCCGGGCGCGGGCCGCGGCCTCGGCGAAGCGCTCCACGAGGGCCGGGATCTCCTCGCCCTCGAGCGCGCGCGGCATTTCGCGGACCATGGGGCAGGGGAGGGCCGAGGGCGCCACCGGCTGGCGGCCGGAGATGCGCCGGCTCATCTGCCGGCCGGCGTGATAGAGCTGCATGGAGATCGGCACGCCGTGGGCGTGCACCGCCTCCGCCACCCGGCGCAGGCCCTCGAGCAGGCCGTCGTCGTCGGCGCGGAGCGCCACCGGGAAGGGCGCGCCGGAGGCGTCCACCGCAGTGGCCTCGGTGGTCACGAGGGCGATGCCGCCCTCGGCGCGCCGCGCGAGGTAGCGGACGAGGCGGTCGGTGGCGCGCCCCCCGGCGGCGGCGAAGCCCGAGCCCATGGCGGCCATGATGAGCCGGTGCTCGAGGCGGAGCGTGCCGACGTGGATGGGGCTCCAGAGCGCGGCCGCGCCGCTCATGCCTGGACGCTCCCGGTGCGTCCGCCCGAGATGGGCAGGAGCAGCGTGATGTCGTCGGCCGTCGCGACCACCACGTCGCCCGCGTCGCTCAGGTTGTAGCGCTCCCCGTTCACGAGGCAGGAGTACTCGTGGGAGAAACGGCCAGCTCCATCGAGCATGGCGCCCTGGAGGGGGCCGTTGTCGGCCATGGCCCGCTCCAGCACCACCCGGAGCGGCGCGCGCTCCAGATCCACGCAGATCTCCTTCTCCCCCACGACACGGGTCAACGGAGGCAGGAGCTTCAGCCGGATCATCGGGGGCTCGGCTCCCGCGCCGGCCGCGCCGGCCCGCGCGCGGGGAGCTGGTACTCGCTCAGCAAGAGCGCCTCCGTGTAGCAGACCCTGACGCACTCGGGGTCGCCGCCGCAGAGATCGCAGAGGATCAGGCCGTGCCCGCCGTCGTGGAAGGCGCCCAGGTGACAGGCCTCGGCGCAGAGGCGGCACCCCGCGGGACAGCGCGCGGGGTCGAGACGGAGGACGCCCGTGCGGGCCTCGCGCGTCAGCGCTCCGGTGGGGCAGGCGGCCAGCGGGAGGCAGACCGTGCACTGACGGCACACGTTGACGGCGAAGGTCGGCTCGGTGATGGTCTCCTGGGAGATGCGAAGGCGCGCCGCGCCAAGCGAGAATGCCGGGGCGTGCCCGGCCGCGCACACCGACTCGCAGAAGCGGCAGCCCGTGCATTGGAACTTCCTGACGGTGAGTCTCAGCATCGGCCCGGGCCTCGCGCGCTGGCGACGAGCGCCCCCTCGCGCTCCAGCCCCAGCGCCCGGAGCGCCTCCGGCGTGGGGATGCCGTCCCCGTCCCAGCCGCGCAGGGCGTAGTAGCGGTCCAGCAGCGCCTCGAACGGCTCGCGCTCGACGCGGGTCCCGGCACGGGGGCCGTGAGTCCAGGGCTCGTAGAACTTCGCGGGCGGGGCATCGTCCTTGCGGGACATGCCCTGCCGCACGAGGAAGAGGCGCTCCATGTTGTAGATCCGGTCGCCGACCCGGACCAGCTCCTCGGTCGTGAAGCGCATGCCCGTGGCCGCCTCCACGGCATCCCGAAACTCGTCCACGCCCAGGAGCCCCGTGGAGAGCCATTTCGAGAGGAACTTGCAGGCCCCGAGGGCATCGGCCAGCGCGCAGACGTTCTCGGTCCAGACGGTGGCGTGCTCCTTGTTGTGGTAGGAGGCGGCGTCCGACGGGATCGGCACGCCGATCAGGGCCTCGGTGACGCTCGAAGGCAGCGCGAACTCTTCCAGCGTGTACCGGCTCCGGAGATGGCAGGCGCCCCGCGAGGAGGTGGCCAGGCCGAGCACCTGCGCCCGGTGGCCGCGCACGTCGTCGCACTCGATGGACAGCCCCTTGACGTGGTCGAAGAAGCGCTCGGCCCCGCGGCCGATCGCGCGGGCGGCGTGCATCCAGCCCTCCGCGATCAGGGCCCCGATCCCCCGGCGCTCCACGGTTTGCCTGAGAACCCCCATGATGGCGTCGTGGTCGCCCCAGCGGAGCGACAGGCCCCCGGTGTCGGCCTCCCCGATGACGCCCTTCTCGTAGAGCTCCATCAGCCAGGCCGTGTAGGCCGTGGCCGAGAGGACGTCGAGGCCCATGTCGTTGCAGTAGTCCCACGCCTCGAGGATGGTCCGCCAGTCCGCGGCCCCGCACTGGCTGCCCCAGCCGCCGGCCCCGCCGTACTCCGGCCCGCCCCCGCGCCGGCGCGTCCCGTCGCGCAGCGTCACCTCGTGGACGTGCCGGCAATGGGTGGGGCAGTTGAAGCAGGCGGTCTTGGCGATTTCGTAGCGGTCGAGGAACACGTCGGCGTCGAGCTCGCCCGGTAGCTCGGTCATGTTGCGCTGATGGTTGAAGCCGCCCTCGTAGCCCTGGGTCCGCGTGTTGTTGAGGCGCACCAGCGTCCCGTAGCTCGAGGTGGCGAGGAACCCCTTGCTCCGCGTGATCTGCTCGTAGTGGGTCCGGGTGACCTTCGCGAGCGCGGCCGGGTCGGCCACCGGGAGGGTGGCGCCGCCCCGCGCCGCGATGGCCCAGACGTTCTTCGAGCCCATGACGGCCCCCATGCCCGTGCGGCCCCAGGCGTCGGCCATCGTGTGCATGATGCAGGCCCAGCGCACGCACCGGCGCCCCGCGGGCCCGATGGCCGCCACCTGGACGCGGGTGTCGCCGAGCTCGTGCTTGATGGCGTCCTGCGTGTCCGTCAGGGTGAGGGCCTCGAGGTGGCGCGCGTCGCGGAGCTCGATCTGCCCGTCGTGGACCCAGAGGTAGACGGGCTCCGCCGCGCGGTTCCTGAGGACCAGGTGGTCGAAGCCGGCGAAGCGCACCTCGGCGCCGAAGTGCCCGCCACCCGCCGAGTCCCCCAGGTGTCCCGTCTCCGGCGACTTCGCCGAGAAGCTCGAGCGGGAGGCGCCGACCCACGGCAGCCCCGTCAGGAGTCCCGTCCCGAAGAGCAGCACATTGCCGGGGCCCAGGGGATCGGTGTGCTCGTCGACGGCGTGGAAGAGCAGGTGGGTGTTGATCCCGCGCCCGCCGAGGAAGCGGCGGCGCAGGTCCGGGGCGATCTCCTCGACCGTCACCTGCCGCCTGTCCAGGTCGATGGTCGCGAGCTTGTTCATTGCCCGCTCCCGCCCGTGGCCCGGCTCCGGGCCCGGGCCTGGTAGTCCGTCCAGTCCAGCGGGGCGATGATCATCCCCGAGTCGGGCGTGAACCACCTGATCCGCCACGCCTCCCCGCAGCCCGGGCACACGGCCGTCGCGGCCGGATGCGTGGCCTCGAACCGCGCCGTGCAGGCCTTGCACCGGAGCGCCACCGGCCCAACGGCTCCGACCTTCGCGTGCTTCGGCGTGTAATCGCGGGCCATCCGCCCCCCTTTCCCGCGCTCGAGCGTCGACCCGAAGAGTACGCGATCCAGGCCCGGAGCTGTATCCGTCCGATGCCCTCGCGCATCGCCCGCACACACGCTCTGTCCTTCGGCTCCCTGCGCCGCGGAGGCTTGCCGGACCCCCCCGTCACCACGAGCCTGATCCCTGGGGCGGCCCGCCGCCGGGGGTGACGGCGAGCGGGGCCATGGCGATCCACCTCGGGTCCCGGGTCATCCTGCGCCGCCGCGGGGTCGTGGTCAAGGAGCGGGCAGAGGGGGGCGGCGCCGGGTGCTGGGGCGCTGGCGGCGAGGGGCGGGGGCAGGGTCGGGAAAGGGACAGGAGACGGGAGGTGCCATCGCGCCAAACCGTCTTCAGCTTGACGAGGACGCGCCCATCGGGCCGGAGCTGGACGCGGTTCCGGGCCTCGGCCGGGTCGGCGTCCTGGCGAACCCGACGCACCCGGCCGCCGCGGCCCCGCTGGGGGAGCTCGACACCGCCGCCCGCGCGCTGAAGGTGCAGTTCCGGACCTTCGAGGTCCGCGCCCCCGCCGATGTGGACCCGGCCTTCGCCGCGATGGTGAAGGAGGCCGCCGCGGCGGTGGTCGTGCTCACCGATCCCGTGCTGCTGCTCTCTGACCTCGCCATCGTGCGGCTCGTGGCGCAACATCGCCCGCCGGCGATCGCCGAGCCGCGGCAGTACATGGAGGCCGGCGGGCTCATGTCCTACGGCACGAGCTTTCCCGACCTCGTCCGGCACGCGGTGCGGTACGTCGACAGGATCCTGAAGGGCGCCAGGCCGGCCGAGCTCCCCGTGGAGCAGCCGACGAGGTTCGGGCTGGGCATCAACCTGAAGACCGCCCGCGCGCTCGGCCTCACGATTCCGCCGGCGGTGCTGGTGCGCGCCGACCCGGTGATCGAGTAGCCGTCCCATCGACTGATCCCCCGGCCGTCGGCCGAGGGTCCGGAGTGCGCCGCGTGCCCCCGGGTACCGTAACGCGGTCGATCTCACCGAGACCGTCACCTACCCGGCGTGACAAGGCGCAGCCGACCGCGACCTGCCGCCACGGCCTCTCGGCGCGGAGTGTGCGGCACCGATCCTGCGCCTGCGGCTGGGACACGGTCCGGTGTCGCCGAGTCCGCACGTGGTCCTCAGGGGGGGGTACGAGTCGCGGGGCGTGCCGGGGGATCACAGGAAGGAGCGCTGCCCCCGACCTCAGTGCGGCTCACGCCTCGGCGTAGGCCTTGAGGAAGTCCTCTCGAGGGATTCCCGCCTGCGTGCAGATGGTGCGGAGCGTCGAGCCCTTGAGCCGCGGATGGTTGGGCATGGTCAGGATGGTTCGTGTCCCGTCGGGGTTGCCTCTGGCCAATGCGATGTGCTCGCGTTCCCGGACGACAGCGAAGCCCAGGCGTTCGAGAGCTCTCACGACCCGCGCCTTGGGCGCGTCGGCTGGGAACTTCGCCATGGCGGCTACTGGGTGACGCCGGCCTCGGCCACGAACGCCTCCAGGACGGGGGAGTCCTCGGAGAACGCCTCCTGTCCGAAGGTCTCGATGTGGAAGCGAATCGCCGACTTCACGTCGGCGAGCGCTGTCTCATAGGTATCCCCCTGCCCGACGACGACGCCCTTGAGGCCCAGGGGATAGGCCACGTAGCCGTCCAGGTGCTTCTCGACCACCACCTTGTAGTGCTTCATGCCGACCGCCTCCTCCAACTCCCTGCGCCGGGGTCTGACCTGCCAGCGCCGCTTCGCTCCAAGCATTCGGGCTCGGGGACAGGATACCAGAGCGGGTCCGGGCCGACCGCCCTCAACTGCGCCTGGCCCGGGGTAGATCGCCTCCGTCCCCCGCGGGGTCCTCGGCCCGGACCAATGTCACCGAGACTGCCACCCACCCCGCGTGACAAGGCGCAACCGGCCGCGACTTGCCGCTCCAGCGTTGGGCCCACGCGGGAGTCGCGGAAGAACATCTGCCTGAGGGCGCTCGCGACGCGCGGGGCGCCGGGGCGCCAAGGGGACGGTCACCGCGTGAGGTGGAAGGGCACGTCCACCACGACGACACCGCGCCGGAAGAGCAGCGCGCCCTTGACGAGGAGCGCGATCTGGTTGTGCAGCAGGTGCTGCCACCAGCGCCGGGGGATGAACTCCGGGATCACGATGGTGACCACCGAGTTGGGGCCCTCCCGCTGGAGGCGGTCGATGTAGTCGAGAAGGGGTCCGAGCACCGACCGGTACGGGGAGGTCAGCACGATGAGCGGCACGCCGCCGCTCACCTTGCCCCACCGCTCCTCCACCCAGCCTGTGCGGGCCGGATCGGTCTCGACGAAGACGGCGCGGGGGCGGGTGGCGAGCGTCTCGGCGAAGCGCAGCGCCTTGACCACGCCCATGTGGACGTCGCCGACCAGCACCAGCACCGTGTTCCTCACGGGCGGCTCCGCGGCCAGGCGGTCGAGCGACAGCTCCTCGGCCACCGACTCGTAGTGGCGGTGGACGGCGAGGAAGCCCAGGACGATCACCGGGATCAGGACCACCACGATCCAGGCGCCGTGGGTGAACTTGGTCACCGCGATGACGACGGTGACGAGGCCCGTGACCAGCGCGCCCCCCCCGTTGATGGCCAGGCGCCACCGCCATCCGCCCCCCTCGTGCCTGAGCCAGTGGCGGACCATTCCGGACTGGGACAGTGTGAACGAGCTGCTGACCACGCTGGTCCGCCACGCGGGCAGGGTCGTCACGCACCAGCAGCTGCTGCGCGAGGTCTGGGGGCCGGCGCATACCGACCAGGCGCACTACGTGCGCGTCTACATGGCTCATCTGCGTCACAAGCTCGAGGCCGAGCCGGCCCGGCCCCGTTATCTGCTGACGGAACCAGGGGTCGGCTACCGGCTGGCGGCCGACTGAAGCGGCTCAGGCCGAGCCCGCGCGCCGCGGAGGGGCAGGCCGCCACGCGAGGACGAAGAAGACGGAGCCCGCAGCGGCCAGCGCCGCCAGCACCTGGAAGCCCGCCTCATAGCTCCCCGTCCGGTCGGCCAGGACACCGGCGATCAGCGGGCCGCCCATCATCCCAAGCATCACGATCATGGAGGAGATCCCCGTGATCATGCCGAAGGAGGCGCTGCCGAAGTAGTCCGCCCTGATGGCGGCCATGAGCGGGCCGCGGATCCCCCAGGCCAGGCCGTGGAGCACGGCGAAGCCGAGGACCATCCAGAAGGCCGTGGCCGAGGCGAGCAGGAGCAGGGCCGCCGCGTGGCCGGCCATGCACGCCACGATGATGGTGCGCTTGCTGAAGCGGTCGCCGGCCCAGCCGCCCCCCAGCTGGCCCAGCACCTGCATCGCGGTCATGAGCGCGATGACTCCCGCGCCCTGGCGCAGGGAGTAGCCGAGGCGCTCGGTCACGTGCACGACCAGGTGGACCAGCACCGCCGAGACGACCAGGAGGGCCGAGCCGTGGCCCAGGGAGATGAGCCAGAAGGCTGCCGTGCGCATGGCCTCGCGCGGGGTGAAGTCCGCGGGGCCGGCGTGGGCCGCCCCGTGCGCGGCTGACCGCGCGCTCACGGGTGGCGGCGTGGCCGTTTCGGGAGGGTCGCCGTCGGGACGGAGGCCGTAGACTTCCGGGCGATGCCGCACGAGCTGGGCGATGGGCACACCCAGGAGCAGGATCAGGACGCCGGAGGCCGCGGCCGTCCACCGCCAGCCATAGCGGGTGAGCGACAGCGCCACGAGCTGGGTGAGGAGCCCCCCCACCGCCATGCCCGTGGCGCTGATGCTCAGCGCCAGCGCCCGGCGCCGCCGGAACCAGGAGACGATGGCGACGCTGATGGGGAGATAGCCGCCGAGGCTCGACCCCAGCGCCATCAGGAAGAAGGTGGCGAAGAAGCCGAGCGGGGATGTGAACTGGCTGAACAGGATGAAGCCCACGCCGAAGATCACCATGCCGACCCGGATGAGGGCTCTGGGGCCGAAGCGATCGGTGAGCCAGCCCTGGACGGGGCCGAGGATGCCGCTCTCCATCCGCGCCATGGAGAAGGCGGCGGAGAGCATGGTCTTGCTCCAGCCGAACTCCTCGCGCAGGAGGACCACGTAGGCCCCGTAGGAGTGGAACACGAGGGCGCCGATGAGGGCCTCGAGGCCGAACCCGGCGGCGACGATCCACCAGCCGTAGAAGATCCGGTCGCGCGGGCGTGGGAGCATGCGAGTGGAGCCGCGCCACTATAGCACGCGCACGGCGGGGCAGGGCCCGCCCGCGCGCCGGCGCCCCCCTTCGCGGTTGCGTCCGCGCGCCTTTCTGCGCCATTCTAGCGAAGGCCGAACCGGCCGGAGGGAGAGCGATCATGAGCAACGCGAACGGCGCCGTCGGCGGCGCGCTCGGCTACCTGGACAGCCACTTCAAGGAATTCACGCGCATGCTCGGAGATCTCGTGCGCATCCCGAGCATGTCGGCACGCGGCTTTCCGCCCGAGGAGGTGCAGCGCTCGGCCGAGGCCACGGCGGAGGTGCTGCGCCGGGCGGGCGTCGAGAACGTGGGGATCATCACGATCCCCGGCGGGCACCCGTATGTCTACGGCGACTGGCTGAAACGTCCGGGCGCGCCCACGATCCTGCTCTACGGGCATCACGACGTGCAGCCGCCCGGGCGTCCGGAGAAGTGGCTGTCGCCGGCCTTCGAGCCGACGGAGCGGCGGGGCCGGCTCTACGGACGTGGCACGGCCGACGACAAGGGCGGCGTCATGGCCCACGTGGCCGCCGTGGCGGCATACCTCGCGTCAGCGCGGAGCCTGCCGTGCAACGTGAAGTTCCTCGTCGAGGGCGAGGAGGAGATCGGCTCCGGGCACCTGGGGCGGTTCCTGGCGAAGCACCGGCAGATGATGGCCGCCGACTTCATCGTGCTGTCGGACACGGGCAACTTCGCCACGGGCATCCCGGCGCTCACCTATCAGCTCCGCGGCATCTGCCAGGTGGACGTGGAGGTGCAGTGCCTCCGGCAGCCGGTGCATAGCGGCGCCTGGGGCGGGCCCGTGGCGGACGCTGTGCGCATCCTCTGCGGGCTCATCGCCGGGCTCGAGAAGGCGGACGGCTCCCTGGGCGTCCCCGGGCTCTACCGCAAGGTCGCCCGGCCCGGCGCGAAGCAGCTCGCGCGGATCCGGGCGCTGCCCTGGAGCGAGGCCCGGTTCAGGCGCGAGGCGGGCATGCTGCCGGGCACGACGCTCGGCGGGGAGCGCCGCTTCTCCGTCTACGAGCGCCTCTGGACGCGGCCCGCGCTCACCGTGATCGCGCTCGAGGCCCGCCCGCTCCACGGCTCGTCCAACCAGATCATCGAGGCCGCCCGCGCTCGGTTGTCGCTGCGCACCGTGCCGGAGATGGACGCGAAGGAGGCCGGGCGCCTGCTCGTCAGGCGGCTCACCTCGAGGCCTCCCCGCGGCGCGAAGGTCACCGCGCGCGTGACGGGGTCCGCGCCGTGGTGGAGCACCGACCCTGAGGGGCCGGCCTTCGAGGCGGCGCGCCTGGCGCTCAGGGCCGGATTCGGGAAGGAGGCGGCCATGATCGGCTGCGGCGGCACCATCGGCTTCGTCGAGCCGTTCGCGCGGCTGCTCAAGGGCGCGCCGTGTCTCCTCACGGGCGTGGCCGATCCGGCCTGCAATGCGCATTCGGAGAACGAGAGCCTGCACCTGGGGGACTGGCTCAAGGCCATGCGTGCGGCCGTGCATCTCTACGACGAGCTGTCGCGCGTGCCGGTGCGCCCGCGCCGCTGACGGCGGCCGCGCGGCCCGCGAAGGAGCGGCCCACGCGCGAGGAGGCGCTGCGTCTCTACACGCTCGGCAGCGCCTGGTTCGCCCACGACGAGGCCCGGCGCGGGTCGCTGGAGGTGGGCCGGATGGCCGACCTCGCCGTGCTGTCCGGGGACTACGCGAGCGTGCCGGTGGAGGAGATCGGCGGCATCGAGTCCCTGCTGACGATGGTGGGCGGCCGGATCGTCTACGCGGCCGGGGCGCTCGGGAGGCCGCTTGACGCTGGTCGGCCGCTGCGCTAAGCCTGGGGCCGGCCCCGCCCGCCCGGGCGCCGGCGGGCGCGCCCAGCTCACGTCCTTGACCAGGGAGATCCGAACGATGAAGCGTGCCGTCGAGTTCCCCAGCGAGAACCCCCGGGAGCTGATCCGGGCCGACCTCTTCACCCCGGACGAGGGGAAAGGCCCGTGGCCGGTGATCGTCATGGGCGGCGGATGGTGCTACGTGAAGGAGCTCATCATGCCGGAGTACGCGCAGTTCTTCCTGCGCGAAGGCCTCGCGGCGCTGATCTTCGACTACCGATGCCTCGGCGCCAGCGACGGGGAGCCACGGCAGCACCTCGACCCCTGGAAGCAGATCGCCGACTACCGCTCGGCGGTGGACGCGCTGAGCTACCTCGACGAGTACGAGGATGTCATCGACCGCGAGCGCATCGGCGTCTGGGGGATCTCCTACAGCGGCGGGCATGCCCTGATCGTCGGCGCCCTCGATCCCCGCGTGAAGTGCGTCGTGTCGCAGATCCCCATCATCGAGGGCTGGTACAACTCCATGCGGGCCCATGGCTCGGTCGGCTTCCGGGAGCTGACGGCGCTGGTCACCCAGGAGCGGCGGCAGCGGTACCTCACCGGCCGGCACGGCACGATCCCGCATTCCGGCGACCCCAAGACCGAGGTGGTCACCTGGCCACACCCGGAGACGCGGCCCGTCTTCATGAAGATCAAGGAGACGACCGCGCCGCGGCACGAGCACTACAGCACCATCCAGTCCGTCGAGCACGTCTGGGCCTACGACGTCCGCCCCTTCCTTCCGCGGATCCTCGACACCCCGACGCTCATGATCGTCGCGGAGGGCGACGACCTGACGATGTGGGAGCGGGAGGTCCCCGCCTTCGGGGAGATCGCGACGAGCAAGAAGAAGCTGTTCGTCCAGCGGAAGAGCACCCACATGAGCATGTACAGCAACCTGTCCCACCTCGCGATCGCGGGGAAGGAGGCGGCGGACTGGTGCCGCCAGTGGCTCATCGAGCCGAGGTAGTCGGGCCCCCGGCGCCCGCGTGAGGTCGACCGGAACGCAACCTCAGCGCATCACGAAGGGATTGGCGGTCTTCGCGCCGATATTGATCCACACGCTCTTCACCTGCAGGTACTCCCGGATCATCTCCTGGCCGTTCTCACGCCCGAGGCCCGAGTCCTTGTAGCCGCCGAAGGGCGACAGGTAGGAGACGGAG
>MGBV01000230.1 GCA_001788415.1 Candidatus Rokubacteria bacterium GWC2_70_16 | reverse complement strand
CTCGACATCCTCGACCCGACGCCGCAGACGGTGGACGCGCTGATGAAGCTGGAGCTGCCCAGCGGCGTGGACGTCGAGATCAAGCTCTAGCGAGACCACCACCATGGCGATGAAGGAAGGGCTGATCGGTCGGAAGGTGGGAATGACCCAGGTCTTCGGCGACGACGGGAACATCATCCCGGTCACCGTGGTGGAGCTTGGCCCGTGCACCGTCGTCGGCGTGCGCACGAAGGCCACGCACGGCTACGACGCACTGCAGCTGGGGTTCTCCCCGCGGAAAAAGAACGCGACGAAGGCGATGGCGGGGGTCTACAGGAAGGCGGGCATCCCGACGCCGATGAAGGTCCTCCGGGAGATCCGGCTGCAGAAGACCGAGGCGCTCCAGCCCTACCAGGTGGGGCAGACGCTCACGGCGGCGCTGTTCGCGCCCGGCGAGCTGGTGGACGTGGTGGGCGTGAGCAAGGGCAAGGGCTTCCAGGGCGGTGTCAAGCGCCACGGCTGGTCGGGCGGCGACCAGAGCCACGGCTCGATGTTCCACCGGGCCCCGGGTTCCATCGGCGCCTCCTCCGATCCATCGCGCGTCTGGCCTGGTCATCACCTCCCCGGCCGCATGGGCGGCGACCGGCGGACCGTGCTCAACCTCCCCGTGGTGCGCGTGCTCCCGGAGCGGAACCTGATCCTGCTGCGCGGGGCGGTGCCGGGCGCCCGCGGCGGGGTGGTCCTCGTGAGGAAGAGCGTGAAGCAGACCAAGGCCCAGCAGCAGGCGCAGGGGGCGAAGTAGCCATGCCCAGTGTTCCCGTGCTCGACCAGAACGGCAAGGCCCAGGGGACCCTGGAGCTGTCCGCCGAGGTGTTCGGCGGGCCGATCCGGACGGCCCTCCTGCACCAGAGCGTGGTCCGTGAGCTCGCCGCGAAGCGCGCCGGCACCCACGACACGAAGGGGCGCAGCGAGGTGTCCGGCGGCGGCCGGAAGCCCTGGCGGCAGAAGGGGACCGGGCGCGCGCGGCAGGGGTCCATCCGCGCGACCCAGTGGAAGGGCGGCGGCAAGCCCTTCGGGCCCACGCCGCGGAAGTACGACAAGCGCATGCCCGTCGGGATGCGCCGGGCGGCGCTCCGCGCGGCGCTCGCCGCCAAGGTCGCGGCGGGCGAGGTGACGGTGGTGGAGCAGATCGGCGTCGCGGAGCCGAAGACCAGGGCGCTCGCCAGCTGGCTCAGGGGGCTCGGTGTCGCGTCGGGCCCGACACTGCTCGTGGTGTCCGAGCTAGCGCCGGCCCTCGAGCGCGCGGCCCGGAACATCCCGTGGCTCCAGGTGGAGACCCCGACGCAGACCTCGGCCTACGAGCTCCTCAGGAACGGCCGCGTGATCGCCGAGCGCGGGGCCATCCTCGCCATGCAGGAGGCGCTCGCGAGATGAGAGACCCAAGGACCGTGCTGCTCAGACCGCTCATGACCGAGAAGAGCATGCAGCAGAAGGAAGACCTCAACGCCGTGACGTTCCAGGTCGCCGTGGACGCCAACAAGGTGGAGATCCGGCAAGCGGTGGAGCGGGTGTTCAACGTCAAGGTGGCGGACGTGCGCACCCAGTCCCGCGAGGGCAAGTGGAAGCGGATGGGGCGCTTCGAGGGCCGCCGGTCGTCCTGGAAGAAGGCCGTCGTGACGCTCGCTCCCGGCCACAAGATCGAACTCGTCGAAGGGGTATAGACGCATGGGAATCCGGACGCTGAAGCCCACCTCGCCCGCCCGGCGCTACATGACCCTCCTCACCAACGAGGAGATCACGAAAAAGACGCCGGAGAAGAGCCTGCTGTCCCCCAAGCGTCGCACCAGCGGGCGCAACTCGGCCGGCCGCATCACGGTCCGGCACCGGGGCGGCGGGGTCAAGCGCATGCTGCGGGACATCGACTTCCGGCGGGAGAAGCTGGGCATCCCGGCCAAGGTGGCAGGCATCGAGTACGACCCGAATCGCTCGGCGCGGATCGCGCTGCTGCACTACCGGGACGGGGAGAAGCGCTACATCATCGCGCCCCTCGGGCTCAAGCCGGGCGATGTCGTGATGTCCGGCCCGCAGGCGGACATCCTCCCGGGCAACGCGCTGCCCCTCCGGAGCATCCCGCTGGGCACGCTCGTGCACAACGTGGAGCTCCAGCCCGGCAAGGGCGGGCAGCTCTGCCGGAGCGCCGGCACCCTGGCGCAGCTGCTGGCGAAGGAAGGCGACCACGCCAACCTCAAGCTGCCCTCCGGAGAGGTGCGGCAGGTGAAGCTCGAGTGCATGGCGACCGTGGGCCAGGTGGGGAACCTGGACCACGAGAACGTCTCCATCGGGAAGGCCGGACGGGTGCGCTGGCGCGGCTTCAGGCCCACGGTCCGGGGGACGGTGATGAATCCTGTCGACCACCCCATGGGAGGCGGCGAGGGCAAGGGGAAGGGCAACCATCCCATGACCCCGTGGGGCAAGCCCACCAAGGGCTACAAGACGCGGCGGGGGGCGAGGCCGTCCGACCGCTACATCGTCACGCGCAGGACCAGGTAGGGAGAGGACGGCATGGGACGCTCGGTGAGCAAGGGACCGTACGTCGAGGCCCGGCTGCAGGGTCGGATCGAGGATCTGAACCGCGCGCGCCAGAAGAAGGTGCTGAAGACTTGGTCGCGCCGCTCGACCATCCTGCCGGAGTTCGTCGGCCACACGCTGGCCGTCCACAACGGGAAGAAGTTCATCCCCGTCTACATCACCGAGAACATGGTCGGGCATCGGCTGGGCGAGTTCGCCCTGACCCGGACCTTCAGGGTGCACGGCGCGTCGGAGAAGGCCGCGACCTCCCCCACGGGGAAGGCGTGAGTCGGCCATGAAGACGCAGGCGACTGCGCGCTACATCCGGGTGCCGGCCAGCAAGGCCCGGCTCGTGCTGGATCACATCCGCGGGAAGTCCGTGGGCGAGGCGCTCGCGACGCTCCAGCTCGCGCCGAAGAGCGCCGCCCGGCTGATCGAGAAGGTCCTGCGGTCGGCCATCGCCAACGCCGAGCACAACCACCAGGTCCGGAACCTCGACGACCTCCGAGTGGTCAAGGCGATCGCCGACGGGGGGCCCTCGCTGAAGCGTGTGTCGCCGCGCGCCATGGGACGCGCGTTCTTCATCAAGCACCGGACCAGTCATCTGACGATCGAGCTCTCCGACGAGACGCCCCGGGCCGAGTCGCGGCGGGCGGGCGCGAGGTAACCATGGGGCAGAAGACACATCCGATCGGGTTCCGGCTGGGCGCCACGCGCACGTGGAGCTCCCGGTGGTTCGCCACCAAGGGCTATGCCGCCCTCCTGCACGAGGACGTGAAGATCCGGCGCTTCATCAAGTCCGCGCTCTACCACGCGGGGATCTCGCGCATCGACATCGAGCGTTCCGCCAACCGGGCGCGGATCACCATCTTCACCGCCCGGCCGGGTATCATCATCGGCCGGAAGGGCGCCGAGGTGGAGAAGCTCAAGAACGAGATCCAGGGCCGCACGGCGAAGGAGGTCCACCTCAACATTGAGGAGGTGGTGCACCCGGAGCTGGACGCGCAGCTCGTGGCCGAGAATGTCGCGCTGCAGCTCCAGAAGCGGGTGGCGTTCCGGCGCGCCATGAAGAAGGCGGTGCAGTCGGCTCTCCGGCTGGGCGCCGACGGCATCAGGATCGCCTGCTCGGGGCGCCTCGGCGGCGCGGAGATCGCCCGCCGCGAGTGGTACCGGGACGGCCGGGTGCCGCTGCACACGATCCGGGCCGACATCGACTACGGACTCGCGGAGGCCCACACGACCTACGGCGCCATCGGGGTCAAGGTGTGGATCTTCAAGGGTGAGGTCCTTCCCACCCAGCGGCCCAGCGAGGTCTAGCCGCCATGCTGATGCCCAAGCGCGTCAAGTACCGCAAGGCCCAGCGCGGCCGCATGGCCGGCAAGGCCCAGCGGGGGTCGACGCTCGCCTTCGGCGACTACGGGCTCAAGGCACTGGAGCCGGGGTGGGTGACCAACCGCCAGATCGAGGCCGCGCGCGTGTCGCTGGCACGGAGCGTGAAGCGGGGAGGGAAGATCTTCATCCGCATCTTCCCGGACAAGCCGGTCACCAAGAAGCCCGCCGAGACCCGGATGGGCAAGGGGAAAGGCAACCCCGAGTTCTGGGTGGCGGTGGTCAAGCCCGGCCGCATCCTCTACGAGATGGAGGGCGTGGACGAGGCCACGGCACGCGACGGCTTCCGGCTGGCGGCCCAGAAGCTCGGGATCAAGACCAAGTTCGTGTCCCGGACACGGACGCTCTGAGGCGATCATGAAGGCGGCCAAGTGGCGTGAGATGTCGGGCGAGGAGCTCTCGCAGAAGGCGAAGGAGCTGACCGAGGAGCTGTTCAACCTCCGGTTCCAGCTCTCCATGGGCGTGGCGAAGAACCCGTCCCGCGTGGGTCGGGCCCGGCGCGACCTGGCGCGGGTTCAGACCGTGCTGCGCCAGCGACAGCAGGACAAGAAGGGCTAGGGAGGCCTCCGTGGGAGACAAGAAGACCCGAGAGGGCGTGGTGGTCAGCGACAAGATGACGAAGACCCGCGTGGTCCTCATCGAGCGGGTCTTCCGCCACCCCCGGTACGAGCGTGTGGTGCGGCGGACCAAGCGGTTGAAGGCCCATGACGCAACCAACGCCAGCAAGACGGGGGACCGGGTGCTCATCGAGGAAGCGCGGCCGCTGTCCAAGGACAAGCGGTGGCAGATCCGCGAGATCCTGACCCGCGTGTCATGAGGGATTCCGAGGGAGAGAGCGGGACAGAGCCATGATCCAGACCAGGACGATGCTCGATGTGGCGGATAACTCCGGCGCCAAGAAGGCCCAGTGCATCCGCGTGATGGGCGGCGGGAACAAGCGGACCGCCTCTCTGGGCGACATCATCATCGTCGCCGTCAAGGAGGCGGCGCCGGACGGAACCGTGAAGAAGGGCGAGGTGGCCCGCGCCGTCGTGGTGCGCACCGTGAAGGAGGTCGGGCGGAAGGACGGCTCCTACATCCGCTTCGACCGGAACGCGGTGGTCCTGCTCAAGGCCGACGACAACCCGGTCGGGACCCGCATCTTCGGCCCCGTGGCGCGGGAGCTCAGGGACAAGCAGTTCACGAAGATCATCTCCCTGGCGCCGGAAGTCATCTAGGGAGGCCATCGAGGACCATCATGGCGCAGGCGCACGTTCGGAAAGGGGACACGGTGGTGGTGGTGGCGGGGAAAGAGCGGGGCAAGCGCGGGAAGGTGCTCCGCGTGTACCCGGCCGAGGGGCGCGTCCTCGTGGAGCGGCTCAACATGATGAAGAAGCACCAGCGCCCGACCCAGAAGCTCCGCCAGGGCGGCATCATCGAGCGGGAGGCGCCGCTGCACCTCTCGAACGTGATGCTGCTGGATCCCCGGACCGACAAACCCACGCGGGTCGGCGTCCGGCTGCTGGCGGATGGCAAGAAGGCCCGCATCGCCAGGAAGTCTGGCGAGATCATCGACAAGGCGTAAGGACCATGGCCGAGGCAAAGAAGGCTGACAAGGCGCAGAAGGCCCCTCAGGGGGGACCCGCCGCTGCCTCCGGCAAGAAGCAGCCGGCACAGGCGGGAAAGGGCGGCAAGGGGACTCCGGCTCCCGCCCCCGGGGCTCCGGCGACCCGTCCGAAGGCAACGGGAGCGGTGACGCCGCGGCTGCGGGATCGGTTCCGGGCCACCGTGATCCCCGCCCTCATGAAGGAGCGCGGCTACACCAACCCCTTCCAGGTGCCGAGGCTCGCCAAGATCGTCATCAACATGGGGGTGGGCGAGGGCAAGGAGAACGCGAAGGTGCTCGACTTCGCCACGGCGGACCTGCAGGCCATCACGGGCCAGAAGCCGGTGGTCACCCGGGCGAAGAAGTCCATCGCGAACTTCAAGCTGCGCGAGAACGCCCCGATCGGGTGCAAGGTCACGCTCCGCGGGGCCCGGATGTGGGAGTTCCTGGACCGGCTGGTCAACGTGGCGCTGCCGCGCGTGCGGGACTTCAAGGGGGTGGCCCCCAAGGCCTTCGACGGCCGCGGCAACTACGCCCTCGGGCTCAAGGAGCAGGTGATCTTTCCGGAGATCCTGTACGACAAGGTGGACAAGGTGCGCGGCATGGACGTCATCATGGTGACCAGCGCAAAGACCGACGAAGAGGCGAAGGCGCTGCTGACCCACCTCGGCGTGCCCTTCAGGGAGTCCTGAGCATGGCCAAGACCTCACTGATCATGAAATCCCAGCGCCCGCCCAAGTTCCAGTCGCGAGCCTACTCGCGCTGCAAGATCTGCGGGCGCCCGCGCGGCTTCCTCCGCAAGTTCCAGTGCTGCCGGATCTGCTTCCGGGAGCTGGCGCTGAAGGGCGAGGTGCCGGGTGTGATCAAGGCGAGCTGGTAGGAGCGACGCGGCCATGATGACGGATCCCATCGCAGACCTGCTGACTCGCATCCGCAACGCCAGTCGCGCCGAGCACGAGAAGGTGGACATCCCGGCCTCCAAGCTCAAGGTCCGGATCACGGAGATCCTCAAGGCGGAGGGGTTCGTCAAGAACTTCCGCTTCATCGAGGAGCCCAAGCCGGGTACCCTGCGCGTGTACCTGAAGTACGGGGCGGGGAACGAGCGGATCATCTCCGGCTTGGTGCGCGTGTCGCGGCCCGGCCGGCGCGTGTACGTGGGCAAGGACAAGATCCCCTCGATCCTGGGGGGTATGGGCGTGGCCATCCTCTCCACGTCACGCGGCGTGATGACCGATCGCGAGGTCCGTAAGCTGGGGCTGGGCGGCGAAGTCCTGGCCTACGTCTGGTAGGAGCGACCATGTCCCGAATCGGCAAGAAGCCCATTCCCATCCCCCAGGGCGTCACGGTGGCCGTCGCGGGGCTCACCGTCCGGGTGGACGGGCCCAGGGGCAAGCTCTCGCACACACTCCCGGCCGGCGTCTCCGCCACCGCGGACGGGAGCGTTCTCACGGTGGAGCGCGACTCGGACCACCGCTCGGTCCGGGCCCTGCACGGACTCACACGCTCCCTGCTCGCCAACATGGTCCACGGAGTCAAGGACGGGTTCGAGCGCAAGCTCGAGATCGTGGGTATCGGCTATCGGGCCCAGCTCGCGGGCCAGAACCTACAGCTCGCCCTGGGCTATTCCCACCCGGTGATCTTCCCGCTGCCCGAGGGGGTCCAGGCCGAGGTGGAGAAGCAGGTCTCGATCACGTTGCGCGGGGCGGACAAGGCGCTCCTCGGACAGACGGCGGCCCAGCTCCGCGCGCTCCGCAAGCCGGACCCGTACAAGGGCAAGGGGATCAAGTACGCCGGCGAGTACATCCGGCGGAAGGTCGGCAAGAAGGCGGGGGCCAAGTAATGCTCACGAGCCACAAGGTCGAGGGGCGCAAGATCCGCCACGTGCGCATCCGCCGCGCGGTCCGGGGGACGCCGGCACGGCCGCGGCTCACCGTGTTCCGGAGCCTGCACCACATCTACGCGCAGATCGTCGACGATGTGTCGGGACGCACCCTGGTGGCGGTGGACAGCCGCGCGCCCGAATTCCGGGAGAAGATGAAGTCCGGCGGCAACGTCGCGGCGGCCAAGCTGGTGGGCGAGCTGCTCGCCCAGCGCGCTCGCGCGAAGGGCGTGAGCGCCGTGGTCTTCGATCGAGGGGGCTATCAATATCACGGGCGGGTCAAGGCGCTGGCCGACGCGGCACGGGCCGGTGGCCTCACGTTCTGAGGAGGGGCGAGTGGCTCAGGCGCGAATCGATTCCAGTGCGCTGGACCTGACCGATCGGGTGGTCGCCATCAACCGGGTGGCCAAGGTCGTCAAGGGCGGCCGGCGGTTCTCCTTCACCGCCCTCGTGGTGGTGGGGGACGGGCACGGCCACGTGGGCGTGGGGCTCGGCAAGGCCCGCGAGGTGCCCGAGGCGATCCGCAAGTCGGTGGAGCACGCCAAGAAGGATCTGGTCTACGTGCCGCTGCGGGACACCACCATCCCGTGCGAGATCACGGGCCATTTCGGCGCGGCGCGCGTGTACCTCAAGCCCGCCGCCCAGGGCACCGGCGTCATCGCGGGGGGGGCGGTGCGCCCCGTGCTGGAGGCGGCCGGCGTCCAGGACATCCTCACGAAGACGCTCGGCACCAACAACCCGCACAACGTCCTGAAGGCCACCATCGACGCCCTCCGGCGGATGAAGCGGCTGCTGGACATCCACGCCGCCCGTCGACGCTCCGTGGACGGCGAGAGCCAGGAGGTCGCGGGTGCAAAAGAAGGTTAAGGTCACGCTGATGAAGAGCATCATCGGGCTCAGCCCCAAGCAGGAGGCGACGGTCAAGGCCCTGGGGCTGCACCGCATCCGACACACGGTCGAGCACGAGGACACCCCGACCCTCCGCGGCATGATCAAAGCGGTGGGGTTCTGCCTGAAGGTGGATGAGGCATGAGACTGGAAGATCTGCGTCCGGCGCCCGGCTCCACGAAGAAGCGCAAGCGCATCGGCCGCGGGCCCGGGTCCGGGCACGGCAAGACCGCCGGCAAGGGGCACAAAGGGCAGAAGGCCCGCTCGGGCGGCGGCGTTCGTCCGGGCTTCGAGGGCGGGCAGATGCCGCTCTACCGGCGGCTGCCCAAGCGCGGCTTCGTTCCCTACGGGGGCAAGACCGAGTTCGCCATCGTCAACCTCAAGGACGTGGTGGCGCGCTTCGCGGCGGGCAGCGTGGTGGACCCCGACAGCCTGCTCCAGGCGCGGCTGATCAAGAAGGCGGACCGGGGCGCCGTGAAGATCCTGGGCGAGGGCGACGTCTCCCATGCCCTCACCGTGCGCGCCCACAAGATCAGCGAGTCGGCGCGGCGCAAGGTCGTGGCCGCTGGTGGGCGGGTCGAGGTGCTGCAGGCATGATGGAGGGCCTGCAGAGCTTCCGGAACATCTTCAAGATCCCGGAGCTCAAGCGTCGCGTGTTGATGACCCTGGGCCTGCTGGCCGCCTACCGCCTCGGGGCCCACGTCCCGACGCCCGGCATCGACGGAGCGGCGCTCGCCCAGTTCTTCAACCAGGTCCAGGGCACGCTGCTGGGCATGGTGGATCTCTTCTCCGGGGGGAACCTGCGGCGGCTCACCGTCTTCGCCCTGGGCATCATGCCGTACATCTCGGCGTCCATCATCCTGCAGCTCCTGACGGTGGTGATCCCCGCGCTCGAGCGGCTCGCCAAGGAAGGCGAGGCGGGAAAGAAGAAGATCACCCAGTACACCCGCTACGGCACCATCGGGCTGTCGCTCGTGCAGTCCTTCGGCATCGCGGTGGGCCTGGAGAGCATGCGGAGCCCCGGCGGCGGGGCCATCGTCCCCGATCCCGGATGGGGGTTCCGGCTGCTCACCATGATCACGCTCACCACCGGGACTGCGCTCATCATGTGGCTGGGCGAGCAGATCTCCGAGAAGGGGATCGGCAACGGCATCTCGCTCATCATCTTCGCCGGAATCGTGGTGCGCCTGCCCTCGGCCATCGTGTCGTCCTACACCCTCATCGCCACGGGCGAGCTCAAGCTGTTCGTCTTCCTGGGGCTCGTGATCATGATGGTGGCGGTGACCGCGGCGGTCATCGTCATGCAGGAGGGCCAGCGGAAGATCCCGGTGCAGTACGCCAAGCGGGTCGTGGGCCGGCGGATCTACGGGGGGCAGTCCACGCACATCCCGCTGCGCGTGAACACGGCGGGCGTCATCCCGGTGATCTTCGCCTCGTCGCTGATCCTGTTCCCGGCGACGCTCACCCGGTTCATCCAGCACCCGTGGATGCAGGCGATCTCGGAGGCGCTGTCACCGGGCCAGTTCACCTACACGCTGCTGTACTGCGGCCTCATCGTCTTCTTCGCGTACTTCTACACGGCGATCGTGTTCAACCCCGTGGACCTCGCCGACAACATGAAGAAGTACGGCGGGTTCATTCCCGGCGTGCGGCCGGGCAAGAAGACGGCGGAGTATATCGATCGGACGCTGACCCGGATCACGCTCCCGGGCGCGGTGTTCCTGGCGCTCATCTCGGTCCTCCCGGACTTCCTCATCCGATGGTTCAACACGCCGTTCTACTTCGGCGGGACGAGCCTCCTGATCGTCGTGGGCGTGGCACTGGACACCGTCCGGCAGATGGAGTCGCACCTGCTCATGCGGAACTACGAGGGATTCCTGCGGAGGAAGGCGAAGGCGCGCGCGTGAGCAACCGGATCATCCTCCTGGGAGCCCCCGGCTCGGGCAAGGGGACACAGGCGCGACAGCTGGCCGGGGAGTGGGGCGTGCCCCAGATCGCCACCGGGGACATGCTGCGCGAGGCGGCGGCGCAGGGGAGCCCGCTCGGGCTCGAGGCCAAGCGGCACATGGACTCCGGAGCGCTGGTGCCGGACGGGGTGGTGATCGGGCTGGTGGCCGAGCGGCTGGGGCGCCCCGATGCCAAGGCGGGGTTCGTGCTGGACGGCTTCCCCCGCACGGTGACCCAGGCGGAGGCGCTGGACCGGCTGCTCGGCGAGCAGGGGCTCCCGCTGGAGCGGGTGGTGTTCCTCGACGTGTCCCGCGAGGAGTTGCTGCGTCGGCTCACGGGACGGCGCGTCTGCCGGCAGTGCGGGACCGCTTACCACCTCGTGTCGGCGCCGCCGCGGACGGCGGACCGGTGCGACCTCTGCCAGGGCGACCTCTACCAGCGCGCGGACGACGCGCCCGCAGCGGTGGCGCGCCGACTCGACGTCTACGAGAAGCAGACGGCGCCGCTGCTGGCGTACTACGAGCGCCGGGGCCTCCTGGCGGCGGTCCGGGGCGAGGGGGCCATGGACGGCGTGACGGCGGGCATCCGGAAGGCCGTGCGGGGAGCGGGGGCGGCGTGATCGTCTTGAAGTCCGGGCGTGAGCTGGGTCACATGCGGGCTGCCGGGCGCATCCTGGCCGACGTCAAGGAGCGGCTCCGCGCCCTGGTGCGGGCGGGAGTGACGACCAAGGAGATCGACGCCGACGCCGAGAGCTTCATCGTGGGGCGCGGGGCCCGGTCGGCCTTCAAGGGGTACCGGGGGTACCCCGCGACGGTGTGCACCTCCATCAACCACGAGGTCGTGCACGGGATCCCGTCGGAGAAGCGCAAGCTGGCCGAGGGCGACATCATCGGACTGGACCTGGGGTGCATCGTCGAGGGGTACTACGCCGACTGCGCCATCACGCTGGCAGTGGGCGCCGTGCCGTCGCGGGTGCAGGAGCTGCTCGACGTGACGCGCGAGAGCCTGGACAAGGCCATCGTCCAGTGCCGTCCGGGCAGCCGTCTCGGCGACATCTCGTACGCCGTGCAGAGCCACTGCGAGAGTCACGGCTTCGGGGTGGTGCGGGCCTTCGTGGGCCACGGCATTGGCCGGCAGCTCCACGAGGATCCCCAGGTGCCGAACTTCGGGGAGCCCGGGCGCGGTCCGATGCTCAAGGACGGCATGGTGCTGGCCATCGAGCCCATGGTGACCATGGGCTCGTGGGAGGTCCGCATCCTCGAGGACCGCTGGACGGCGGTCACGGAGGACGGCAGTCTGGCGGCTCACTTCGAGGACACGATCGCGATCACGGACAACGGCCCGGAGATCCTGACACGTCGGGAGTACGGGGCGGAGGCGGTGGGGGGCGAATGACCAAGGAAGACGCGATCGAGGTGGAGGGAACCGTCGTCGAGCCCTTGCCCAACGCCATGTTCCGGGTCGAGCTCGAGAACGGCCACAAGGTGCTGGCCCACGTGTCCGGGAAGATGCGGATGAACTTCATCCGGATCCTCCCGGGGGACAAGGTCAAGGTGGAGCTGTCCCCCTACGACCTGACCCGCGGCCGCATCACCTACCGATTCAAGTAAAGGTCTGGCGAGCCGCAGCCGGAGGCGAGGCGAGCGGATCGGGAAGAGAGACGAGGATGAGAGAGCTGGCGGACGCAATACTGGAGCGGTCATGAAAGTCAGGCCTTCGGTCAAGGTGCGCTGCGAGAACTGCAAGATCGTTCGGCGGCAGGGGGCCGTCCGCATCATCTGCAAGAACCCTCGCCACAAGCAGCGACAGGGATAGCCCCGGAGGGGCGCGGGCGGGCGCGAGCCCACCTGCGCCATGGAGAGAGGACATATGGCACGTATCGCAGGAGTGGATCTGCCGCGGGACAAGCGCGGGGAGATCGCGATCCAGTACATCTACGGGATCGGGATCCCCTCGGCGAGGAAGATCTTCGCCGAAGCCCGCGTGGACCCCAACAAGCGGGTCAAGAGCTGGACCGACGACGAGACGGCCCGCGTCCGCGAGATCATCGAGCGGGAGTACAAGGTGGAGGGCGACCTCCGCAGAGAGGTGGCCATGAACGTGAAGCGGCTGATGGACATCGGCTGCTACCGCGGGATCCGCCACCGCAAGGGTCTGCCCGTGCGCGGCCAGCGCACCCACACCAACGCCCGGACGCGCAAGGGCCGGAGCAAAGGCGTCATGGTCAAGAAGAAGCCGGTCGCCGCCGCTCCTGCCGCCCCTGCGCCGAAGAAATAGGGAGCCGCATCATGGCCGACGCAGCCGAAGAGAAGTCGACTGCCCCCCGAAAGGGCAGCCGCAAGCGAGAGCGCAAGGAGGTCCGCGTGGGGATCGCCCACGTCCAGGCCACCTTCAACAACACCATCGTCACGCTCACCGACAAGACGGGCAACGTCATCTCATGGGCCAGCGCCGGGAGCGTGGGCTTCAAGGGCTCGCGGAAGAGCACGCCGTTCGCCGCGCAGACGGCCGCCGAGAACGCCGCCCGGAAGGCCATGGACCTCGGGCTCAAGCAGGTGGAGGTCTTCGTCAAGGGCCCGGGCGCGGGCCGCGAGGCGGCCATCCGGTCGCTGCAGGCCGTCGGGCTCGAGATCTCCGCGATCCGGGACGTGACGCCGATTCCCCACAACGGCTGCCGGCCGCCGAAGCGGCGGCGGGTGTAGGGAGGGCGGGAGCGTTGGCCAGATATCGAGCGGCGGTCTGCCGGCAGTGCCGGCGCGAGGGAATCAAGCTGTTCCTGAAGGGGGCGCGCTGCTTCACCGAGAAGTGCGCCATCGAGCGGCGGAACTACCCCCCGGGCCAGCACGGGCTCAGCCGGA
Organism: Candidatus Rokubacteria bacterium GWC2_70_16; assembly: GCA_001788415.1. Taxonomy (GTDB): domain Bacteria; phylum Methylomirabilota; class Methylomirabilia; order Rokubacteriales; family CSP1-6; genus UBA12499. The sequence continues at coordinate 4,451 of MGBV01000230.1, read as the reverse complement.
CCAAGCTCACGCCCTACGGGGTGCAGCTCCGGGAGAAGCAGAAGGCCAAGCACATCTACGGCGTGCTCGAGAGCCAGTTCCGGCGGTACTTCGAGCGGGCGGAGCGCGAGAAGGGGATCACCGGCGAGAACCTGCTCAAGCTGCTCGAGCGGCGCCTCGACAACGTGGTGTTCCGGCTGGGGATGGCGGCGTCGCGGCGCGAGGCCCGGCAGATGGTCGGCCACGGGCACTTCCAGGTCAACGGGCGAAAGGTCTCCGTCCCCTCGTACATCGTGAAGGTGGGCGAGGTCGTCCAGCTCCGGCCGAGATCCAAGTTCGCCGAGCGTGCGGCCGACAACCTGGCGGCGGGCCGCGCTGCGGTTCCGCCATGGCTCCAGGTGGACGTCAACGACAAGAAGGGGACCGTGCGGGGCCTCCCGATGCGGGAGGACATCCAGATCCCCGTGCAGGAGCAGCTGATCGTCGAGCTGTTCTCAAAGTAGGAGATCATGGCAAGGATTCCGTTTCAGAAGCCCAAGCACATCGAGTGGGAGATCAGTACCGACCGGTACGGCCGCCTCGTGGCCGAGCCCTTCGAGAAGGGGTACGCGCTCACCGTGGGCAACTCCCTGCGCCGGACCCTCCTGTCCATCATCCCGGGAGCGGCCGTCGCCTGGGTGCGGATCGAGGGCGTCCGGGACCAGGAGGCGCACATTCCGGGGGTCCAGGAGGACACGCTGGACGTGCTCCTGAACCTGCGGAAGCTCGCGGTCAACGTGCCGTCGGGGGAGCCCATGACCACGCGCCTGGAGGCCACGGGGCCCCGGGAGGTCACCGGCGCCGACGTCTCCGAGGCCACCGGGATCGAGGTGCTGAACCCGGAGCTGCACATCGCGACGCTCGAGAAGGGTGGCGCGCTCGCGATCGAGCTCGGCATCGAGATCGGCCGCGGCTACGTCGCCGCCGACAAGCATCGCCCCGGGAGCGTCCCGTCCGGCGCGATCGCCATGGACGCCGCCTTCTCGCCGATCCAGCGCGTGTCGTACGGCGTCGAGAACGCGCGCCTCGGCAAGATCACGGACTACGAGCGGCTCATCGTCGAGATCTGGACCAACGGGGCCGTGTCTCCCGACGAGGCGCTAACGCGGGCGGCCACCTACATGCGCGACCACTTCACGCTCCTGGCGCCCGAGGGGCGGCCCGAGGAGGACGAGGAGGTCGAGGCCTCCGGCGAGGGCTTCCTGCAGGAGAGCCTGAGCAAGGCCCTCGAGGAGCTGCCGCTTCCGGCGCGGGCGATCAACGCCCTCCGCAACGCGGAGATCGCGACGGTCGCCGACCTCGTGCAGAAAACCGATCAGGACCTGGAGCAAGTCAAGAACCTCGGCACGAAGTCCATCGATGAGATCAAGACTGCGCTGGCGGGGCTGGGCCTCTCGCTCGGGATGCGCATCGATCCGAACGTGCTGGGCGCGCTCGGGCGCGGAGGGACCAAATGAGGCACGGCAAGGCAGGGTTCAAGCTCGGGCGCGTCACGGCCCATCGCTGGGCGCTCTTCCGCAACCTGCTCGTTGCTCTGTTCCGGCACGAGCGCATCACCACGACGGAGGCCAAGGCCAAGGCGGTCCGCGGGCTCGCCGACCGGATGGTGACCCTCGCCAAGCAGGAGTCGCTCCACGCGCGGCGGCAGGTGCTGGCCATGGTGCCCGACCCCGTGGTCGTCAAGAAGCTGTTCGACACCATCGCGGCCCGTTTCGGGGACCGGCATGGCGGGTACACGCGCATCATCAAGGCAGGCACCCGCCCCGGTGACAGGGCGCCCATGGTCATCCTCGAGCTGGTGGACCGGCCCGAGACGCCGAAGGAGAAGGAAAAGAAGGACGCCAAGGCGGAGAAGGCCCCCAGGAGCGACAAGGGAGCGGCGGGGGCCGCGGCCCCGAAGGGCAGGAAGAAAAAGGCGGCGGCAGCGGCAGGCTAGCCGAGCGGCACGATCGAATCGGGGGGCGACCGAGGCCGCCTCCCTTTTTTTGTCCACGCCAACTGCCAGGGAACGCCCGAGGCGAGAGCCTCGACCGGGTCACGCGCACCCGATCCGCGGTGCTCCCGGGGCCCGCCTCGGCACCAGCGTGCAGGCGAACGTGGCCGGCAGCCTGCGGTATTCCTCGAGGAGTTTCTCGAGGCGGGCCAGGGTCCGGTCGCGCTTCGCCAGGCCGATCCCGTAAATCGCCAGGTCGTTGACGAGGCGGGTGTAGAACACGTGCGGAGCGTCGCCCCCGGTGCCCATGCACGGACTGGGCTTCTGGGCGAAGCCCAGGAGGGGGCCGAAGGCCGCCACGTACTCCCGGAGGACGGCCTCGTCCCTCAGATCTGTGGGCACCTCGGGGAAGCGAGCCAGGAACTCGTCCACGGTGATGGAACTCCGGGCAGCCCGGACCTTGTGATCGAGATCGGACGAGAGCCTGATCTGCACCATGGCCCCGGAGTATAGCACCGGCGGCCGGGGCTCGCGGCCTGGCGTCTCAAAGCTGGAGCACGGCGATGCCACCCACGGTCACGAGAGTGCCCAGGATGGCGCGGCGCGGGGCAGGCTCGCCGAGGAACACGACGCCCAGCGGCAGGGCGAACAGGGGGGCGGTCGAGGAGAGCACGGTGGCCACCGTGACACCGCCGTGCTTGAGGCCTGCCACGAACATCACCGAGCTCAAGGCGGTCAGGACGGACAGCGCCGCCACGACCCCCCATGTCCCGCTCCCGCCGGTCCTGAGCCTGCGGCCCGCGCTCCAGCTCCACGGGGTGAGCCAGAGCAGCGCGCCCGCCACGGGCAGCCGCACGGCCTGGGCAGTCGTGGCATCCACCTCTCCCAGCGGGGCCCGCAGGATGATCGTCGAGACGGCCCAGGCCACGGAGGCCAGTGCCGCCGCGCCGATCCCGACGCCCACCCTGCCGGGGATCGCGGGGTGCTCCCCCCGCGCGGCGAGGATGAGTGCCAGCCCGGAGAGCGTGAGGAGCGATCCCGCCGCCGCGGAGGGCGTGAGTGGCTCGCCAAGGAAGGCGGTCGCCAGCAGGGCCGCGACCACCGGATACGTCGTGGAGATGGTCATGGCCCGGGCGAGGCCGAGGCGCCCGATGCTCTCGAAGAAAACGGTGTCGCCGATGGCGACGGCCACGACGATGGACAGTACCAGGAGGGCCAGGACGCCCGGCCGGATGGCCCACAGCGGCGCTGCCCCCGAGGTGAACAGGATCCAGGCCAGCAGGACGGCCCCGCCGAACGTACACCGCACGGCGCTGATCGCGACGGATCCGAGTGTCCCCGAGAGGGTGCGCACCAGGAGACTCGTCACGGCCCAGGTCAGGCCCGAGCCGAGCGCGTACAGCGCTCCCAGGGTCGCGTCGGGGATGATGGGCACGGACATGGCGGGGACGAGGGGGGAACGCGGCGAGGAAGCGGCGCCGGGCCGCTCCCTCGCCGGGCGCTCCTACTTCAGGTCGGCCTGGAAATGGCCGAGGGTTCGCTTCCAGGCGTCCTCGGCCGCGGCCTTGCTGTAGACGTCGGCCCGCTCGTCGTTGAAGAAGGCGTGATCCACGCCCGGGTAGATGTGGATCTCGGACTGCTTGCCCGCCGCCTTGACCTCCGCGTCCAGGTGGCGCGCCGCAGAGGCATTGACGAACTGGTCCTTCTCGGCGAAGAGGCCGAGCATGGGGCCCGCCAGCCGGCTGTAGTTGGGCTTGACGTTCGGATGGACGCCGTAGAAGTTCACCACCGCCCCGATGCTCGGATTGGTGCAGCCGGCGAAGAGGGCGAGCTGGCCGCCCATGCAGAAGCCCACCGCGCCGAGCCTGGTGGTGGAGGAGAACCCGGCGAGATACTTCGCCGCTCCCGAGAGGTCCTCCTCCGCCTGGGCGATGTTGAGCGCCATGAAGAGCTTGCCCGCCTCATCAGGCTCGGAGGCCGTCTTCCCATGGTAAAGGTCCGGGGCCAGCGCGGAGAAGCCCGCGCCCGCGAACCGGTCACAGACGCCCTTGATGTGCCCGACCAGCCCCCACCACTCCTGGATCACCAGCACGCCCGGCCCCTTGCCCGCTGCCGGGGTCGCCAGGTAGGCCTGGGTCACCTTCCCGTTGCTCTGGAACTCCACCATGCGTCCTGCCATCGGCGTTGCCTCCTTTATGTTGCTTGAATGTGGATGACTTCGGTTTGGCAGTTGGGCCTCTTCGCGCTTATGGCGCCTCTTTCATCTTGCTTGAATGTGGATGACTTCGGTTTGGCGGTTGGGCCTCTTCGCCCCTTTGGGGCTCATCGGGGCGTCCGCATCACCGGGGCCTCTTCGCCCTCATGGGCTCATCGGGGCGCTCATTCTTCCGTGATCCGTTCTCCTGGGGGGGCTGCTCATGGCGCTCCGGGCGCGGGCGGCGTGATGCGGACGGTCAGCACCCGGCGCTCGTCGACCTCGAGCACGGTGAAGCTGTGGCGG
>MGBV01000229.1 GCA_001788415.1 Candidatus Rokubacteria bacterium GWC2_70_16 | reverse complement strand
CCTCGCCTCCGGCTCGGCTCGCCACGCGGAGTACGCCTCGCGTGCGGCCGTCGGGCGCCGCCTCGCATCTGGACCTTCTTGAGCGCCCTGAGGAGGTGTTCCGGCCCCTGCTCGCTCGAGTATGCGCAAGCGGGCGGGCGAGGCGCCAGGCCCCGGCGCCTCGCCCGGGGGATCGCGCAGGGCCGCGAGCAAGCCCGGCCCAGCTGGCGAGGGCTACTGCGGCGCGTCGCGTCGGAAGACCACGTCGCCAGACACGAGGGTGAGGAGGGGGACGATGTGGGGGATCGCCTCCTCGGGGCAGGTGAAGACGTCGTCTGAGCAGACGATGAGGTCGGCGCGCCGGCCCGGGGTGAGCGCGCCCAGTTCCGTTTCCTGGCGGGAGGCGTAGGCGTTCCACGTCGTGAAGGAGCGCAAAGCCTCGTCCCGCGTCATGCGCTGCTCGGGCTGCCAGCGGGGATCCTCTCCCGTGCGCGGGCGGCGCGCCACGGCCGCATGGATGCCGAGAAAGGGGTTGGGGGACTCCACCGGGAAGTCCGAGCCGCCCGGGACGACGACGCCCGTCGCCAGCAGCGAGCGCCAGGCATAGGCGCCCCTCAGGCGCTCCGGCCCCAGGCGCGCCTCCGCCCACGGCATGTCGGAGGTGCAATGCGTCGCCTGCATGCTCGGCAGCACGCCCAGCTTCCGGAAGCGGTGGATGTCGGCCCCCGCGAGGACCTGGGCGTGCTCCACGCGGAGACGGTGGTCGCCGCCCGGCGGCAGCGCGCCGAGCGCCCGCTCGAAGGCGTCCAGGGTGAGGGTGTTGGCGCGGTCCCCGATGGCGTGGACGCAGACCTGGAAGCCGCGGGAGGCCGCCTCCACGGTGAGGCGGAAGATCTCCTCCGGCGGGACCAGGACGAGGCCCGTGTTCCCTGGGTCGTCCGAGTACGGCGCATGCAGCGCCGCGCCGCGGGAGCCCAACGCCCCGTCGGCAAGGAGCTTGAGCGCCCCCACCACCACGCGCCCATCGCCGATGGTCTCGGGCCCGCGCTCGCGGGACCGCTCCCAGCTCTCCTCGGAGCGGCCGGCCACGGCCGCGTAGTTGCGGAAGGGGAAGTGCCCGCGCTCGACGAGCCGCCGGTACGAGGCCAGCCCGAAGAGGTCCACGCCCATCTCGTGGATGCCGGTGAGCCCGACAGCGAGGCAGTCGGCGATCGCCTCGCGCACCGCGCTGTCGAAGCGTTCCTCGGAGGGCAGGGGCTCCACCTGCTGGATCAGCCGCTGGGCGGTGTCGACGAGGAGCCCGGTGGGCTCGCCGCGCTCGTCCCTGACGACGATGCCGCCGCCGGGGTCCGGGGTCGCCCGCGTGATGCCGGCCGCGGAGAGCGCAGCCGTGTTCGCCCAGATCGCGTGACCGTCCACGCGCGTCAGCGACACCGGGTGATCCGGCGCGGCACGGTCGAGCGAGGCGCGGGCGGGGAAGCGCATCCCCGGCCAGAGGTTCTGATCCCAGCCGCGCCCGCTGATCCACTCGCCGCGCGGTGTCCGGGCCGCCGTCTCCGCCACTCGGCGCGCGATTTCCTCCTCCGAGCCCAGGCCGGCGACGTCGAGGGTGAGGCGGCCTCGGGCCAGCGCCATGAGATGCGCGTGGCCGTCCACGAGGCCGGGGAGGACGGCGCGGCCGCCGAGGTCCAGCGTCTCCTCGCCGGCGGGCGCGTTGACGTCCTGCCGCCGGCCGGCGAAGCCCCCCCGCCCGTCGCGCACCACGAGCGTGTCCACCACCGTGCCCGCCGCGTCCAGCGTGTAGATCCGGCCATTGGTCAGGAGCACGCAACGATTGTATCCTGTGCGCGGGCCCTTCCGTGACCACTGCCACCCCCGCGGCCGCGTCGGACCCCGAGCACGGCGCCGCCGCCTTCGCCCGGCGTCACCTGCGCCACAACCTCCTGGCGCTGGGTCTCGACTTCGGGCTCTTCCTCGTGGCGCTGTCCTTCGCCTCGCCCTCGACCATCCTGCCGGCCTTCGCCGCTCACCTGGGCGCCCCGAGCGTGGTCATCGGTGCCATTCCCGCCGTGATGACGCTGGGATGGTATCTGCCCTCGCTCTTCGCCGCCGGGCACACGCAGGGGCTCAGGCGCAAGCTCCCCTTCGTGCTCCGCTACGCGCTCTGGGAGCGCGTGCCGCTGCCGATCCTCGCCGGCGTGGCCTTCTTCCTCGCCGAGCCCGCCCCGGGCCTGGCGCTGGGCCTGCTGCTCCTCCTGCTGCTGGTGACGACGGGCACGGGGGGATTCCTCATGCCGGCGTGGATGGACATCGTGGGCCGGGCCGTCCCCACCACGCTCCGCGGGCGCTTCTTCGCCGTGATCAGCATGGCGGGCAGCGCCGGGGGACTCGCCGGGGGCGTGGCCACGGCCTGGATCCTCGGCGCCGTCACGCCGCCGGCGAGCTACGGGCTCTGCTTCCTGCTGAGCACGCTCTGCATGGGCCTCTCCTACGGGGCGCTGGCCCTCACGCGGGAGCCGCCGGCCTCCGCCCCTCCGCCCTCGCCCTCGCTGGGCGCCCATCTGCGGCGCATCCCCAGCCTGCTCCGTCGCGACCGCAACCTATCATGGTTCCTCGGCGCACGCGCTCTGGCCGCGCTGGGCACCATGGCCGGGGGCTTCTACACGGTGTACGCGCTCCGGGGGCATGGCGCCCAGCCCTGGCACGTGGGCCTCTTCACGACGATCACCCTGGCCGGGCAGCTCGCGGGCAGCTTCGTGCTCGGGTGGCTGGCGGATCGCGCCGGCCACCGCCTCGTCATCGCCATCGGCGCCGTGGCCATCGGGGGAGCGAGCCTGATGGCGCTGGGCGCCCCGTCGCTGCCGCTCTTCACCCTCGTCTTCGCGGCAGCCGGGGTCCACCAGGCGGCGATCCACGTCTCCGGCCTCAATGTCCTGCTGGAGTTCGCCCCCGACGAGAGCGAGCGGCCGGTGTACGTGGGGCTCGGCACCACGATGCTGGCTCCGGTGGCGTTCCTGGCGCCGCTCGTGGCCGGCGTCATGGTGGACGGGTGGGGCTTCGCCTCCGTGTTCGCGACGGCGGCCGCGGCCAGCCTCCTCGGAGTCGCCCTCCTGCTGGGGCGCGTGAGAGATCCGCGCCACGCCGCGCGGCCCGGGGCGCACGGAGCGCGGCCCTGATCGAGATCCCGTGGGATCGGCGACTGGCGCGGCTGCTCGTGAGAGCGCTCGTGGGCGTGCCCGCCGTCCATCCGAACCACATCACGACGGCGAGCCTCCTGCTGGCCCTGGGAGCCGGTCTCCTGTTCGCCCGCGGCGACAGGGGCGCCGCCCTGTGGGGCGCCGCGCTCTTCGCGCTGGCGCGCTTCGTGGATCACGCCGACGGCGAGCTGGCCCGGCTCACCGGCCGCTCCTCCCGTCTGGGGTACTACTACGACTTCGCGGTGGGAGGACTCAGCTCGGCGGCGCTCTTCCTCGGCATCGGCGTGGGGCTCGGGACCGGACACGTGACCGACTGGCCGGTCCTTCTCGGCATGCTCGCAGCGGTCTCGGCCCTGGCCGGCACCGCGCTCGGCATCGCGGTGGAGGCCGCCCCGGGGCCGCGGGAGGCCCTGTATCCCAGCGCCGGCGGGTTCGAGCTGGAGGACGGCATCTACCTCATCGTCCCCTTCACCTGGCTCGGATGGCTCGGGCCCTTCTTCGTCCTGTCCAGCATGGGCCAGGTGATCTTCTGCCTCGCGGTGCTGGGACGGCTCCGCGCCGCGCGCCGGGTCTGACCCGGCGCGCGCCTCATGACCCGGCGTGCCCTGCGCCGTCCGGGGCGTGGGGGTCGAGCGCGATGGTCCCTGCTGCGGCGAGGCGGTCGATCTGGGCGCGGGGCAGGCCCAGCTCCTCCAGCACCTCGAGGGTGTGCTCGCCGAGGCGGGGGGCGGGGCGCATGATGGCCGCGGGGGTCACGGAGGCCCCGAAGGGGAAGCCGAGCATGCGCACGCGGCCCAGGCCGGGCTGCTCGACTGCGGCCACGAGGCCCAGATGCCGCACCTGCGGATCCTCGAACACCTCGTCGAACTCGTAGATGGGCCCGCAGGCGACGGCAGCCGCCTCGAAGCGCTCCACCCACAGGGCCGAGGGCGCGGTGGCGAGCACCGCCTCCACGCGCGCCTTGAGCTCCGCGTGGTGCTCGAGCCGCGAGGCATTGGTCGCAAAGCGCGGGTCGGCGGCGAGCACGGGGTCCCCGACGACGGCGCAGAACCGGCTCCACTGGTCGGGGTTCATCACCACGACGGTGACGTGGCCGTCCTGGGTGCGGAAGGCCTCGGCCGGCGTCAGGTGGGGGTTGCGGTTTCCCCAGCGGCCGGGGCGGACGCCGGTGTCGAAGTAGGCGGCGACCGGATCCGGCAGGAGCGCCATGGTGGAGGCGAGGAGGCTCACGTCCAGCTGCTGGCCCCGGCCGGTGCGGAAGCGGTGGACGAGCGCGGCCGACACCGCCCCGAAGGCCATGAACGAGGCGGCGAGATCGGCCACGGAGCCCCCGGCGCGCGTCGGCGGCCCGCCGGGCGTCCCCGTCAGCGCCATGATCCCGCTCATGCCCTGGGCGATGAGGTTGTAGCCGGGCTTCGTCGCGCGCGGCCCCGTCTGGCCGAAGCCCGAGACGGAGGCGTAGACCACGGCCGGATTCTGCGCGCTCACGGCCGCGTAGCCGAGGCCCAGCCGCTCGGCGACGCCGGGGAGAAAGCTCTCGACGACGACATCGGCGCGGCGGGCCAGCTCCAGCGCGAGCTGCGCCCCGTCGGGGTGCGAGAGGTCCACGGCCACGCCCCGCTTGTTCCGGTTGACAGCGGCGAAGGCCGCGCTCATGCGGCCGTCGCCGCCCAGCGCGCGCAGGTCGTCGCCGCGGCCCGGGCGCTCGAGCTTCACCACGTCGGCGCCGAGATCGGCGAGCAGCATCGTGGCGAATGGGCCGGCGATCACGCGCGAGAGGTCGAGGACCCTGATGCCGTCGAGCATGCGGGGAGCGGCCATGGCAGTACGCCTGTGGTAACAGGGGCGCGCGAGGAAGTCAATTGACACTCCCGGCCGCGCCGCCTAGACTCCCTGCCAGACTCGTGATGACCGCGGATGCGCCTCCCTCCAGGATTCTCATCGTGGACGACGAGCCCGACATCGTCGCCTACCTCGAGCACCTCCTGACGGCGATCGGCTACCGGACGCTGTCGGCGGGGAATGGCACGGAGGCGCTCGAGCGGGTCGCCGCTGATGCGCCCGACCTCATCCTCATGGACGTCACGATGCCGGTCATGGACGGCATCACGGCCTGCGGCATCCTCAAGGGGCGGGACGAGTCCCGTCTCACCCCCGTCGTCATCATGACGGCGCTCGGCAGCATGGAGGACCGCGTGCGCGGCATCGAGGCGGGCGCCGACGACTTCCTGATCAAGCCCGTGGACAACCGCGAGCTGATGGCGCGGATCCAGACGGCGCTCCGGCTCAAGCACGCGGTGGACCGCAAGCTGCGCGAGCTGCACCGGATCCGGGACCACTTCTCCAAGTTCGTCCCCGAGGCCGTGCGCCAGCTCATCGCCGCCAACCCCGAGGAGCCCGCGCTGGCCAAGCGGGAGCGGGACGTCTCGATCCTCTTCCTGGACATCACGGGCTATGCCCGGCTCAGCGAGGAGCTCCGGCCCGAGACGCTCAACGCCCTCGTGGAGCGCTACTTCTCGACCTACCTCGACCGCATCCAGGCCGCCGCCGGCGACATCACGGAGACGGCGGGCGACGGCTTCATGGCCGTCTTCCAGGAAGGCGACGCCGCGGCCCATGCGCAACGGGCCGCAGCCACGGCGCTGGAGCTCCTGGCCGTCACCGAGGCCCTCAACCGGCGAGAGCCCCACCGCCCCCTCGGCATCCACATGGGCATCAACTCCGGCCCCGCCTGGGTGGGCTCGAGCCGCTACGAGGGCTCGCGCGGCATCCGCTGGACCTTCACCGCCAGCGGTCCGGTCACCAACCTGGCCGCGCGCCTGGCCGAGGTGGCCCGGGACGGCGAGATCCTCGTCGGGCCGGCGACAGCCCGCCGCCTCGGCGACCGCTACCGCCTCGAGCGGGTGACGCGCGGCCGCCTCAAGAACATCTCGGACGAGGTCGAGCACCACCGCATCGTCGGCCCTGCCGACCCCCGGTGAGCGGCCACCAGGAGGTCACGATGGGCCACCCGCTGAGTCGCAGGGCAGTGCTGAAGCTCGGCGCCTACGCCACCGCGGCCGCCAGGGTGCTCACCCCCGGGATCTCCCTGGCCCAGGCCGTCGTCACGGCCACCCGCGGCATCGTCGCCCGCGACGTCCAGCTCACGGTGGGCGGCACCATGATCCCGGCCTACGAGGCCCGCCCGGAGACGGGGGGCCCCCATCCCATCGTCGTCCTCCTCTCGGGCTTCGAGGGCAACCACGAGCATTACAAGGACGTGGTCCGGCGCTTCGCCCATGCCGGCTTCTACGCCATCTCCCCCGAGCTGTACCACCGCGAGGGGGGGATGCAGGGGAAGACCTTCCAGGAGATGGGCCGCATCTCGGGCGGCGTCACGCGCGCCCAGTACCTCGGCGACATCAGGGCGGCGCTGGCCTTTGCCAGGGGCCAGCCCTGGGCGCGCGCCGACCGCGTCGGCGTCACCGGCTTCTGCGCCGGCGGCGCGCTGGCCTTGCACTTCACGGCCGAGACCCCCGAGGTGACGGCGGTGGCGCCGTGGTACGGCTCGGTCAAGCGCATGTACAGGGACGCTCCGGGCGTGGACGCCTTCAGTCTGGTGGACAGGCTCAAGGCGCCCGTGCTCGGCCTCTACGGCGAGGCCGACAGCTTCATACCCGCGGATGACGTGAGGCGCTTCGAGGCGGCGCTGAAGACGCGCGGCGTCAGCGCGGAATTCGTGCTCTACCCCGGCGCCCCCCACGCCTTCTTCTCCGATCACAGCCCGCAGGCATACCGCAGGGAGGCGGCCGAGGACGCCTGGCAGCGCTGCGTCGCCTTCTTCACGAAGCACCTGAAGGCGTAGGGGCCCGGCCCCGGCGGGCCGCGTCAGGCCGAGGCGAGGAAGTCCAGCACGGTGCAGTAGCACGCAGCGCGCGAGCAGCAAGCCCGGAGCGCGAAGTTTTTTCGCGGTCCGCGCCACGATGACATTCCTCAGGATGCGGGTGGCGGTTTTGGGCGCTCCGGACGGGGCCGCGCGGCGCCTTCGCGCGCTGCGGGAGACGGATCCACGGGGACTTAGCCGCGGCCGTCCACTGGCACGGATGTTGCCCGCTACCGAGCGTCAGAAGCATGCGTTACCACATGGAGGGTGAGGCGGCGTTCGCGGGCCAAGGGGTCAAGCAGAAGATCTGCCTGGCGCTCACGCTCTCCTCCGTGATCCCGATGCTGATCCTGACCTACGCGCTGTATGCCCACGTGCTGCCCTTCCTCGACCCGGTCCAGCGCTTTCGCGACCTCGTCTGGTTCGAGGCGCTCCTCGTCTTCACGGGGCTGCTCATGGCCGCGGGAGGCTTCGTGATCTGGGACCTGGCGACCGCCGTCTCCCACGCCGCCGCGGCGGTGACCGAGGCCGAGCAGACCGAGGAGGAGGCGGCGGCGCGGTCGGATGAGATCGGCACGCTCATGGCCTCGTTCTCCCGCATGCTCGGGACCATCACGCAGCAGGCGGCGGAGATCAGCCAGTACGCCCAGCGGCTCGAGGGGGCCTACCGGGAGCTCGAGCTCACCAGCGCCCGGCTCAAGGAGTTCTCCTTCACCGACGAGGTGACGGGGCAGCACAACCGGCGCTTCTTCTCCGTGAGGCTCGAGGAGGAGGTGTCCCGGCATCGCCGGTTCAACCACCCCGTCTCGGTGGTCATGCTGGACGTGGACGGTTTCAAGGCCATCAATGGCGCCCTCGGGCGCGGCGCGGGGGACGAGACGCTCAGGATCGTCGGCGACATCCTCGCGCGGTACTCGCGAGGCATCAACGTGGTCTGCCGGTACGGGGCGGACGCCTTCGGGGTCCTGCTGGTGGAGACCGCCAAGACCGGCGCGGGGCTGTACGCCGAGCGCATCCGCCAGGTCCTGGCCGCCTACCCGTTCGCCCACGGCCGGCGCCTCACGGCGAGCTTCGGCATCGCCTCGCTGCCCGAGGACGTGGCCCCCTCGGCGGACGAGCTAGTCCGGGCGGCCGCCGAGGCGCTCTACAGGGCGAAGCGGGCCGGCAAGGACCGCATCTGCCTGTACGAGGCCGCCCCGAGTCCCCCCGTGGACGTGGAGGCAACGCGCGCATGACCGACAACGGACGGCACACCGAGGTCCTGATCGTGGACGACGACCGGCACATCCGCACGGTGCTGCAGGAGCTCTTCCGGGCCAGCGGGTACACCTGCCAGCTGGCCGCCAACGGCCAGGAGGGGCTGGCGACCTTCGATGCCGAGCGGCCGCCGCTGACGGTGACGGACGTGAACATGCCCGTCATGGGGGGGATCGAGCTCCTCAAGCAGGCCCGGGCGCTCGAGCCGGACGCGGCCATCCTGGTGCTCACCGGCATGGCCGACGTGGAGACCGCCGTCGAGAGCCTCAAGCACGGCGCCTACGACTTCATCATGAAGCCGGTGAACGTGGACAAGCTCATGGTCACCGCCGAGCGCGCGCTGGAGCGCCGCCAGCTCCTGGTCGAGCGCCGCGAGTACCACGCGCTCCTGGAGCGGCGCGTGGACGAGGCCACGCGGGACCTGGCCGCCACGCTCCGGGAGCTGGAGGAGACCTACCGGAGCACGCTCGAGGCGCTGGGCTCCGCCATCGACACCCGGGATCTCGGCACCCAGGCCCACTCCCGGCGGGTGCGCGGCTACTCGCTGGCCCTCGCGCGGGCTCACGGCGTGCCGGAGGCCGAGCTGCGGGACCTGGAACACGGCGTGCTCCTGCACGACATCGGCAAGATCGGCATCCCCGACGCCATCCTGCTCAAGCCGGGGCCCCTCACCCCGGCCGAGTGGCAGATCATGCGGTCCCACCCGGAGGTGGGGCGCCAGCTCGTGGAGCAGATCCCCTTCCTCCGCGGGGCGGTGCCCGTGGTCTACCACCACCATGAGCGCTGGGACGGCACGGGCTACCCCCTGGGGCTCAAGGGCGCGGCGATCCCGCTGGGGGCCCGCATCTTCGCCGTGGCGGATGCTCTCGACGCGATGACGTTCGACCGCCCGTACTCCCGCGCCATCCCGCTCGAGGCCGCCCGGGCCGAGATCCAGCGCTCGGCCGGCACCCACTTCGACCCTGCCGTCGTCGCGACCTTCGTGGTCCTGCGGCTCGAGATCTTCGAGGAGATCCGCCGGAAGTCCCTCGCCTGAGCGGTCCGGAGGGGACCGGCGGGAGGCCGCAGCGGGCTCTGGACTCGCGCCGAGTCCCTGAGGTACCATGCGGCGATGACCCGTTACGTGTTCATCGTGGCGCGCGAGGAGCCTGAGCTGTGCGCCCACCTTGCGCGGGAGTTCTCCGGCGAGGCCGGCGTCGAGGTCGTGCTCGATCGGCGTCGCGTCGAGCGCCGGCAGCGCCGGGCGGCGGGTCTTCCGTCGGAACGGCGCCGGGGCGCTCGCCGCACCCACGCGCCGATCCAGGGCGAGCTCCAGGCGCTCAACTTCGCGCTCGTCACCGCGGACTGAGGCCCTCGGCTCGCCGCCGCCCGGTCGGATCCCGGCCCGCGCCATCGCTGGGAGGAGCCCTCAGTGAAGGACATCGATCAGATCCTCGAGACGGCCATCAAGAAGAACGCGACCGACATCCACCTCCAGGTGGGCCTGCCCCCGGTGTACCGCGTCCAGAAGAAGCTCGTGACGTTCGCCAGCGAGAAGCTCACGGCGGAGAAGGTCCAGGAGCTCGTCTTCTCCATCATGGCGGACCAGCAGAAGCGGATCTTCCGCGAGAAGCTGGACTACGACTTCTCCTACGGCATCCAGGGGCTGGCCCGCTTCAGGATCAACGCGTTCATGCAGCGGGACTCGGTGGCGGCGGCGCTCCGGCGCATCCCCTTCGACATCCCGCTGCTGGACTCCCTCGGGCTGCCCCCCGCGGTGCACGAATTGACCAAGCTCAAGCGGGGGTTCGTGCTCGTCACCGGCGCCACGGGGCAGGGCAAGTCCACCACGCTGGCGGCCCTGATCGACCGCATCAACCAGGACCGGCAGGTCCACATCGTCACCCTCGAAGACCCCATCGAGTACCTCTTCCAGCACAAGAGCAGCATCGTCGTCCAGCGGGAGCTGGGGACAGACACCGTCAGCTTCGCCAGCGCGCTGCGGGCCTGCCTCCGCGAGGACCCGGACGTGATCTTCGTGGGTGAGATGCGCGACTTCCAGACCATCGAGGCGGCGCTGACCGCGGCGGAGACGGGTCACCTCGTCTTCGCCACGCTGCACACCAAGACGCCGGCCCAGGGCATCGACCGCATCGTGGACGTGTTCCCGCCCCACCAGCAGCAGCAGGTCAAGGTGCAGCTGGCCAACGTGCTGCACGGGATCATGACCCAGCAGCTCCTGGTGCGGAAGGACGGCGAGGGGCTCGTCGTGGCCGTGGAGCTGCTGCTCGCGACCCCCGCCATCCGGAACCTGATCCGCGAGGGCAAGACCTTCCAGATCCAGTCGGTGATCCAGACCGGGACCTCCATGGGCATGCAGACCATGGAGCAGTCCCTCAAGGGCCTCCACGACAAGGGGCTCATCTCCTACGAGGACGCCATGGAGCATTGCTTCGACAGCAAGGAACTGGCCCGCATCATGGGGAGACCCCCCTCGTCCTGACCCCTCCGCCGCTGGCTCGCCGTCGGCTGCTCCGGGTTCTTCCGCTCGCCATCTGCCTCCTGAGCCTCCTCGCCTTCCTGCCCGCCCTCCAGGCGGGCTTCGTCAACTGGGACGACACGGCCAATCTCCTCAACAACCCGCACTTCCGCGGGCTGGGCTGGACGCAGCTCACGTGGATGTTCACCACGACCCTCATGGGGCATTACATCCCCCTGACCTGGCTGAGCCTCGGGGTGAACTATGCGCTGGGCGGGATGGAGCCCCGGGGCTATCACCTGGGGAACCTGCTGCTCCACGCGGCCAACGCGGGCCTCTTCTACCTCGTGGCGCGCCGTCTGCTCGCCGCCGGCTTCGCCACGCGGGCCGAGAGCGTGGCCTGGGGCGCCGCCGTCAGCGCCCTCGTGTTCGGGGTGCACCCGCTGCGGGCGGAGTCGGTGGCGTGGGTGACGGAGCGGCGGGATGTGCTGTGCGGGCTGTTCTACCTGCTGGCGGTGCTCGCCTATCTGCGAGGAGTCGAGGGCGGCGGCCGGATCCGGCGCCGCTGGCGGGCGCTGTCCTGCCTGGCCTTCGGGGCGGCGCTCCTGTCCAAGGCCATGGCGATGACCTTGCCGGCGACCCTCCTCCTGCTGGATCTCTACCCCCTTCGCCGGACGGGCCTCGGCTGGAAGGCGCTCCTCAGGGAGAAGGCGCCGTACGCGGGGCTCGGGCTCCTCGGCGCCGCCGCCGCCGTCGTCGCGCTGAGCCGGGGCGCCACGGTGACGGGGTACGGCGAGTATGGCCTGGCGGCCCGCGTGGCCCTGGTCGGCTACACCCCCTGGTTCTATCCCCGGGCGATGCTGTGGCCCGTGGGGCTCTCGCCACTCTACGAGATCCCGGGCTGGGTGAACCCGGTCGAGTGGCGCTTCCTGGGGCCGATGGTGGCCGTCGCGCTGACCACGGCGATCCTGGTGGCGCTGAGGCGCCGGTGGCCCGCGGGGCTCGCGGCCTGGGCGCATTCCGCCATCGTGCTCCTGCCGGTGAGCGGGATCGTTCACGCCGGCTACCAGCTCGCCCACGACCGGTACAGCTACCTCTCGGGGCTCGGGTTCGCTCTGCTGGCGGGCGCCGCGCTGGTGTGGACCGCTGGCGCCGCCCGCGCGGGTCGGGTCGCCCCCTGGGTGCCGCGCGCCCTGGCCGTCGCCGCGGCGCTTGCGGTGCTGGGCTGGGGGGCCGGAGCATGGCGGCAGACCCGGATCTGGCAGAGCTCCGAGAGTCTCTGGCAGGCCGCGCTCGCCGCGGACCCCGAGTGCGCCCTCTGCAACAACAACATGGGCGCGGCCATCGTGAGGTCGCGCCAGGCGGGCCCGGCGCCTCTCCGACTCGCGGAGGCGCATTTCCGGTACGCGATCCTCCTGCGCCCCGAGCGGGCGGACCCGTATCACAATCTGGGCGCTCTCCTGGCGGGGCAGAAGCGTTACCATGAGGCGGAGTGGGCGCTCCGGACGTACATGCGCCTGTCGCCGGCGGCTCCCGACGGTCCCCTCCGGCTCGGGATGCTCTACGCCGACCAGGGGCGATACGCGGAGGCGATCGAGTCCCTCGACCGGGCGCTCCAGCTCCGGGCGGAGTATCCGGAAGCCCGCGCCGAGCGCGGCCGGGCCCTGAGCGCGCTGCGCGAGACGGACCCGGCCCGGGCGGAGCCTCTCACGCATCGCCGCTGAGGAGGACCGAATGGACACGGTGACGACGGGCGAGGCCGCGCCCCGGGGACTCCGGGTGATGGGCGACTCGCCCATCCGCCAGCGGGTCGTCATCGCGCTGGCGCTGTCCACCATCATCCCCACCCTGATCCTCTTCTACGTCCTCCTCATGCACATCGTCGGCATGCCCGCCGAGCAGCGCGGCTATCTCCCGGCGCTCGCGCTGTCGACGATCCTGCTCATGGTCGCCGGCGGCGCGGTGATCTGGGACCTGGCGCGGGAGGCGGATCGGGCCAACGCGCGCTGGCGCGATCTCTCCCTCACCGACGAACTGACCGGCGCCTTCAACCGGCGTTACTTCGACCTGCGGCTCCGCGAGGAGATCGCGCGGGCCGAGCGCTACAGCCATCCCCTCTGTCTCATGCTGCTGGACGTGGACCGCTTCAAGGAGGTCAACGACAGCCACGGCCACGATGTCGGCGACCTCGTGCTGAAGGAGTTGTGCCGCCTCATCCAGGCGCAGTCGCGCGCGGCGACCACGCTCTGCCGCTACGGCGGCGACGAGTTCGCGATCCTGTTGCCGGAAACCGCCTGGACGGGCGCGCTGGTCTATGGCGACAGGATCCGGACCTGCGTGAACCGGGCGCCCTTCCCCCACGGGCAGCCCGTCACCATCAGCGTCGGGCTCGGCACCTTCCCCGAGGACGCCACCAGCGCCGACGACCTGTTCAAGGCCGCCGACACATCGCTGTACGCCGCCAAGGCGGGGGGGCGGAACCGGGTGGGCGGGTA
>MGBV01000228.1 GCA_001788415.1 Candidatus Rokubacteria bacterium GWC2_70_16 | reverse complement strand
GGGGCGCCGCACCCCGGAGTAGAATGAGGCCTCGATGGCCAACGACCGCATCGTCATCCGGGGCGCCCGCGAGCACAACCTCAAGTCCATCGACCTCGAGATCCCGCGGGACCAGCTCGTGGTCATCACCGGGCTGTCGGGATCGGGGAAGTCGTCGCTCGCCTTCGACACCATCTACGCCGAGGGGCAGCGGCGCTACGTGGAGTCGCTCTCCGCTTACGCGCGACAGTTCCTCGAGCAGATGGAAAAGCCCGACGTGGACTCCATCGAGGGGCTGTCGCCGGCCATCTCCATCGAGCAGAAAACCACCTCGAAGAACCCGCGCTCCACCGTCGGCACCGTCACCGAGATCTACGACTACCTGCGGGTGCTCTTCGCGCGGCTCGGCATCCCCCACTGTCCCCAGTGCGCGAAGCCCATCTCCGCCCAGACCGTCCAGCAGATGGTGGACCGCGTGCTGGCGCTCCCGGCGGGGAGCCGGCTCCTGGTCCTGGCGCCGGTGGTCCGGGGGCGGAAGGGCGAGTACCGCAAGCTCTTCTTCGACCTCAAGCGCCAGGGCTACGTGCGCGTGCGCGTCAACGGGCAGATCCGCGAGCTGTCGGAGGAGATCGAGCTGGCCAAGACCCGGAAGCACACCATCGAGGTCGTGGTGGACCGGATCATCCTCCGGGACACCGTCGGCACGCGGCTGGCCGACTCGCTGGAGACGGCCCTGCGCCTGGCCGGCGGCTTCGTCCAGGTGGAGGCGGTGGACGGTCCGGCCATGCTCTTCTCCGAGCGCCTGGCCTGCGCCGCCTGCGGCATCTCCTCCCCGGAAGTCTCCCCGCGGATGTTCTCGTTCAACAGCCCGTACGGGGCCTGCCCCGACTGCGGCGGCATCGGCACGCGCCACGAGGTGGATCCGGCCTGCGTGGTGCCCGACGGCCGCAAGGCCCTCGGCCAGGGGGCGCTGCTGCCCTGGGCCGGGCAGGCGGGCGGCTACTTCAAGCAGACGCTCCAGGTGCTGGCGCGACGCCACCGCTTCAGCCTCGCCACGCCGTGGGAGGCCCTGCCGAGGAAGACGCGCGACCTGATCCTCCACGGCGAGGCCGACGGGGGGTTCGAGGGCGCCCTCAAGATCCTGGCCCGCCGGCACCGGGAGACGCTGTCCGAGGAGGCGCGGCAGGATGTGGAGCGCTTCATGACGCTCCAGGACTGTCCCGCCTGCCGGGGCTCGCGGCTGCGTCCGGAGGCGCTGGCGGTGAGGATCGGCGGGCGCTCCATCGCGGAGGTCGTCCGGCTGCCCATCAAGGCGGCCGCCGACTTCTTCGACGGGCTCGCGTTGTCGGAGCGCGAGGCGGCCATCGCGCGGCGCGTGCTCAAGGAGATCCGCGAGCGCCTGGGCTTCCTCTCCGCGGTGGGGCTCGACTACCTCACCCTCGACCGCGCCGCGGCCACCCTGTCCGGCGGCGAGGGACAGCGCATTCGCCTGGCGACCCAGATCGGATCGAGCCTCGTGGGCGTGCTCTACATCCTGGACGAGCCCTCCATCGGGCTCCACCAGCGGGACAACCGGCGGCTCCTCGACACGCTCAAGCGGCTGCGGGACCTGGGCAACACGGTGCTCGTGGTGGAGCACGACGAGGAGACCATCCGCTCGGCGGACTACGTGGTGGACCTGGGCCCGGGCGCGGGGGAGCACGGCGGCCATGTGGTCGCCGTGGGGACCCCCGACGAGATCATGGGCAATACCGACTCGCTCACCGGCCGCTTCCTCGCCGGAGCCGAGCGGATCGCCCTGCCCCCGCAGCGGCGGAAGCCGAACGGGAAGCTCCTCACCGTCCACAATCCCCGCGCCCACAACCTCAAGGGCATGCCGGTCCGGATCCCGCTGGGCGTCTTCACGTGCATCACCGGGGTGTCGGGTTCCGGGAAGTCCACCCTCGTCAACGATATCCTCTACCGGGCGCTGGCCCAGATGCTCCACCGCGCCCAGGAACGCCCCGGCCCCCACGACCGGGTCGAGGGCGCCCAGCATCTCGACAAGGTGATCGACATCGACCAGTCGCCCATCGGGCGGACGCCGCGCTCGAACCCGGCCACCTACACGGGGGTGTTCACCCTGATCCGAACGCTGATGGCGCGGACCTCCGACGCCCGGATGCGCGGCTACCAGCCGGGGCGCTTTTCCTTCAACGTCAAGGGCGGGCGCTGCGAGGCCTGCCAGGGCGACGGGCTCGTGAAGATCGAGATGCACTTCCTCCCCGACGTCTATGTGACGTGCGAGGTCTGCAAGGCGAAGCGCTACAACCGGGAGACGCTGGAGGTCCGCTACAAGGGCAAGAACATCGCCGAGGTGCTCGACATGACCGTGGCCGAGGCGCTCGAATTCTTCGAGCCCGTGCCGCCCATCAAGCAGAAGCTCCGGACACTGCACGACGTGGGGCTGGACTACATCCGGCTCGGCCAGTCCGCCACGACGCTGTCGGGGGGCGAGGCCCAGCGCGTGAAGCTCGCCACGGAGCTCTCCCGGCGGGCCACCGGCCGCACGCTCTACATCCTCGACGAGCCCACGACGGGGCTCCACTTCGCCGACATCCGGCGGCTGCTGGACGTGCTCAACGCGCTGGTGGACCAGGGCAACACCGTGGTGATCATCGAGCACAACCTGGACGTCATCAAGACCGCCGATTGGATCATCGACCTGGGGCCCGAGGGGGGCGACGAGGGAGGACGGGTCATCGCCACCGGCACGCCGGAGGAGGTGGCTGCCCAGACCGACCGCTCCTACACCGGCCAGTTCCTCCAGCGCATCCTCTGCCGCCCGTGAGACGCACCAAGATCGTCTGCACCATCGGACCCGCCAGCGCGGGCCGCGACGTGCTCCACCGGCTCGTGGCCGCGGGGATGGACGTCGCGCGCCTCAATTTCTCCCACGGCACTCACGCCGAGCACGCCGAGGTCATCCGGGCGATCCGGGACGGGGAGGGGCAGTGGGGCCGGCCCGTCACCATCGTCCAGGATCTCCAGGGCCCCAAGGTGCGCCTGGGCCAGTTCGCCGGCGGCCGCGCGTGGCTCGAGGCCGGGGAGCGCTTCACGCTCGCCGCCGCGCCCGTCTCCGGCACCGCCGCGCGCGCGAGCTTCTCCCATCCGGAGCTCCTCTCCCTGCTCCGGC
Source organism: Candidatus Rokubacteria bacterium GWC2_70_16 (assembly GCA_001788415.1). Lineage (GTDB taxonomy): Bacteria > Methylomirabilota > Methylomirabilia > Rokubacteriales > CSP1-6 > UBA12499. Next base: position 10,546 of record MGBV01000228.1, on the reverse strand, counting down.
CCGGGGACCCGGTGTGGATGGACGACGGGATGATCCAGCTCACCGTTGAGGAGGCCAGCGAGAGCGAGGCCCGCTGCCGCGTGATCGCCGGCGGCTGGGTCTCGGACCACAAGGGGATCGCGCTGCCGCGGTTCCCGGCGCCCCTGTCCTGCCTCACGGCCAAGGACCGCGAGGACCTGGGCTTCGGCATCGCGCACGGCGTGGACTACGTGGCCGTCTCCTTCGTGCGCTCCGCGGAGGACATCCAGGAGGTGCGACGGGTCCTCGGCGAGCAGGGAGCGACCCTCCCCGTCATCGCGAAGCTCGAGCGGGCCGAGGTCGTGGCCAATGTCCCCGCCATCCTCCCGCTGGTGGACGCGGTCATGGTGGCCCGGGGCGATCTCGGCGTCGAGGTCCCTCTGGAGGAGGTGCCGGTGATCCAGAAGGAGGTGATCCGGCAGGCGCGCCTCGCCCGGGTGCCGGTCATCGTGGCGACGCAGATGCTCGAGTCCATGGTGAGCCACGTGCGGCCCACGCGGGCCGAGGTCAGCGATGTGGCCACCGCCATCTTCGACGGGGCCGACGCCATCATGCTCTCGGCCGAGACCGCCACGGGCCGCTACCCGGTGGAGGCGGTCCAGGTCATGGCGCGCATCGCCGAGCGCGCGGAGCGCGCGGCCCAGGCGCGCGGAGTGGATCGGCGGCGTGCCGCGGCGTCCGGGTTCTCGGAGGCGGTGGCCGAGGCCGCTTGCCACGCCGCGCGCGTGCTGCGCGCCAAGGCCATCGTGGCCTTCACCCAGTCGGGGTTCAGCGCCAGGCTCATGTCGGAGGAGCGGCCGGAGGTGCCCATCGTGGCGCTCACGCCGTTCCCCGGGGTGCAGCGCCGGCTGGGTCTCTGCTGGGGGGTGAGCGCCCGGCTGGTCCGGAAGGTGGAGACCACGGAGGCGATGATCGAGGAGATCGAGGCGACCCTGCTCGGGGACGGGACCGTGCGCAACGACGACGTGGTGGTGATCGTCTCCGGCGCGCCCCTGTGGGTGACCGGCACCACGAACCTGCTGAAGTTCCACCGCGTGGGAGACAGGAGGTAACCAGAACCGCCATGGCTCACGAAGCGATCCTCTACGACGTGACGGACGGCGTGGCCACCATCACCCTCAACCGGCCGGAGGCCTACAACGCGCTGAACCTGACGCTGGGGCGGGAGGTGTTCCACGCCACGCTCGAGGCCGACGAGAGCCGGGAGGTGCGCTGCATCGTCATCACCGGCGCCGGCAAGGCCTTCTGCGCGGGCGGCGACGTCAAGGACTTCGCCGACAACCCGGAGCGCATCGGCATTCTCGTCAAGGAGCTGACCACCTACCTCCACGGCGCCGTGTCGCGGCTGGCCCGGTCCATGAAGCCGGTGATCATGGCCGTCAACGGGGTGGCCGCAGGCGGCGGCATGAGCTTCGCCCTGTCGGGGGACCTGGTGGTGGCGGCGGAGTCGGCGCGGTTCAACATGGCCTACTCGCGCATCGCGGCCTCCCCCGACGGGTCGGCCTCGTACTTCCTGCCCCGCCTCATCGGGCTGCGCCGGGCGATGGAGCTGCACTTCACCAACCGCGTCCTCTCCGCCCGAGAGGCGCTGGACTGGGGGCTCGTCACTCGCGTCCACCCGGATGCGGAGTTCCCCGCGGCGGTGACCGCCCTGGCCCGCGAGCTGGCCCAGGGGCCCACCCTGGCCTTCGGGCGCGCGAAAGCGCTCTTCCACCAGTCCACCTGGGAGAGCCTCGAGACGCAGATGGAGCTCGAGGCCCAGGCCATCGCGGCCAGCGGCCACACGGAGGACTTCCGCAACGGGGTCGTGGCCTTTTCCCGGAAGCAGCCGCCGAGCTTCAAGGGCCGGTAGTGTCGCGCCCTGCAGCCGGCGTCCTCCTGGTCGTCCTGCTGATCCTGGGGCCGAGCCGGGACGGCGCGGCCTGGCCGTTTCCGCTGGGCGACGCCTCGGGCAACCGCGTCGCCGCGGGCAAGGGCAGCTTCCCGCGCTGGCAGGCCCTGGCGCTGCCCACCGAGTCGCCGCTCCGCTGGCTCGTGGCGCTGTCCCGGCGCCGGCTCGCCGCGGTGGATCGCGAGGGGACGGTGTGGATCTTCGAGGTGGGCCGCGCCGGCATCAGCGTGGCTGCGCGCTACGGGGAGGCCGCGAGTCCCGACGGGCCGCCGGCCGTCGTGGGGCTCGGCCGCGAGAGGAGCGGGCTCGCGCTGGTGGCGCGCGACGGGCGCCTCGTCGTGTGGAGCGACGGCACGCTCCGGAGCTATGACGTCGGGACGCCGCTGTCCCGCCTGGCTGTCCCGACGCCGCTCGCGCTCGGCAGTGGCGAGTGGGACGATCTCCTGGCGGTGGCCGCCGACGGCGCCGTCCTGCTGATCGGCAACCTGACGGCGGGGCCGCGGGTGATCTCCCGTGTGGACGTCCACGCGCTTCCTGATGCCCGGATCACGGTGGCGGATCTGGACGGCGACGGCACCCCCGAAGCGGTGGTGCTCTCCGACCCCACGGAGCGCTACGCCCACGGCGCCCTCGGGGACCGCGTGGAGGCCGGGGGCGTCACGGTGATCGGCCTCTCCCCGAACGGGCTGTCCATCCGCGCCCGTCACCTGGTCCCGGCCCCGGCGGTGATCGAGGATCTGGCGCCCGTCATCGCGCCGGTGGGCGAGGGCTCGCGGCCGCTGATCGTGGTCGCCCGGAGCTCGGCGCAGCAGGGCGCCGCTGTGGCGGCATTCGGCTGGAAGGACGCCGGGCTCCTGCTGCTGGCCGAAGGCCCCGGGGCGGGGCAGGGGCTGCGCTGGACACACGTGCTGGGCGCCGCGGATCTCTCGGGCGAGGGGACGCCGGAGATCGTCGCGGTGCGCACGCCCCATCTCGGCGGGGTGCTCACCGCCTACCGCAGGCGGGGGAGCGCGCTGATCCCCGTCGCCCAGGCCTCGGGCTACGCCTCGCATCTCTTCGGCTCGCGGAACCAGGACCAGGCGCTCATCGCCGACTTCGACGGCAACGGCCGTCCCGAGGTGGTGCTGCCGCGACAGTCGCGCGAGGCCCTCGCCGGGCTCGAGCTCGAGAGCGGGCGCTTCGCCGAGCGCTGGAGCCTCCTGCTCGGGAGCCCGGTGGAGTCGAACCTGGTGGCGGCCGATCTCTCGGGGGACGGGCTCGTGGATCTGGCGGTGGCCGACCGGCGCGCGCTGCGCGTCTTCCTCAGTGTCCGGTAGTGGTACCCTGACGGGCGTGATGGCTCCACGCCCGCGCCTGTTCTACCGCCCCGGCTGAAGCAGCTGCGCCAGGACGAAGGAGCTCCTCGCGTCCTGGGCGGTCGAGTTCGACCCCGTAAACGTCGAAGGCAATCCCGCGGGCCAGGCCGAGCTGGAGGGTCTCGGCATCCGTCTCGTGCCGGCCGTCGCCGTCGGCGAGCGCGCCGTGCAGGGCTGGAACCCCGAGGGCTACGCGGCGCTGCTGGGCGTGGACTACCGGGCGGCGGCGAAGCTCCCCCCGACCGTGCTGGCGGCGCGCCTCGACCGCCTCCTCGCCAATGCCGAGCGCCTCGTGGCCCGCCTGCCGGAGTCGCTCATGGGCTGGACGCCGCCCCAGCGGGACCGGACGCTGCGAGAGCTTGGCTACCACGTCTTCCGGGTGGGACTCGCCTTCGCCGATGGGATGGACCTGGGGACCTTCCCCGAGGGCTGGCTTCAGGAGAGGGCTCCCGCTGACCTGAGTGACGGCCCCGCCATCGCGCGCTACGGCGGCCTGGTGCGCGGGCGACTCTCGGCATGGTTCCGGGGCGCCGGCGCGCAGGAGTATGCGCGCGTGATCTCCGTCTACTACGGCCCCCAGTCGGGCCACGATCTCCTGGAGCGCACCACGTGGCATACGGCCCAGCACCTCCGCCAGCTCCACGCCCTGGCGGTGGAACGCGGCGTGACTCCGCCCGACCCGCTCCCCGCGGCCGACCTCGAGGGGCTCCCGCTCCCCGCGAGCCTGTGGTAATACGGTGCTCGCGGGGGCGCCGGGGGAGCCACCACGCTTGAGGCGCACGAACATGAATCGCTCACGCACCACTGCATCTTGGCTGGACGGGCGATCCGGCGGCGGCCAAGTGCGCGGTTCGGCTCGGATCGCCTTCGGCGAGCCGGGATCAAACTGTCGAAAGGGAGTGAGGCCTTTTCCCTTGACCGCATTCATCCCGCGGTGAGAGTATTGGCTAACTATTTGAATGTTGGCTCTTTTCGGCTGCGGAGACCCCCACCACCAGGCGGCCGAAGGGGGGAGCGGTGATGGAGAAGAAGAAGATCCTCGTGGTTGACGATGAGCCACGGGTCTGTGAGATGCTGAAAGGGTTCCTCGAGAGCAGGGGGTACCCGGTCCTCACCGCCTTGAGCGGTCAGGAGGCTCTCGCAGCCGTCCAGGAGGAGCGGCCCGATCTGATCCTTCTCGACATCTTGATGCCGGGGATGAACGGCCTGGAAGCCCTACAGCGGATCCGTGAGATCGATCCGACAGCCGGGGTCATCATGCTCACCGGCCTCCTGGATGAGGAGGTCGCCAGACAGGCCATGCAGCAAGAGGCCTACGACTATCTCACAAAGCCCGTCGACCTTGACTACCTTGAACTGACTATCCTCGCGAAGCTCGCCCGGAGGGGGGATTCGCTCGCGGGGCATCCTGGTGTTCGGAGCGCGGGAAAGAATCGTGCCTGATGAGAGAGGGTAAGTGTACGAGGCGTATTGGGGACTCAGCAGGGCCCCGTTCCAGAACGTGCCCAATCCCACCTTCTTCTGCCCCATTCCGGCCCATGGGGAGATCTTGGAGAAGCTCGTCTACGTGGTCCAGTACGGAAAGGGAGGGGCCTTGCTCACGGGGGAGATCGGGTGCGGGAAGAGCACCTTGAGCCGTGTCTTCCTTTCGCAGCTCGAGGAGGAGAAGTATGACGTCGGCCTCGTGATCAACCCCTCCTTCCCCGCGGAGGAGCTGCTGTACGAAATTGCGCGGCAGCTGGATGTCTCTCCTCAAGCTCCCCATCGGCCCACGCTCTTCCGTTCCTTGACCGACCGCCTCGTGGCAAACGACCAGGCGGGGCGGGCCACCGTCCTCGTCATGGATGAGGCCCACACGATCAGGGACCAGGCGGTCTTCGAAGACCTGAGGATGCTGCTGAATTTCCAGTTCAACGATCGCTATCTCCTCAGCGTGATCTTCCTCGGCCTGCCGGAACTGAAAGAGAGCATCGCCCAACACCGGTCGCTCGATCAGCGGCTTCCCATCCGCTTGAACCTCACCCCCCTGAACGAGGCGGAGACGGCCTTTTACATCGGCTTTCGCTTGAAGAAGGCCGGGGCGGAGAGGCGGATTTTCACCGGCGAAGCCATCAAGTCGATCCACCAGGAGGCGGGGGGGATCCCTCGGAGCATCAACAACCTCTGCGACCTCTGCCTCTTCGAGGGTTGGCGACGAAGGGTCAGGGAGGTGGACCCCTCGCTGGTCAAGGTAGCCACGGCCTTCACCTAGGGCGGCGGGGATGGAAAGCGGGACGCTGACTCCGCCGCTCACTCCTCCGGGGCGCGCTGGGTTTGGTGGGCTCTGCGGGCGATCGCTTCACGCCCTCACCCACATGAGGAGGGGGAAGGTGGCAACCGGGTGAGGCTGAGCGACTTGGTCAAAGGCGGAGGGCAGGAGCCTGAGCCCTCGCGGAGGGACAAGGGGGAGGCCCGGAGGCTGAGCGACCTGGTTCGCAAGGGCGCCTCCCCGGAAGGCGGTCTCCCCGTGGTCCCCGGTGCGGCCCCGGAGGGGGCCTCGGGCGGCTCTGGCGTCCTCGGTCAGAAGGAGGCCACCAAAGGCGGTCCACCCCCCGGGGACCTCGATGCGGCCAACCAGGCGCTCCAACGCGCCGCGCATATCCTCGATGAGATCCTCGAGGCGGTCAGAACCCGCTCCTCCTTCTCCATCCTGGACGCCCGGCAAGCGGTGGAGGTCCTGCTCGAGTGCATGAATGCCGGCGACGCCCTGCTGGTGCCCTTTTTCAGCGGAGGCGGCCCTCCGCCGAGCCTCGCGCGCGAGGTCGCGAACGTCTGCATCCTGTCGCTGAAGATGGGGATGGAACTCGGCTATGCCGCGGATGCGCGTCGCCGGCTGGGCCTCGTGGCCTTGCTTGCCGACGTCGGCAAGGTCCACGTGCCGGCCCAGGTCGTCGGCAAGCAGGGTCCCCTGACCCCCGGGGAACGGGCCGTCGTCGAGGAGCACCAGCGCGAGGGGGCGAAGCTTCTGCAGAAGCTGGGGCCCGAGTACCAGTGGTTGGCCCTGGCGGTCGAGAAGCGGTACGCAAGAGCCGCCGGAGCCCGCCAGCCCGAAAACGAGGGTGAGGAATTCGCCGCGATCGTCCACCTGGCCGATGTCTACGAAAGCCTCGTCCACCACCGGCCGTTTCGCGAACGCGTCGGGATCTTCGAGGCTCTCAAGGAGATCTTCCAGAGTCAGCGGACGACGTTCCCGGACAGGATCTTGAAGGCTCTGATCCGGACCCTCTCCACTCTCCCGGTGGGGAGCCTGGTCCGCCTGAACACGGGGGAGATCGGCCGGGTCGTGGGGAAGAACAGGAACTTGCCCCTGCGCCCGGTCGTGGAACTTCTGGTCCGTCGGGGCAAGCGCCTGGACTCCCCCGTGGTCATCGATCTCAGCCAGAGCCCTCTTCACCACATCCAGGACGCGGTTCTCTATGAGGCCCTTCAATGAGGCGGCGCGTCAACCCGCGGCTGGTTCTCGCCGCCCTCCTCCTTGTCGGTTCCGGGTGCGCCCTGGAGCCCCCTCGAGGTCTCCAGGCGCCTCCGGCGTCCCTGGCGGGTTCGGGCGCGCCGGCCGTTCAGGCTCCGCCCTCCGCGGCGGTGCCAGAGGCTCCTCCCGTCCTTCAGCCTGTGACGGAGAACCACACCTTCGTAATCCAGGACGGGGTCCCGCGGTACAAGATCGGTCCGGGCGACGTTCTCGAGATCCTGCTGAAGCGGGGAGTGACGGAGGAGAAGCACACGGCGTCCGTGAAGGCCAACGGGATCGTCACCGTTGCCTTCCTCGAGGCGAAGGCGAAAGGGCTCACGGTGGAGCAGGCGGCGGAGGAGATCCACCGGGTCCTGGCTCCCTTCTACCGGCAGATCGCCGTGGAAGTGCTGGTCAGGGAGTACAACAGCAAGAAGGTAACGGTCCTGGGGGCGTTGGGGAGCGGGGCGGGGGGGCTCGTCCTCCCCCTCAAGGGGAGAAAGACCCTCCTCCAGCTCCTGGCCGAGGCCGGAGGACCGGCCCCGATGGCCGACCTGGAGCGGGTGCGCGTCATCCGTCCGGACGGCCCTCCGGTGACCGTCAACCTCTTTCGCCTCCTCGAAGAGCCACTCGCGCAGGCGTTCGTGGTGGACACGGGCGAGGTGGTGTTCATCCCGGCGCGGACGCCGCCGGCGGAGAAGAAGGTCTTCGTCCTCGGCGAGGTCAGGAGTCCTGGAGCTTTTTCCTTGCTCCCGAACATGCGCCTCTCGCAGGCCCTGGCGCTCGCTGGGGGGACCACGGACGTGGCGGTCCTGGAGAGCGCCCGCATCGTCCGAGGGGGCCTCAGCAAGTCCCAGATCGTGGAGGCGGATTTCCGAAGGGTCCTGGAGCACGCCGATCCGAGCCAGGACCTCGTCCTGCAGCCCGACGATCTCATCGTGCTCCCCCGGAGCGCCATCGGCAACTGGAACGCCTACCTCGCCAAGATCCGGCCCACCATGGAGTTCCTGACGGCTCCGCTCCAGGCCTTCACCCAGGGCCTGCTTCTCCCAGAGCTCCTGCGGCGGAAATAGGGGATGGCCCAGTACGAGCTGAACCTGAGGGACTACCTCAGGATCCTCCGCCGCCGGAAGGGGATCGTCTTCATTGTCCCCATCCTCTTCGGCGTCTTCTCGTTCGCCCTGGCCGTCCTGCAGGCCCCGACGCCGCTCTACCGGGCCAAGGCGGTCGTCCGGGTGCAGCAGGCCATCAGCTTCGCGGGACTGCTCCAGGAGCTGGTCGCCTTCCACCCGGTGGGGAACCTGGAGACCCAGGCGGCCCTGATCAAGGGCTTCCCCGTCATGAGCGTGGCGGCCAGGAAGCTCGGGCTCATCCCCCGGGAGGTCACCCCCGAGCAGCTCCTGGGATCCCCGGCCTCTCTTGAAGCGATCAAGGATCTTCAGGAGGCGATCGAGGTGCAGCGGGTGGAGGAGACAAGCCTCATCGAGATCAGGGCGACCGCCGCCGATCCGGTCGAGGTGGTCCGGATCGCGAACACCGTCGCCGAGGCGTTTCAGGAGGACAACTTCGCCACCCGGAGCCGGCAGGTCCGGGAGGCACGGGAATTCATCGAGCGCCAGCTCGAGGAGGTCGGAGCGAAGCTCGGGCAATCCGAAGACGAGGTGAAGTCCTTCAAGGAGCGGAACCAGCTCTTCATTCTCCCGGAGGGGACCCGGGAGGTCGTGACCCAGCTGGCGGGCCTCGAGGTGGACTCGGAACGAATCAGGCGAGCCATCGCGGAGGTGGAGGCTCAGTTCGCGCTCCTCGACGACGAGCGGGTCCGGGCCCGCCCGGCTGCCCTCAGCCCGGAGGCGACCGACCCGGTCCTCTCGAAGCTCTACGCCTCTCTCTCCGACCTCGCGCTGGAACGGGAGAACCTCCTCCTGACGTTGCTTCCCGCTCATCCCCAGGTGAAGCAGCTCGACACCCAGATCGGCAATGTCCGGCAGAGCCTCAGGCAGGTCCTGACGGCCCGGCTCACCGTGCTGCGGGGGCGGGCCGGGGAGCTCCGCAGGGGCATCGCGCGCCTGAGGCAGGAGCAAGCGGTCATTCCGGAGGCCGCCCTCGACATGGCCCGGATGGAGCGGGACGTGAAGGTGAACGAGCGGCTCTTCTCGCTCCTCAAGGAGAAGCACCAGGAGGCCCTGATCAGGGAGAAGGAGCAGGTGCCGGAGGTCAGTGTCGTCAGGCCGGCCACGGGGCCGCTCGCGCCCATCAACCCCCCGCGGGCGCTGCCGAAGGCCGCCATCGGTCTCGTCGTCGGTCTCATCGTGGGGATCGTTCTCGCGTTCGTCGCCGAGGCCCTGGACACGTCCATCGGGGCCATCGACGAGGTGGAGGCGACCCTGGGGACCCCCGTCCTGGGCGTGATCCCCCATGTGGACATCCGGGCAGAGATCTATCAGCAGAAAGGCGAGGCCGTCCCCCTCGACAGGGAGACCGAGCGGAAGCACGCGTTCCTCATCAGCCTCTTGCTGCCGAAGTCCCGGATCGTGGAGGCGTACCTGGCGCTCCGGACGAACCTGCTCTTCGCCGGGCTCGAGCGGGACCTGAAGACCGTCATGGTGACGAGCTCGACGCAGAGGGAAGGGAAGACGACCGTCGCCATCAACCTCGCCATCGTCCTCGCCCAGCTCGGCAAGCGCACCCTGCTCGTCGAGGCCGACCTCCGGAACCCGCTCCTGCATCACGCCTTTGGCATCCCCAAGGAGCCCGGGCTGACCGAGGTGGTCCTCGGCAGCGCCTCCCTCGACGACGCCACGCGGAGCTTCCCGGACATCATCCTGGGCGAAGCGGGGGTGGAGGGGCTGCTCGGCCAGCCCGGGCTCGACAACCTCTTCCTCATCCCCAGCGGGTACCAGCCGCCCAACCCGACGGAGTTCCTGAGCGCTCAAGGGATGGCGAGCTTCCTGGCCGAAGTCCGGCAGCGCTACGACTACATCATCCTCGACGTGGCCCCGGTCCTGCCCCTCGCGGACCCCTCCATTCTGGGCGCGCGCGTGGACGGGACCCTGATCGTCGTCCGCGTGGGACGGGTGGCGCGGGCGGCCTTGAGGCGGGCGAGGGCTCTCCTCGACGCGGCCAAGTCGCGGGTGGTGGGCGTCTGCCTCACCGGGGTGAGAGCCGAGGTGAGCCCGGACTATGCCGAGATGGCGTACTACCGGTACCGCTACGGGCCTCCCGAGACGGTCACCGGCGCGGCGTCGGGATGGCTGGGGTGGCTCGGGGGCATCGCCACGGGGAGAGTCAAGACCCTGGCCTTCTGGCTCCTCCTCCTGCTGCTCCTTGCGCTGGCCCTCGGGGTGTGGACGTGGCGGACGGGGTACCTCAAGCTCCCATTCCTTTCGGCCCTCCCGCTCGAAGCCGCCCGCGTGGCCCACTCCGTCGCCTCGTTCCCCTCGATGCTGGGCCCCCGGGCTGTCGATTTCAGTCCGCCGGCCGAGGTTCCCCGCCGCCCGAGCCCCCCCGACGCGGCGGCAGCCCCCGAGGTCTCACCCAAGCCCACCTATGCCGTTCAGCTCCATGCCTTCCGGAGCGAGGACAAGGCCCGTCAGGTCGTCGCCCGGTACCGGGCGCGGGGTCTCCCGGCGTTCACGGCCGAAGCCCAGATCCCCGGGGCCGGACGGTGGTGGCGGGTCCTGGCCGGCGAGTTCGAGACCCGGGACAAGGCAGAGACGTTCGGCTGGGATCTGGTCCTGGAGGGAACGGCCGAGGAGTTCATCGTCGCTGACGGCGCCTCGAGGCCCTGACATG
>MGBV01000227.1:15267-19594 GCA_001788415.1 Candidatus Rokubacteria bacterium GWC2_70_16 | reverse complement strand
TCGCTCGTGCTCGTCTACCCGACGCTGATCGTGCCCTTCTGCACCTGGCTCCTGATCGGCTACTTCGCCTCGATCCCCAAGGAGCTCGACGAGGCGGCGCTGGTGGACGGCGCGGGCCACCTGCAGATGCTCGTGCTCATCTTCCTCCCCGTGGCCGTGCCGGGTCTCATCGCCGCCACCATCTTCGCCTTCACGGTGTCGTGGTCCGGCTTCCTGTACCCGCTGGCCTTCATCTTCTCGAGCGGCGAGCAGGTGCTCACGACCGGGACCGTGACGAGCTTGATCAAGGGGGATGTCTACCACTGGGGCGGGCTCATGGCGGGGGCGCTGCTGGCCTGCCTGCCGCCCGTGCTTCTCTACGTCTTCCTCATGGACTACTATATCTCCGGCCTCACCGCGGGGAGCACCAAGGGCTGAAGCCCGGTCCCGGGGCCCACAGGAGAGCGATTCATGGCACAGGTCGTCCTCAAGGATCTCAACAAGAAGTTCGACGAGGTGCACGCCGTCAAGGACGTGAACCTCACCATCCGCGACAAGGAGTTCATGGTCTTCGTCGGGCCGTCGGGCTGCGGCAAGACCACGACGCTCCGGATGGTGGCGGGGCTCGAGGAGATCACCTCGGGCGAGATCCAGATCGGCGACCGCATCGTCAACGACCTGCCGCCGAAGGACCGCGACATCGCCATGGTGTTCCAGAACTACGCCCTCTACCCGCACATGAGCGTCTACGACAACATGGCCTTCGGGCTGAAGATGCGGAAGTTCCCCAAGCCGGAGATCGCCAAGCGCGTGCAGGATGCGGCGGAGATCCTCGGCATCCAGGAGCTCCTCAGGCGCAAGCCGCGGCAGCTCTCCGGCGGCCAGCGGCAGCGCGTGGCCGTGGGCCGGGCCATCGTGCGGCACCCGCAGGTGTTCCTGTTCGACGAGCCCCTGTCCAACCTGGACGCGAAGCTCCGCGTGCAGATGCGCGTGGAGCTCAAGCGGCTTCACGAGCGGCTGGAGACCACGGCCATCTACGTCACCCACGACCAGGTGGAGGCCATGACCCTCGGCAGCCGGGTGGTCGTGATGAAGGACGGCTGGGTGCAGCAGGTGGGCGAGCCCATGGAGATCTACAGCAAGCCGCAGACCCGGTTCGTGGCGGGCTTCATCGGCTCCCCTGCCATGAACTTCATCCCGACCACGATCGCCGAGGCCGGCGGCTCGCTCTATGCCGAGGCCCCGGGGTTCAAGACCAAGGTGCCACCGGCGCAGGCCGGCAAGCTCGCGGCCTACAAGGGCCAGACCGTCACGCTCGGCGTGAGGCCCGAGGACCTGCGCGTCGGGTCGAGCGGCGAGTCCCCCGACTTCGCCTTCGACGCGGTGGTGGACGTGGTGGAGCCACTGGGGGCCGAGATCCTGCTCAACACCACCGTGGCCGGGCAGTCCGTGGTGGCGCGCGTGGAGCCCACGCTCCGGACGCGCCCGCACGAGAAGGTCCGGTTCGTCTTCGTCCCCGAGCGCATCCACTTCTTCGATCCGCAGACCGAAGACGTCATCCGCTGACGGTCGTGGGGCCCCTCGTCGTCGCCCTGGCGCTTCTGATCGGCCTAGGCGCGGCGGGCGCCTGGCCCGCCCGGGCCGCCGAGCCCCTCGTCATCGGGGAGATCAACCCGCGCACCGGAGCGCTGGCGCTCCAGGGGCAGAGCATCCACCAGGGCATCGCGCTGGCCGTGGAGGAGCAGAACGCCCGTGGCGGCATCGGCGGCCGCCCGCTGGCGCTCCTCGCCCGCGACGACGAGGGCCGGCCGGAGCGGGCTCTCGCCGCCGCCGAGGAGCTCGCGGGACGCCACCGGGTCGTGGCGCTGATCGGCGGCTACGTGGACAGCCTGGTGGGCCCCATCGGGGAAGTGGCCGACCGGGCCCGCATCCCGTACCTCGCCACGGCCTCCCTCGACGAGCGGCTGACCCAGCGGGGGAACCGCCACTTCTTCCGCGTCTCGAGCCTCCACGCCTATGTCCGGGTGACGACGGGCGTGGTCCAGGAGGTCTTCAAGGCCGAGCGGGTGGCCATCCTCTACTCGCAGACGCCCGGCGCCTCTCAGCTCGCGCGTCGCCAGAAGGACCTCTTCGAGCGGGCCGGCATCCGGGTCCCCGTCTTCGAGCCGTTCAGCCCCGGCCTCTCGGACTTCACTCCGCTCCTGGCCCGGGTCCGCGACCAGCGGGCCGACGTCCTGCTGTCCGACACCTTCTTCGCCGATCACCTGCTGCTCGTGCGCCAGATGGCGCAGGCCGGGATCCGGATCCGGGCCTTCGTGGGGGCCTTCGGCATGGAGTTCCCCGGCGTGATCCGCGAGCTGGGCGCGGCCAGCGAAGGGCTCTACGGGACCACCTCCTGGCAGCCGGGTGTCATGCTGGGCGGCCGCGAGGCCGAGTCGCGCGCCTTCATCGAGGCCTATACGAGGCGGTTCGGCGCAGTACCGGTCCCGCTCAGCATGCACGGCTATGCCGCCGCCCGCGCCCTGCTCACCGCGCTGGAGGGGCTCGCGCGCGCGGGGAAGCCGATCACGGGGGAGACCGCGCGCGACGCCCTGGCCGCGGTGGATCTCGAGACGCCGCTGGGACGGATCAAGTTCGACGAGCGGGGCGAGCCTCTCTTCTACGAGCGCGTGATCGTCCAGATCCAGGGCGGGCGGCACGTCGTCGTCTACCCCAGGGAGCGCGCCACGGCTCCCCCGATCCTGCCGGGACGCTGAGCGACCCTACTCGGAGAGGCACGCGACCGCGGGTGTCTCGCAGCCCGCCGCGAGGACCGGCATGGCCGAGGCGCAGGCGTCCAGGCTCACGAGGACTGTTCCCGAGATGGAGCAGGCCAGCACGAGACCCGCCGCGTCCGGCGCCGTGGCCACCGACCAGATCGTGCTGTCGCCGCCGGGCACGCCCCCCGAGGGGCGCCAGGAGCGGCCGCCGTCGGCGGAGACAGCGATGCCCCCGCGCGTGCCCGGCAGGCCGTCGCCGAAGCCGCAGTAGAGCGTGGACGGGTCGTCGGGGCGGGGCGCCAGCGCGCGGCAGTAGCGGTCGGCGGAGTGGAACACGCCCTCCATCCAGCGCGCGCTCCGCCACGAGGCGACGCCGCACGGGGTCGCGGCCAGCAGCATCCCGCCCGAGGACCAGGCCAGCCCGTGGATGTCGAGCGACGGGAGCTGCTCGTTGGCCGCGCTCCACGTCCCCCCGCCGTCGACGCTGGCGAAGACCCCGCCGGCCTCGACGCCCGCCCACACCTCGCCCGGGACCCAGGGGTTCGGCAGGAGCGCGGTGAGCCGCCTCGGCGCGCTTCGCGCTTCCCACTCTGCATCGCTCGGCTCGCCTTCGGCTGCGCCTCGCACTGCGGGCTGCGGCTCGCCTCGCTCCGCTCGGGGAACTCCCATATCCGCTCGCCTCGCCTCCGGCTGCGGCTCGCCTCGCTCCGCTCGGGGAACTCCCGTATCCGCTCGCCTCGCCTCCGGCTGCGGCTCGCCCACCTCGGGCAAGTCAAAGGTCATGGGCTCCCAGCGGCGGCCGCCGTCATCGGAGCGGAAAAGCCCGAGGGGCCGCGTGCCGGCAAGGATGACCCCGTCCATCGCGGCGAGCGCCCACACCTGCGCGTCGGGCGCCGGCAGCGCGAGCTCGCTCCACGCGCGCTCACTGTAGCGGTAGACGCGCCCGTCGCCCCCCACCAGGAGCTCCCCGGGGGCGGCGCAGAGGGAGTACAGGCGCGCGGAGGCCGGAAGCCCCGGCTCCCCGGTCCATCTCGCGCCGAGGTCGTCGCTCCTGAGGAGCCCCTTGCCCAGCGTCGCCACGTAGAGTCTCGGCATGGAATCGCCCCGGAGCCTCCTTGACCTTGGGTTTTCCGGACGCTACTATCTGGGGGCTTCGTTCCCATTCTACGACACCCGAGGAGCTCCCACCCTGTCGCTGGCCTCGCTGCTCCAGGCGCTGGTCTCCGGCGCCCTGCTGGGGTGCTTCTACGCGCTCATGGCGCTCGGTTTCTCCATGATCCTCGGGGTGAGCCGCTCGCTGAACCTCGCGCACGGCGATCTGGTGGTCCTGGGCGGCTACGTGGGCTACGCGGTCTGGGCCGCGACGGGACTTCATCCCGTCCTGCTGCTGCCCGTGGCGGCGGCGGCGCTCTGCCCGGCGGCGCTCGTCTGGCAGTGGCTGCTGCGCCGCACGGCCGAGCCGAGAGAGCTCTCGAGCCTGGTCCTCACCTTCGGGCTGTCGCTGCTGGTCCAGACGGTCATGCGCGCCGTCTGGCGCGGCGAGTATCGGCTGATCGCGGACGGGACGCTGGGCGCGAGCCTCCCGCTGG
>MGBV01000227.1:0-15261 GCA_001788415.1 Candidatus Rokubacteria bacterium GWC2_70_16 | reverse complement strand
TCCACCTCGGCGGCGGCCGGGTCCTCGCCGCCGCGGCGGCGCTGGCGGCGGTCGGGCTGCTCTGGGTCGGGCTCACCCGCACGCGCTGGGGCCAGGCCGTCCGCGCCACGAGCGTCGATCCCCAGGCCGCCGCCCTCGTCGGCATCGATGTGGAGCGGGCCCGGCGCGGCACCTTCGTCCTGGCCCTCGGGCTCTCGGGCGCCACGGGAGTGCTCTTCGCGACACTGCACTATGTCCATCCGGCCGCGGGCGTGGACCTGACCCTCATGGCCATTGTCCTCGCCATCTGGGCGGGAGTCGGGCGGCTCAGGAGCGTGCTCGGAGCAGGCGTGCTCCTGGGCATCATCGAGTCGCTCACCGTCGCCTGGTCGGGGCCGGGATGGCGCGAGCCCGTCGTGGCCCTCATGCTGCTGGGCTCGCTGCTGGCGCGATCGGGCGGCCTGGCCCGCGGGCTGGCGCACTGATGCGTGCCGGGCTCGGGGCGCTTCTCGGCGCCGCGCTCCTCGCGGCGCTGCCCCCGGCGCTCGGCTTCCATCCGTACTACCTCTTCCTGCTCTCCACCTCCTTTCTCTACGCCGCGGTGGCCTCGGCGTGGAACCTGCTGGCCTATGCAGGGCCGATCTCCCTGGGCCACGCCGCCTTCTTCGGACTGGGCGCCTACGGCGCGGCGCTCGCCTCCCTCGGCGGGCTGTCGCCCTGGGCCGCCATCGCCCTCGGAGGGCTGGTGGGCGCGGGGGGCGCCGCCGGGGCGGGGCTCCTGTCCATCCGGCTGCGCGGCGCCTATCTCGCGCTGGGCACGCTCGCCTGCGCGGAGCTGCTGAGAGGGCTGGCGCTGCACTGGAGCGATGTCACGGGGGGCGGCGCGGGGCTGGTCGGCATCCCCGCGCTGCCCGTCCTGCGCGGATGGCCGCGCGTGCTCACCGAAGGGCGGGCCGGGGCCTATTACCTCGCGCTGGCGCTGCTGGGCGCGACGCTCGGGCTCTTCGCGCTGATCCGCGGGAGTCGCGTGGGGCTCGCCTTCGCGGCCGTGCGCGAGGAGGAGGAGCGCGCGAGCGTGCTGGGCCTGCGCCCCCTGCCCTGGACGCTGCTCGCCTTCGCCCTCTCGGGCCTGGTCACCGCGCTCTGCGGCGGGCTCTACGCCCACACGGTGCGCGTGGTGGAGCCCGATCTCGTCTTCAACCGCCACTACTCGTTCCTGCCGCTGGTCATGGCCACCGTCGGCGGGCTCCACACCCTCCTGGGCCCCGCCGCCGCGGCCATCGCGCTCTACCTCGTGAGCGAGCTGGTGCTGCACCCGCTCCTGCCCGCCCTGCACCAGGTCGGCTACGCGCTGGCGCTCATCGCCGTCATCCTCTATCTGCCCGGGGGCCTCGCCGGCCTCCGGAGGGGCGGGCACCGTGCCCATCCTTGAGGGACGCGGCCTGAGCGTGGCCTTCGGCGGGCTCTCCGCGCTCCGCGGCGTGGACGTCGCCCTGGAGGAGCACGAGGTGGTCGGGCTGCTGGGCCCCAACGGGTCCGGGAAATCCACGCTCTTCGACGTGCTCGGCGGGCTCCGGCGCCCCACCTCGGGGGAAGTGTGGTTCCGCGGGGAGCGGATCACGGGCGGGCCGCCCTGGGTAGCCGGCCGGCTCGGCATCGGCCGCACCTTCCAGATCCCGCGCCCCTTCGCCGGGCTCACCGCGCTCGACAGCGTGCTCGTGGGCGTGACCTTCCGGCACCGCCAGCGCTACGGCCGGGCGGCCGACCGCCGCGCCGAGGCCGAGCGGCTGCTGGCGCTCGTGGGGCTCGGCGACAAGGCCGGCGCGCGCGCCGCGGCGCTCTCGCTGGGCGAGATGAAGCGGCTCGAGCTGGCCATGGCGCTCTCGAGCCGCCCGGCGCTGCTCCTGCTGGACGAGCTGGCCTCGGGGCTGTCGCCGAAAGGGCGCGAGGAGGTGCTGCTCTTCTACGCTCGGCTACGCGAGCGCGGCACGACCATCTTCGCCGTGGAGCACTCCTTCGGGCTCCTCGCGCGGGTCGCGAACCGGATGCTCGTGCTGGACCAGGGCCAGATCGTCGCGGACGGGCCCCCCGCCGCCGTGCTCGCCTCCCCCCGGGTCGCCGCCGCCTATATGGGCGAAGAGGAATAATAGCGTGCCGGCCCCGCTCCTGCTGAGCGTCCGGAACGTCCATGCCGGCTACGGCGATCTCACCGTGCTGCGCGGCCTGTCGCTCGAGGTGCGCGCGGGCGAGTTCGTCGCCCTCGTGGGCCCCAACGGCGCCGGGAAGTCCACCCTCATGAAGGCGCTCGCGGGGCTCCTGCCCCTCGCCAGCGGGGAGATCGCGCTGGACGGGGAGCGGATCGACGGGCTGCCCCCCTGGGCCATCGCCGCGCGCGGGCTCACCCTGATCCCCGAGGGGCGGCGCCTCTTCGGCCCGCTGTCCGTCCGGGAGAACCTGGAGCTCGGCGCCTTCCTCCCGGCGCCGCGCGCGCGCCGCGAGGAGACGCTGCGCACCATCCTGCGCCTCTTCCCGATCCTGCAGGACAAGCACGGCGCGCCGGCGCGCGTCCTCTCCGGAGGGGAGCAGCAGATGCTGGCGCTGGCGCGCGGCCTCATGGCCCGGCCCCGCCTCCTCTGCCTCGACGATCCCTTCCTCGGGCTGGCACGCAGCGTGACGGACCGCTTCTGCCAGGCGGTGCACGCCATCACCTCGGAGGGGATCACGATCCTGGCGGCCGGACAGCACGTGCGCCGGCTCCTGCGGCTGGCGACGCGCGCCTACCTGCTGGAGGCCGGGCAGGTGGCGCTCAGCGGGCCCGGCCCCGCGCTCCTGGAAGACCGGCGGCTCCAGCAGACGCTCCTCGAGCTCGGGACGGCCGCCCGATGAGGCGCAAGTGGATGCTCGTCATCGCAGCCCCGGCGCTGCTGCTTCTGGCCGGAAGCCTCGCGGCCGCGCTCTTCCTGCCCCATCCGATCCCCCGGACGGCAACCCCCGCCCAGCGCCTCTACCTCACCCACTGCGCGAGCTGCCACGGTGCCGGCGGCCAGGGCTCCTGGCGGGCGACCCTCCTCTTGATCCAGCCGGGGAACCTGGCCGATCCGCGGATCATGGACAGCCTTTCCGACGAGTACCTTCGCGAGGTGATCAAGCGCGGCGGCGCGGAGCTCGGGAAGCCGGGGATGCCGGCCTTCGGGTTCCACCTGTCGGACGAGCAAGTGCAGGGGCTTGTCCGCCACCTGCGCGCGCTCGGGCGGCGTTGACCTCGGCTTTCCCTGGACAGCCCCGCCGCACTTCTGCTAGAAGGGAAGCCGTCACCGCAGCTTCTGGATCTCCACCACGAGCAGCCGGTCCGGCATCTGGCGCACGGTGAAGCGGATGCGGTCCCCCGGGAGGACCCCGGCCCGATCGAGGAGCTCCCGCGACTCGACCATGAAGGCCATCGAGGGCATCTCGTCCATCAGCCCCGGCACGGCGTCGTGCTTGACCAGGATCATGGCCTCGCCCCAGCGGGCCTCGAGCACGCCGGTCACCCGGTACAGTCCCCGCCCCGGGAACACGGCACGGTAGCTGCCCCAGATGCCGGCCGCGAAGCCCGCGAGGAGCAGCAGGAAGAGCGCCGGGGCGGCCCAGCGTCCGGCCCGGGGCACTACCTGAGCTTGTCCCGCAGGAGGCGCCGCAGGAGCTTGCCGGTACCGGGGCCCGCCGGGCCCGGGGCGCGCGGCAGGGTCGGGACGAACTCCACCGCGCGCGGCAGCTTGTAGACGGCGAGCCTGTCCCGGCAGAACTCGATCAGCTCCCCCCCGAGGGTTGCGCCGGGGGGCACCCCCGGCCTGAGGACCACATACGCGCAGGTGTTCTGGCCGCGGACGGCGTCGGGCACGCCGATCACCGCGCAGTCGGCGACGGCCGGGTGGAGAGAGAGGGTCTCCTCGATCTCCTCGGGCCCGATGCGGTAGCCGGAGGACTTGATGAGGTCGTCCTCGCGCGAGAGGAACCAGATGTAGCCGTCCTCGTCCATGGTGACGAAGTCCCCGGCGCGGCACCAGCCGTTCCAGACGGCCTGCTTCTGCTTCTCCTCGTCCCGCCAGTACACGGTGCCCGTCGGCCCGCGGGCCAGGAGCCGCCCGGGCTCGCCGGGCCGGCAGTCCGCGCCCTCCTCGCTCACCACGCGCAGCTCGTATCCCGGCACCGCGGGGCCGATGGCCCCCGGCTTCACGCGCCGCGTGACGGCCGAGGAGATGAACACGTACATCATCTCGGTGGTGCCGAGCCCCTCATAGATCTCGTGCCCGAACATCTCCTTCCACGCGCGGTAGGTCTCCGCGCCCAGGGACTCCCCCCCGCCGGTGCAGACGCGCACGGAGGAGAGATCGTACTTCTGCCGCGCGTCCGGCACCTGGAGCATCTTCCGGTAGGCCGTGGGCAGGATGGACACGATGGTGATCCGGTGCTTCTGGATCTGCTCGAACATGCCCTCGGGCGTGAAGCGCGGCAGGAGCGAGGCCGCGGCGCCGAAGCGGAAGGGGATCACCGCCTGGGTCGAGTAGCCGGCGGCCAGCGACAGGGGCGCGGGCCCGCCGATCACGTCGTCGGCCGTCACCCCCCAGCCGTGGCGGCCGAAGCCATCCGGCACGCTCAGCGCCTCTTCCATGAAATGGACCGTGCCCTTGGGGAGCCCCGTGGTCCCCGAGGTGAAGAGCAGAACGGAGACGGCCATGCGGTCGCGGCGCACGGCTTCGAGGCTCTCCGAGCCGCGCGCCACCAGCTCCCCGTACGGGACATAGCCCCTGGCCTTGAGCTCCGCCGCATCCCCGCCGATCACGATGACGTGCTTGACCGTCTTGAGCTCGGCCCGCGCCGCCTCCACCTCGTCCAGGAGCGGGGCGGCGACGACGAGCGCCACGGCCTCGGTGAGCCCCGCCACGTGCGCGATCTCGGTCCGGGAGAACAGCGGGGACGTCGGCACGATCACGGCGCCGAGCTTGAGCACGGCGAAGTTCGCCACCAGCGCGGGCGGAATGGAGGGCGAGCGCAGCAGCACGCGGTCCTCCTCCTCGATCCCCAGGGCCCGGAGCGCGCCGCCGACCCTGTTGACGGAGGCCGCCAGCGCCCGGTACGTGATCGTCTGGCCCTCGAAGAGGATCGCCGGGCGGTCGCCCCGCCCCTCGGCCACGTGGCGGTCCACCAGCTCCTCGGTGGAGTTGAGGAGCCCGGGGTAGGTGGCGTGCTCGGGCAGCGTGTAGATGCGCTGCGGCCACAGCTCGCGCGGCGGCAGGTACGAGGCGGGGATCCGACCCATGGGGCTCCTAGCGCGCCTCCGACGAGTCTCGCCCGCTCCACGCGGGCCACCGCACCGTGCCGGGCCAAGGAACGAGCCAGACGAGGCCCGAGGGAGGCGCGGGCGCGAGGCGTACCTGGATGTACGTTGAGCGCCCGCGCCGACCGAGAACGAAGTATGGCGAAGTTCGTTGGCCCGGCACTAGTCGAGGTCGCCCTTGCGCTGGATCTTCCCGCTGAGATGCTCCCCCGTGATGACCCAGTCGCCGCCGCAGCCTTCCTCGAAGACGTCGGCCGCGCGGCGGTACGCGCTGCCGAGCGTGAGCACCAGGAGCCCGATGGTGCCGGCCGTGCCGAGGGTGCAGACGATCACCTTGCCGGGCACGTGGAACACGTTCATCAGGGCGGCCCCCGTCTTCTGGGCCTCGCTGGGCTCCAGGCCGGCCGGCGCCTGCTGGGCCAGCGCGGTCCACGAGGCGAAGGGCCCGGCCAGGAGGGTGACGAAGGCCAGCCCGGCGGCCATCCAGCGGAGCGTCTTCGCGTAGCGCCAAGTGTGCATGGTCATGTCTCCTGTCAAAAGGGCTGTCATCGCCTAGATCGCGCCGGCGGCGCGCAGGGCCTGGAGGTCGCCCTTGCCGAGGCCCAGGTACTTGAGGTAGATGAGCTCGTTGTCCGCGCCCACCGGCCGGCACGCCCACTTGATGCGGGGCGGCGTCCGGGACAGCTTCCACGGCGGCGCCTGCAGCAGCAGCTCCCCGTAGTCGGGGTCGTCCACCTTCCGGAGCACGCCGCGCTCCCACCAGTGGGCCTCCCCGAGCACGTCCTGCGGCCGGTTGAGCCGCGCCGTGGCCACGGTCCCGGGGCCGCGCTTGTGGGTCATGTAGTCCTGGAAGCGGGTCAGGATCTCCTCCGCCGTCAGGTCGGCGGACCAGCGCTCCAGCTCCTGGTGGAGCTCCCGCGCCTTCAGGATCCGGTCCCGCGTGGTGGCGAAGCGCTCCTTCAGGTCGGGGCGCTCCATGATGTTGGTGAGGCCCGCGAAGTTGATGTCGGAGAAGCCCGCCACGAAGGCGTAGGAGTCCCGGGTCTTGACAAGCGTGTACGGGAAGACCTGGATGTGGAGGTCCCCCACCCGCTCGTGGATGCGCTGGTAGGCGTGGTACCAGAGCACGCCGACGTCGGAGAGGCGCATCTCCGCCTCGCCGGGCGTGAGGTCGATGAGCTGGCCCCGCCCGCTCGCGACCCGCCAGTGCAGCGCCGCCAGCGCGGCCAGCACCCCGAAGGCCCCTCCCACGTACCAGGCCGCCCAGTTGCCCTGCCGGGTGGGCACCGAGGACTCGGCGGGCCCCGAGCCCTCGGCCTCCCCGGTCACGTAGGGCACGCCCGACATCGCCTGGGCGGTGATGTCGTAGTCGGGCATGGCCCGGGCCGCGCGCGGCCCGAACTGGCCGTGGGTGGAGACGGCGAGGTAGATCAGCCGCGGGTTCAGCACCGAGAGCTGGCGGTAGCCGATGCCCCAGGCGTCCATCTGGCCGGGTAGCTCGCTCTCGATCACGATGTCCACGTGGCGCGCCAGGCGGGCCAGGAGGAGCCGCCCCTGCTCGCTGCGGAGGTCCAGCGTGATGTGCCGCTTGTTGCGCGCCTCGACGAGATAGGCGAGCCCCGTGCCGCGGTGCTTCACCCCGCCCGGAGAGAAGAGGCGCGCCACGTCACCCGCCGGCGGCTCCACGCGGATGACCTCGGCGCCGAACTCGGCCAGGATGGACGAGGCGAAGAGGGCGGCGAAGTTGCCGCTGGAGCAATCGAGGACGCGGAGATCGTCGAGGGCCTCGGGCTTCTCGTGAGCGCGCCCGGGATCCGTGAGGTCCCTGGCGAACTGGGGCCAACTCGTGCCGTGGGCGGTATCGGTCATATCCGCGACCCTCCGGTCCACTCGGCGGGCGGCCGGGCGCCGTTCCTGTCGGCCCACTGCCCGATGACCTTCCGCTCCTGGAGCGCCGCGATGGCCGACGGCGACAGCCCCAGCAGGCGATTCAGCACGTCCTGATTGTGCCAGCCCACGGGCTTGGCCGCCCACTTGATCCGGGCCGGCGTCTCCGAGAGCTTGGCCGCCGGGCCCTGCTCCACCATCTTGCCATACAGCGGGTCCTCGTACTCCCAGACCGAGCCCCGGGCGCGCAGATGGTCGTCCTCGAACTTGTCCCTGGCGGTGGCGACGCGGACGGCGGCGAAGCCGTGCCGGGCGCCGGCGGCCTCCACCTCGGCGCGGGCGAGCTTGCCGGCCCAGAGGCGGATGCGGTCGAGCAGCGCCGTCATGTGCTCGGGCTTCTGCCGCTCGGGGAGCGTGGCGTAGCGCACGTCCGTGGCCAGGCCGGGCTCGCCCATGGCCTCGCAGAGCCCCGTGAACTCCGCGTCGCGCGCTGCCGCCACGGCCACGTAGCCGTCGCGGGTGGAGAAGATGTCGGCCGGCACCAGCGCCTCGTCGCGGTTGCCCACAGGACCCCGATCCTGCCCGGTGAGCCCGTGCCGGACCCAGGTCCAGTCCAGCGTCCGGATGAGCCCCTCGCTCTGCGCGAAGTCGATGAGCTGCCCCTCGCCTGTCCGGTCCCTGTGATGGAGGGCGACCAGGGCCGCCGTGGCCGCCATGAGCCCCCCGAACCAGTCGCCGATGAACATGCCGCAGAGGATGGGGGGGCGCCCGGGAAAGCCCGTGATGCCGATCATGCCGGAGACGGTCTGGGCCACGGCGTCATAGGAGGCGCGCCCCTGGGAGAAGGGGCCCCACTGGCCGAAGCCCGAGTCGGCGACGTAGATGAGCCGCGGGCTGATCTCGCGCAGCTGACGGTAGCCCACCCCCCACTTGTCCAGCGTCCCCGCGCGGAAGTTTTCCACCATGATGTCCGACCTGGCGGCGAGCTGCCTGAAGAGCGACTTGCCCTCCTCCGCGTGCAGGTCGATGCCGATGTGGTACTTGGAGTGGTTCTCGGGGAAGAAACCGATCGAGGCGTTCTGCCAGTACATGGCCTCCGGGGTCACGTAGCGCATGGTGTCGCCGCCCGGAGGCAGCTCCACCTTGACGACCTCCGCCCCCAGCTCGCCCAGGAAGTCGGCGGTGGTGGGCCCCAGGACCAGCGTCGTCAACTCGAGCACCCGGATCCCGCGCAGCGCCTCGGGCTTGTCGAAGATGCGGGCGCGGTCGAAGAGGGCCGCGGTCCACTGGAAGTAATCCTGGGGCTCCCGCTCCGTCATCGGTGCTCCTCCCCTCTGCCTCCGGGAGATCTCCGTGGGTCGGGTCGGGCCGGGCCCGACACGCGCGTGCAGGCGCCACTATAGCAGGGGAAATGCCGCGCTCTCAAGGGTTTCGGGCCCGTCAAGATCCCCGTGTCGTTGACACGCGATCTGGGCGCGGAGAAGCGCTTGACGCGGAGCCGCTTTGGGCAGATCCTCGGGCGGGTCGAGCAACGCGCGGGGCGCCCGACCGGATGGAGCCGGCGGCCCACGAGGAAGCGAGATGACGAGCGGGTGTGAGGCTCGGAGCCGAGCGCTCTGCAAAGGAGGAACGAGGATGGCGGCCAATCTGACGCCCTGGCAGACGGACCGGTGGTTCGTGAGCCCCTGGAACTTCGACCACGAGGTGATGCAGGGGACGCAGTTCCCGAAGCGGGTGAAGTTTCACGACGTGTGCCTGCGCGACGGCGAGCAGCAGGCCGGCGTGGAGTTCACCCCGGCCGAGAAGGTGCGCCTGGCCACCATGCTGGCCGAGGCGGGGGTGCACCGGATCGAGGCCGGCATGCCGGCCGTCTCCCCGGGGGATGCCCGGGCCATCAAGGAGATGGTGAAGCGGAACCTGCCCGCCGAGATCTTCGCCTTCTCCCGCTGCATGAAGGAGGACGTGAAGCGGTCGGTGGACACGGGGGTGAAGGGCATCGTGATGGAGGTCCCCTCCAGCGAGCACATCATCCAGTACGCCTACAAGTGGACCCTGGATCACGCCATCGAGACCAGCATCGAGGCCACGCAGTACGCCAAGTCGCAGGGGCTCTACGTGGTGTTCTTCCCCATCGACGCCTCCCGGGCCGAGATGAGCTGGTACCTGAAGATCATCGAGCAGGTGGCCACCCAGGGGCACATGGACGCCCTGGCCCTGGTAGACACCTTCGGCGTGCTGTCGCCGCACGCCGTCCGCTACTTCGTGCGCCACACCCGCGAGCGGATCAAGAAGCCGCTGGAAACGCACTTCCACATGGACTTCGGCATGGGCGTGGCCAACACGGTGATCGCGGTGGCGGAGGGCGCCGAGGTGATCCACTCCACCATCTCCGGCATCGGGGAGCGCGCCGGGAATGCGCCCACCGAGGACACGCTCCTGGCTCTCCTCACCATGTACGGCGTGGACACGGGCATCAAGACGGAGCGCCTCACCAAGCTGTCCCGGTACGTGCGCAAGATCGCCGGGCTCGCGATGCCCTCGAACCGGCAGATCGTGGGGGACATGCTCTTCGACATCGAGTCCGGGATCATCGCCAGCTGGTACAAGAACGCGGGCAAGGACCACTTCCTGGAGGTGTTCCCGTTCCACCCGAAGCTGGTGGGACAAAGGATGCCACGCGTGGTGCTGGGGAAGAACAGCGGCCTCGACTCCATCCGGATCCACCTGGAGCGGATCCGCGTCAAGGCCACCGAGGACCAGGTCAACGACATCCTCGCGCGGGTCAAGACCGCCTCCCTGAAGAAGAAGGGCCTCCTCGACGACAGGGAGTTCCGCCGGATCGTGAGACAGGTCGTGCGCCCATGAAGCTCGTCCGCTTCTCCCGGACCGGCCATGCCCCCCGCCTCGGCTGCTTCCTGGGCCCGGACCGCGTCGTGGACCTGGCCGCCAGCTGCACCGCCTACCTCCGCGGCCAGGGCGTGGTGCGGGCCGCGGCCATCGCCGCCGTCCTGTTCCCGCAGAGCACGCGCGGCTTCCTCGAGGGTGGCGTCGCCAGCCAGGACATGCTCGCCCGGATGATCGAGGCGACCCGGGCGGGAGGCTTCGACCCGGTGTCCCACCCGGCCGCGTCGGTCCGGCTGCACGCGCCCATCGCGGACCCCGGCAAGTTCATCTGCATCGGCCTCAACTACCGGGACCATGCCGCCGAGGGGGGCACCCCCGTGCCGAAGCAGCCGCCGATCTTCCCCAAGTGGGCCAATGCCATCCTCGACCCGGGCGAGCCCATCCTGCGGCCGCGGGGCGAGACGAGGCTCGACTGGGAGGTGGAGCTGGGCGTCGTCATCGGGCGCACCGCCCGGCACGTGCCGCGGGCCCAGGCCCTCGAGTACGTCTACGGCTACACCATCGTCAACGACGCGAGCGCGCGCGACTTCCAGTTCCACACGAGCCAGTGGGCCTCCGGCAAGATCGGCGACACGCTGGCGCCCGTGGGCCCGTACATTGCCGACCTTGCCGAGATCCCCGACCCGCACGTGCTCGAGCTCAAGGCGTGGGTCAACGGCACCCTCATGCAGGACGGGACCACGCGGAACTTCATCTTCGACATCGGCTACCTCATCGAGTACCTGTCGAGCATCATGACGCTTTCGCCGGGCGACCTCATCGCCACGGGGACCCCCGCCGGGGTCGGCTTCTCCCGCAAGCCGCCCATCGCGCTGCAGCCCGGAGACACGGTGCGCCTTTCGATCACGGGGCTCGGCGTCCTCGAGAACCCGGTGAAGGACGCCTGAGCCGGGGCGCGCCATGGATCTCGACCTGCTGCGCACGCTGGTGGTGAACCACTCCACCAAGATCGTGCTGTGCTCGCTGGACGGCCTGGGCGGTCTGCCTCGCCCCGGGACCGGGCAGAGCGAGCTGGCGGTCGCGCGCCTCCCGAATCTCCACGCGCTGGCGGCGCGCTCGGCCTGCGGACTGATCCGCCACGTGGGCCCGGGCATCACGCCCGGCAGTGGGCCCGGCCACCTGGGGCTCTTCGGCTACGATCCCCTGCGCTATCTCGTGGGGCGCGGCGTGCTCGAGGCGCTCGGCATCGACTTCGCGCTGCACCCGGGCGACGTCGCGGCGCGGGGGAACTTCTGCAGCGTGGATGGCGGCGGCCGCATCACCGACCGCCGGGCCGGACGCATCCAGACCGACGTGTGCGTGCGCCTCGTGGAGCGACTGCGCCAGATCCGTCTGGAGGGCGTCGAGGTGCTGGTGGAGCCGGTCAAGGAGCACCGCTTCGTCCTCGTGCTGCGGGGACCGGGCCTCTCCGGCCGCGTCTCCGAGACGGACCCGCAGGGGCTCGGCGTCCCGGCGCTCGAGGCCCGCGCGCTCGGGCCCGAGGCCGAGAAGACCGCCGGCCTCGTGAACCGCTTCGTGGCGGCGGCGCGCCCGCTCCTGGCGGACGCCGCCCCGGCGAACATGGTGCTGCTGCGGGGCTTCGACAGCCAGCCCGCCCTGCCCCGCTTCCCCGAGGTCTTCGGCCTCAGGGCCGCCGCCGTCGCCGCCTACCCCATGTACCGGGGACTGGCGCGCCTCGTGGGGATGGAGGTGCTCGCGACGGGCACGACCTTCGCCGACGAGGTCGCCACGCTGCGGGAGCACTGGAGCGCGTACGACTTCTTCTTCCTGCACTACAAGGACACGGACAAGGCCGGCGAGGACGGCGACTTCGACGCCAAGGTCGCGGCGCTGGAGCGCTTCGACGCGCAACTGCCCGACATCCTCGCGCTGCGGCCCGACGTGCTCGTGGTCTCCGGGGATCACGCGACCCCCTCCGTCCTCAAGGGGCACGGCTGGCAGCCGGTGCCGGCGCTCATCTGGAGCCAGTACTGCGGCGCCGACCCGGTCCGGCACTTCACCGAGCGGGCCTGCGCGGCCGGGACGCTGGGGCTCCTCCCCGCGCAGGATCTCATGCCGCTCGTGATGGCCAACGCCCTCCGGCTCACGAAGTTCGGGGCGTGAGGCGCCAGCGGCCGGCTGGATTTGAGCCGCCGGCGGCTCATCTGGTAAGGTAACGGCCTATGCGGCGTCTCGCCCCGGCGCTGGCAATGCTCGCTCTCGTCGCCGCCTCCGTGACGGGGTTGCCGACCTCTCTCGTCGATCCGCGCCCCGTTGCCATGGCGGCGCCGGGACGTCCCGGCGCGCCGCCTCCCACCGTCAGCGAAACCGTGCTGCGTCGTGGCGAGACCCTCGAGGCAGCGCTTCTCCGCAGCGGCGTGGCCCGGACCGATGCCTTCCAGATGATCGCGGCGCTTCGGCGCGCAGTGGACCCGAGACGGCTGCGCCCCGGGGAGCGGCTCCTGGTCGCGCGCGCGACGCCCGGCGAGACGGTCGGCGTCACCTACCGGCGCTCACCCGCGGAGCGCCACGAGCTCACGCCGGAGGCGGACGGGTGGACGCTCGAGACCGTGCGGACGCCGGTGGAGCGCCGCGTCGTCGCGGTCGCCGGCCGGCTCGAGGACTCGCTCTTCGCGAGCATGGAGCGCCTGGGCGAGCACGCCTCGTTCACGGCCGCCTTCGTGAGCCTCTTCGAGTGGGATTTCGACTTCGCCGCCGACTCGCTCCCAGGAGATCGCTTCAGGCTCCTGGTGGAGAAGCGCTACGCGGCGGGCGAGCTCCTCGGCGACGGAGAGATCCTCGCCGCCCAGTACGCGACGGCCGGACGGCCGATCCTGACGGTCGTCGGCTTCGCCGACGGACACGGCCGGACGCTGTACTACGACGGCGCGGGGCGCGCGGTCCGGAAGATGTTCCTGCGGGCACCGCTGGACTTCACCCGAATCAGCTCGGGGTTCTCCCACGCCCGCCAGCACCCGATCCTGGGAGGCATGCGCCCTCACCTGGCCATCGACTATGCCGCCCCCGCCGGGACGCCCGTGCGCGCGGTCGCCGAGGGCGTCGTGGGGAGCGCCGGGTGGAATGGCGGAAACGGCATCAGCGTGGCGATCCGCCACGCGCGCGCCTACGAGACGATGTACAACCACCTGTCCGCGGCGCTGGTCCGGCCGGGCGAGCGCGTGCGCCAGCGCCAGGTGATCGGGCGCGTGGGCTCCACGGGGCTCTCGACCGGCCCGCACCTGGATTACCGCATCGCGAAGCAGGGGCGGTTCGTGAACCCGCTCGCCGAGAAGTTCGTCCCCGGCGCGTCCGTTCCCCGGGAGCGCCGGCGCGCCTTCGAGAGCCATCGTGAGGCCCTGCTCGAGCGCCTCGCGCGCGAGGCTCCGTTCGACTCCCCGCGCGGGCGCTCCTGACGCCCGTGCTCCGCAAGAGGTCGGGCTCGGCCCTCTGCTACGCCTGCGGCAAGCTCAACCGGGTGGACGCCCCCGTCTGCTTCTACTGCGGGGGGAGGAACCCCGGGCTCTGGGGATTCGGCCCCTGGCTCGGGCGGCTGACGGGCCGCCTGGACTTCGCCCGCATCGTCACCGTCGTCTGCGTCGCGGCGTATGCCGCCGCGATCCTGGTGGACCCGGCCGCCGCCCTGCGCCCCCGGGGCCTCTTCGATCTCCTGTCGCCGAGCGGAGCGGCGCTCCTGGCGCTGGGCATGACGGGCGCGTACCCCTGGCAGCTCGGGCACTGGTGGACACTGCTCACGGCCGCCTACCTGCACGGCAGCCTGCTGCACATCGCCTTCAACCTGCTCTGGATCCACCAGCTGGCCCCGGCCGTCGAGCAGGCGTACGGGCGCTCCCGCCTCGTCCTGATCTTCACGGGGGGCGGGGTGCTCGGCTTCGTGCTCTCCAACTGGGCCGGTGTGGGCACGACCATCGGCGCCTCCGGAGCGGTGTTCGGGCTGCTGGGCGCCATGGCGGTGTACGGCCGAAGTCGCGGGGGCCTCTTCGGGATGGCGGTGTTCCGGCAGTACTGGCAGTGGGCCGTGATCCTCTTCATCATGGGCTTCCTCATGCCCGGGGTGAACAACTTCGCGCATGCGGGAGGCTTCGTCGGCGGCTCCCTGGCGGCCCTCGCCCTCGGCCACGGCGATGGGCGCGTGGAGCGGAGAGCGCACGCCCTCGCGGCGACGGCCGTCGTGGCCCTGACGGCGCTGGCCTTCACCCTCGCGATCTGGACGGCCCTCTGGGCATGACCCCGGGTCCCCGGAGGCGCTCTCGATGACGACAGCCTGCTCCTCCTCACGGCCCCGGCGCGGGGCCCCGGGCGCTCCATGACAACCGTGGCGCTGCCCCTCGCGTGGGTCCTGCCATTCGCCGGGATGCTCCTGGCCATCGCCATCTGTCCGCTCTGGGTGCCCCACTGGTGGGAGCACAACCGGAACAAGCTGCTGCTGTCCTGCGCCCTCGGCGCCCCCGTGCTCGTCCTGTACCTGACGCGGGAGCCTCACGCGCTGGTGGCCACGGCCGAGGAGTACGTGTCCTTCCTGATCCTGCTCGCGAGCCTCTACGCGATCACGGGAGGCATGCTGCTGCGGGGAGACCTCGAGGCGACCCCGCGCACCAACACGGCCTTCCTCGCGACGGGGGCGGTGCTGGCCTCCGTCATCGGGACTACCGGCGCCTCGATGGTGCTGATCCGGCCCCTGCTCCAGACCAACCGGGAGCGCAAGCGGGTCAGGCACACCGTGATCTTCTTCATCTTCCTCGTCTCCAACATCGGCGGTCTGCTCACGCCCCTCGGCGATCCCCCGCTCTTCCTGGGCTACCTGCGCGGGGTCCCGTTCACGTGGACGTTGCGGCTGTGGCTTCCCTGGCTCATCGCCGTGGGAGCCCTGCTGGTGACCTATTTCATCTGGGACTCCGTCCACCACGCGCGCGAGTCGCTGCCGGCCCTGAAGCGGGACCGCTCCGACATCGAGCCGCTGCGCATCCGGGGCGGGCTCAACGCGCTGCCCCTGGCCGGCGTGGTGCTGTCCGTGGCCTTCCTCCGCGCCCCATGGCGCGAGGTCGCGATGGTGGCGCTCGCCGGCCTCTCGCTGTGGCGGACGCCGCGGGACGTCCACCGCGCCAACGGCTTCACGAGCTACCCCATCGTGGAGGTGGCGGTCCTCTTCTTCGGGATCTTCCTCACCATGATCCCGG
>MGBV01000226.1 GCA_001788415.1 Candidatus Rokubacteria bacterium GWC2_70_16 | reverse complement strand
CGAGATGCGCAAGCAGGTGGAGGCCGCCCGGGCCGGCCTGGACGCCGCGCGCAAGGAGACCCGTGCCCGGGAGAAGGACCTGGACGACTCGCAGGTGAAGCGCCAGAAGTTCGAGGCCCAGCTCTACCAGGTCAAGACCAACAAGGAGTACTCGGCCGTCCTCACCGAGATCGAGGAGGTCAAGCAGCAGAAGGCCCGGATCGAGGAGGAGATCCTCACGCTCATGGAGCGCCACGAGCGCCTGGCCGCCGAGATCAAGGAGGCCGAGGGGCGGCTCAAGGTCGCCGAGGCCCAGGGCGCGGCGGGGGAGAAGGCGCTCCGCGCCAAGCTGGCGGCGGTGGAAGCCGAGCTGGCCGTGGTGCGGGGCGAGCGGACCGGCGTGGCCCGCGAGCTGCCGGTCAACGTCATCGCCGACTACGAGCGGCTGCTCCGCGGCCGCGGGGGCCTCGCGCTGGCGGTGGTGACGCTGCCCAACCTCTGCTCCGGCTGCCGGATGACCATCACCCCGCAGCGCCTGCAGGAGCTCAAGCAGCAGAACGCCCCGATCCCCTGCGAGTCCTGCGGGCGGTACCTCTACTGGCCCGCCTGAGTCCCGCCGCGGCCGGCGCCGACCGCATCACGCTGTACACCGACGGCGCCTGCCTGGGCAATCCGGGTCCCGGCGGCTGGGGCGCCATCATCCTCGACGGCGGGAAGGAGCGCGAGCTGTCCGGCGCCGAGCCCTCCTCCACCAACCAGCGCATGGAACTCACCGCCGTCATCGAGGGGCTCCGCGCGCTCCCGGGCCGCCGCCGCGTGGCCGTCTACAGCGACAGCGCCTACGTGGTCAACTGCTTCCGCGACCGCTGGTGGGTGCGCTGGCGCGAGAATGGCTGGAGGAACGCGCAGAAGAAGCCCGTGGAGAACCGCGACCTCTGGGAGGCGCTGCTGGCGCTGGCCGAGCGGCACGACGTCCAGTGGCACAAGGTCGCGGGCCATGCCGGCGACCCGCTCAACGAGCGCGCCGACCGCCTGGCCAATGCCGCCATCGAGCGCATGCGCGTGGGCTCACGATGAAGGCGACCCCGGTCTAGGAGGACGGCGTGGCACGAGTCGGCAAGGCCTCGCGCCGCCTGCCGGCGGCCGCCGCCGCTCCCGAGAGCAGCGCCGTGCTCTCCTTCGACCGCGGCTCGCTGCGGCTGGAGGCGCCCCGGACGGCGCGCGTCCCGGCCTATCTCGTCTGGGACGAGCGGGTGGGCGCCTGGCGCACCGAGGCGCTCAACCACGCCCGCCTGCGCGAGGACGCGGCCGCCTATCGCCTCTCGCTCGAGGACCAGGCCGAGCGCTTCTTCGACTGCCCGCCGTTGCGCGCCGCGCTGCCGCCGCTGAGACCGGACCAGGAGGCGGCCATCCGCGCCTGGGAAGAGGCCGGCCGGCGCGGCGTCATCGTCAAGCCCACGGGCACCGGCAAGACCGAGATCGCGCTGTCCATCATCGCCCGCCACCGCGTCTCGGCCCTCGTCGTGGCGCCGCTCCGCGACCTCATGTACCAGTGGCAGCGCCGCATCCGCCAGGGGCTCGGCTTCGACGCGGGCGTGCTCGGCGACGGGCGCCGGGAGATCTGGCCCCTCACCGTCACCACCTACGACAGCGCCTACATCCACATGAAGGAGATGGGCAACCGCTATCGGCTCGTCGTCTTCGACGAGGCCCATCATCTCCCCGGGGCGACGCTCTCCGAGAGCGCGCTGGACTGCCTCGCCCCCATGCGCCTGGGCCTCACGGCCACCCCCGAGCGGGCCGACCGGCGCGAGCGCCTCCTCGACGGGCTGATCGGTCCCACGGTCTTCCGGGAGGAGATCGACGCCGCCAGGGGCAAGACCCTCGCCGACTACAGCCTGGTCCGCGTGCCGATCCATCTCGCGAGCGCGGAGCAGGAGGAGTTCGACCGGCTCTCCCGCCGGGTCCGCGCCTACCTCATCGAGCGGCGGCGGGAGGAGCCGGGCTTCCAGTGGACGGACCTCACGCGGCGGTCCCGCACCGACGCCGAGGCCCGCGAGGTGCTGCGCGCCTACCGGCGGAAGCTCGCGCTGATCCACCGCTCGGCGGAGAAGCTCCGCGTGGTGGAGGATATCCTGCGCCTGCATCCCAAGGAGCACTGCGTGATCTTCACGGCGTCCAACCGCATGGCGCTGGACGTCTCGACGCGCTTCCTCATCCCGGCCCTGACCTCGCACTCGGACAAGCGGGAGCGCAACGCGGTGCTGGACGCCTTCGCCGCGGGGACGATCCGGGCCCTCTGCGCCTGCGAGGTGCTCAACGAGGGGTGGGATGCCCCCGCCCTCAAGGTGGGCGTCGTCCTCGGCGGCGAGAAGGGCGTCAAGGAAGCCGTGCAGCGCATCGGCCGGCTGCTCAGACGCTCGGGCGACCGCTCGGCGCGGCTCTACGAGGTGGTGCTCCAGGAGACGCCCGACGTGGCCCGCGCGCGCCGGCGGGGACGGACCGGTGCTTACAAGGCCGCAACGCGTCTATCACTGGGACAGGCGCAACAGCTCGATCTCTTCTGATCGGCTGGCCGACGAGGACAGGCCCCACCTCGAGCGGGCCCTCGCCGTCTACCGCGCCTCCCTGGGCGAGCGGCTCGGGCGCCTCCGCGACGCCGCCCGCGCCGCCCTCGAGGGGCTGCGCCCCGATCGGGTCGAGGCCGTCGTCCAGCTCCTCGACGATGCGGCGACCTATGAGTGGCCGCGGGGCCGCGGGCAGGCCGAGCGGCGGGTCGGCGTGTTCGCGCGGGCCGCGGCCCGGCATCCCCTGCTGGACCCGGGGGACCGGGCCCCCATCGTCACCGAGGTGTTCGGCGCCTGCCCGCCCCGGGACGCGGACCTGGCGGCCCTCCTCTACGCCGACTACCCGGAGTTCCACCGGCTCCGCTCCTTTCCCGACGGCTACACCGCCGAGGACCTGCGCGCCGACTACGACCTCGGCCAGGCCCAGGCCCTCCTCTACTCAGCGCTGCAGGTCAGAGTCGAGGCCCGCGGCGACTTCAGGCACATCGTCCAGTACGCGCGGCTGTCCCGGCTCCTCCACCGGATCGAGCCCGCGCCCGGGGGCGGATACCGCTTCGTGTTCGATGGGCCCAACTCCATCCTGCGCCACACGCATGTCTACGGGGTGGACTTCGCCCGGTTCCTGGCCGCCCTCGTCCAGGCTCGGGACTGGCAGCTCGCCGCCGACATCGAGCTGCGCAAGGGCTGGCGACCGCTCACCTTCGCGCTGTCGTCGGACCAGGGCCTGCGCTCGCGCGTCCCCGCCCCCACGCTCTTCGACTCCACGCTGGAGGCCGCGCTGGCCGAGAAGTTCGGCGCCGAGCGCGAGGGCTGGCGGCTCCGGCGCGAGGCCGCGGTGATCGAGGCGGGCCGGAACCTCCTCATCCCCGACTTCGTCTTCACCCATGCCGACGGCACCGAGGTGGCGCTGGAGATCGTCGGCTACTGGACGCCCGAGTACCTCGCCGCCAAGCTCGGCAAGCTCAGGAGCGTCAAGGCCCCGAACCTCCTGGTGGCGGTGCGCCGATCCCTCGCCCTCGAGGCGGGCGCGCTGCCGTCGGCCGTCTTGCCCTTCAAGAGCCGCATCCTCCTCCGCGATCTCCTGCCCCGCCTCGAAGCCTTCCGGCGCTGACCCAGCGGCGGCCCCCGTGTCCAGGAATGGACATTGACGCCTGCCGCGCCCCCGGATAGCCTCGACACCATGGCGACCTCGGAGATCCGGCCGCGGCGGTGGACCCGCGCGGAGTACGAGCGGCTGATCGAGGTCGGCTTCTTCCAGCCCGGGGAGCCCATCGAGCTGATCGGCGGACAGCTCATGGTCTCGGAGCCGCAGGGACGCCGTCACGCCTGGGCGCTCGCCATCGTGGACCACAGGCTCCGCGCCGCCCTGGGTTCGGGCTGGACTGTCCGTACCCAGATGCCCGTGGACCTCGACGAGGAGTCCGAGCCCGAGCCGGACCTTGCGGTCGTGCCGGGGAATCCCGAGGCGCAGCCGGTCCGACATCCGGCCCGCCTGGCGCTGATCGTGGAGGTGGCCGAGTCGAGCCTCGCGGGCGACCGCCGCGACAAGGGCAGCCTCTACGCCCGCGCCGGCCTCGCCGACTACTGGATCGTCAACCTCGTGGACCGCTGCGTCGAGGTGTACCGCGCGCCGGTCTCGGACCCCGCGGCGCCCTACGGCTGGCGCTACGCCTCGGTCACCATGCTCCGCCCGGGAGAGACGGTCTCACCGCTGGCAGCCCCAGGCGCCCGCATCCCCATCGCCGATCTCCTGCCATGACCACCTACGAGATCCGCACGCGGCGGTGGACCCGCGCCGAGTACGATCGGCTGGTCGATCTCGGCGTCTTCCAGCCCGGCGAGCCCATCGAGCTGATCGGCGGCCAGCTCATGGTCTGCGAGGCGCAGGGGAGTAGCCACTTCACCACGGTCGGCCTCGTGGACGACTCCCTGCGCGCGGCCTTTGGACCGGGGTGGGTGGTCCGGGCTCAGGGGCCGCTGGCCCTGGACGACGAGTCGGAGCCGGAGCCGGACGTGGCGGTCGTGCCGGGGTGCCGCCGGGACTATCTCCACGGCCATCCCGGGTTGCCCGTCCTCGCCGTGGAGATCGCCGAGTCGAGCCTGGCGTTCGACCGCCGCGACAAGGGAAGCCTGTACGCCCGCGCCGGCCTCGGCGACTACTGGATCGTCAACCTCGTGGACGGCTGCGTCGAGGTGTACCGCGAGCGCGCCCAGGACGTCACTGCTCCCTACGGCTGGCGCTACGCCTCGGTCACGATGCTCCGCCCGGGAGAGACCGTCTCACCGCTGGGAGCCCCAGGCGCCCGCGTCCCGGTCGCCGACCTCTTGCCATGACCACATACGAGATCCGCGCCCGGCGCTGGACGCGCGCCGAGTACGACCGGCTGATCGACCTCGGCCTCTTCCAGCCCGGGGAGCCCGTGGAGCTCATCGGCGGCCAGCTCATGGTGGCCGAGCCCCAGGGCACCCGTCACTTCACCGCGATCCGCCTCGCCGAGGCCGCCTTGCGCTCCGCCTTCGGTCAGGGCTGGGAGGTCCGGACCCAGGGCCCCGTGGCTCTCGATGATGAGTCTGAACCCGAACCCGACGTGGCGGTGGTCCCGGGCGTTCCCAGGGACTACCTGGACGCCCACTCCTCCCGTCCTGTCCTGGTGCTGGAGGTCTCGGATGCGACCGTCGGCTTCGACCGCCGGGACAAGGGCAGCCTCTATGCCCGAGCCGGCCTCGGCGACTACTGGATCGTGAACCTCGTGGACCGCTGCGTCGAGGTGTGCCGCGAGCCGGCGCCGGACCCCACGGCGCCTTACGGCTGGCGCTACGCCTCGGTCACGACGCTCCGCCCCGGGGACACCGTGTCGCCGCTGGCGGCGCCGGCAGCGCGCGTCCCTGTCGCCGACCTCTTGCCATGACCACATCCGAGATCCGCACGCGCCGCTGGACGCGCGCCGAGTACGACCGGCTGATCGCCCTGGGCGTCCTCGACGAGGACGAGCCCGTGGAGCTCATCGGCGGCCAGATCGTGGTCGCCGAGCCCCAGGGGCGCTATCACGCTGGGGCGATCGTGGCGGTGGACTATGCGCTGCGCGGCGTCTTCGGATCGGGGTGGGTCGTCAGGACCCAACTGCCCGTCACCCTCGATGACGACTCGGAGCCCGAGCCCGATGTGGCAGTGGTGGCGGGCTCACCGCGAGGGCAATACGGGACCCACCCCAGCCGCGCCGCCCTCATCGTGGAGGTGGCGGAATCGAGCCTCGCGAGCGACCGCGAGATCAAGGGCAGCCTCTACGCGCGCGCCGGCATCGCCGACTACTGGATCGTGAATCTCCGCGATCACGTCCTGGAGGTCCACCGCGAGCCGGTTGCCGATGCTGCGGCGCCCCATGGCTGGCGGTACGCCTCGGTCACCACGCTCAGCCCGGGGGAGACCGTCTCACCGCTGGCGGCCCCCGCCGCCCGTATCCCAGTCGCCGACTTCCTGCCGTAGGTCGCGGAGGGAGAACGCCTTGCCGATGCTGCGGGTGCCGGCCCCGGACAGGAAGCGCTGCGTCTCCGACGTGAGGGCATCTCCGCTCACAAAGACCGTGCGCCGGGCCAGCCCCGGATGCCTGGCCGTCAGCTCGCGATCGAGCCCGAGGCCGTCCATGTCGGGCATGTGCCATCTCGCTGTCGTCCACTGATGAGAAAGCGCAGGGGCACCGCCATGGCGGCCCCACCTTGTCCCGCCGGGCCGCGCCCTGTCCAGCCGCGGTGCTATACTCCGTCTGCATCTCCACGCTCTTTGAGTGGTGACTTCGATTGGCGCCAGAGAAGGCCGGACGGTCGCCGGCGCGGGGCGACTCGCGCGGGAGGAAAGTCCGGACTCCGCAGGGCAGGGTGCTGGCTAACGGCCAGGGGGGGCGACCCCACGGACCAGTGCCACAGAAAGCAAACCGCCTCGCGGCGCGAGCCGCGCGGTAAGGGTGAAACGGTGAGGTAAGAGCTCACCAGCAGCGCGGGTGACCGCGCTGGCTCGGCAAACCCCACCCGGAGCAAGGCCAAATAGGAGAGCGATCCCGGCGTCGGGCGCGAGCTTGGCGCGCGGGTGAAGCGTGGCCCGCGTGGGGCTCTCGGGTATGGCCGCTGGAGGCGCCGGGCAACCGGCGTCCTAGAGAAATGACCGTCTCCCCGGCTGCGGGGGCACCGCGGCCGGGTGACAGGATCCGGCTTACAGGCCTTCTCTGGCGCTTCTTTTCTCTTCAGCTACTTGGGCGGGTAGTTCTCCAGAGCTCGAAGAAGGCAAAGAACCCAGGTACATAAGCCGGCGGTTCTTTCACCGACTCTGCCGGCCCCGTTGGGGCGCCCGGCGAGTTCTCATGTTGCGCCGAACTCGAGGCCAAGCTTCCCCACTTCCCGCTTGACCGAGTCCGCGGCAGCCGTGACCTCACAGATCCGCAGAGCAAGTCTCGCCCGCGCCTCAGCAACGAGCCCCTCGACGCGCGCCGCCAGCCACTACGCCGCTCGGCTCCTGGAGCCCACTCTCGAGAAGCTTCTGGGCAGTCTCGGCCCAGAACCGGGAGCAGCTGTGGCTACGTCGAGGGCGGCAGCGTCCCTCGGACCGGACCCGGCCCTTGCGCTGGCCGGGTAGAGAAGGATACCTGCCAATCCTCTTCCGAGTGATCATCGATCGAAAGCCGCCACACATACCGCCGGTCCGGCTGGAGGGGTAACGGTCCCAGGTTCATCGCCAGCGGAAGATCGAGGGGAGTTCCGGGCCTGAGGCCTGGGGGTCTTCCGACCTCGAACTCAGCGCCCAGCTCAAGCGGCCTGTCCCCGGTCGCAGTGGGAACGATCACGGGCTGTCCGTCGCCATCCACGAGGGCCAGTTTGAGCCGATGCGGCCGGTTGGCCTCATCCCATGGCACCTCGACCTTGATCGCTATCGCCATCGGTGTCGGATCTGGGCCAGCAGTCGACCAGCCACCTCCCAGGATGTACAACTTCCCCTGGACTGCCTGGGCGGCATCAGCCAGCATCATGGTAACCTTCATCGCGACCATCCAATCACGCCAGCTGGCCCACCTGAATTCGCGGGCGCTAGAAGCGCGAGGGTACACCGAAGTAGCGGGTGGCGGCGGCGGGCTGGCGTCCCTGCGACGAACTGGTTGAGGACTGTAGCCATGGGGCCTGGGCGACGTCGAGGCGAGTCTGCGCCGCATGGACGGAGAGACAGCGCTGGCCGAGCTCGGCCTTCAGTTCGTCCTCGGTCCAGTGGCCGTTCGAGAATTCCGCCAGCAGCAGCTCGACCTCGTTGGCCAACTGCGCGGCACCCCCACTCTCCGCCGCGTCGATGCTCCATGCGCGAGGAACAAATCGCTCCTGGAACTCACGAAGCGAAACGTCCCCGGACACATAGCGGGCGACGAGTTCCTCCAGCTCTTGCTCAATCGAGGACGGCATGTCCGTTCCCCCGCTGCGCGTCGTAACCCCGGCGCAGCTCCGACAGATGTTCAATGACCACGACTTCTGGGCGCGTGCTGAGCGCGGCGAGCTTCAGCAACGCCTTCTCAAGGAGTCCCACCCGAGCCCGCCCAGGGCGACCCTCCCCTTCTGCACGCGGAGCCAGATTATTGCATATCTCGACGCCAGCGGCGCGAAGGTCGCCCTCGTACATCAATATCTTCGCCCTGACGGGTCGCTGGGCGCAAGCGGCCGGCCCGACCCCAAACGACTCCTCCTGCATGGAACACTGTATGTGGTGGTCTGAAAGCCCACGCCCTCCAAGCCATCGCGCCCGATTCCCTCAGGCATTCGTCCCTCGGCTCGGTGGCCGGTCACGATAATCAGTTGACCGCCGAGGCGGCCGACCTCCGGCGTGAGCAGCTCTACGCGCAAGTCTGGGCCGAGCCCATGGTCCGGCTCGCCCGGGCTACAGGATCTCCGACGTGGGCCTGGCCAAGATCTGCCGCAAGATGGACATCCCCGTCCCCCCTCCCGGCTACTGGCGGCGGAAAGAGACCGGGTGGAATCCCGCGCGCCCACCGCTCCCCGCTCTCTGCCCCGGCATCCCGGACGCCGTCGGCCTGACCCCGCGCCCGGCCCCGGCCGAGCGCAGCCTCGAGGTGACCGCGCAGGAGGCCTTCGAGCGGGAGCCGAAGAACCGGGTCCGCGTTGCGCGGCAGCTCTCGAGCCCGCACCCCCTCGTGGACCACGCCGCCCCGGTGCTCCGGGACGCTCGAGTCGGCCTCTACGGGGCGCTCTGCGCGCGGCGCGAGCGATGCCTGGACATCCATATCAGCCCTCGCAGCCTCGAGCGGGTCCTCAGGATCCTCGACGCCCTCTTCAAGGCCCTCGAGGCCAGGGGCTTCCGGGTCGGCCTCTCTCAGGGCGACCGCCCGGACACACACATCACCATCTTCGGGTACCCCGTGCGGGTCACGCTCGAGGAGAAGATCGGACGGATCGATCACGTCCCGAGGAAGGGAGACGGAAGCTACCACGCACGCTGGGACTACGTGCCGTCTGGCCGGCTCACATTCCGCATCGACGAGTGGCGCAGCGGCAGCGCCCGCAAGAGCTGGTCCGACGGCAAGCGCGGGCTCCTGGAGAGCCAGCTCCACGACATCATCCGCGGGCTCGTGGTCGTCGCGGACGCCAAGCGCACCCACCTGCTGGCGGAGGAGCGCGAGGCGCAGGCGCGCCGGGAGGCGCAGCGCCAGCGCGAGCTGGCCGAGCAGCGACGGCGGGAGGAAGAGGAACGCCAGCGACGGCTCGAGCGAGAGGCCGAGTCCTGGGTGAAGGCGCAGCAGCTCCGCGCCTTCATCGACGAGGTCGAGCGCCGCGCCAGCGTCAAGGGCGTCGCGATGGAGCCGGGCAGCGAACTGGGCGACTGGATCGCATGGGCGCGCCGGCACGCGGATCGCCTCGACCCGTTGAAGCCGGATCCTGACGCGGTGAAGCCTCAAGACGCGAGCGCCGGCCCGACGCATGAAGCGCCCGACGGACCTCCGGCCGATGATGGTATTGTCGCGCCACCGGGGCGCGAATCGTGAGGCGCGCCCGGGATTACAGCCCCCCCCTTTCTCGAGGGGGCGATGTTACGCAACTGATTGACACTGAGGGTGTTTTCGGCTTCCGATCAGACTCCGACTTACAGGCCGTCTCTGGCGCTTCGTTTCTTTTCCAACCACGCCCAGCTCCTTGCTGCCAGTCCAGAAGTCCCGGCCTGTAGTCCGTACGGCCCACTCTAACCGCTGCTGCCGAGGGCTATTCCCCGGGGTCCACCGGCGGCGTTATGCTTGGGCGTCGTCTGTCTGGCGTTGGTGGAGGTGCCCCGGCATGAAGTGTCCCCGCTGCCAGCATGAGAACCCTGCAAGCCTGAAATTCTGCGGGGAGTGCGGCGCTCGACTCGCCTCGGTCTGCGGGGCCTGCGGCGCAGCGAACGCCCCCACGCAGAAGTTCTGCGGCGAGTGCGGGGCGGCGCTCGCTCATGACCAACCGGCAGCGGCATTCGCCTCGCCCGGGAGCTACACCCCCAGGCACCTGGCCGAGAAGATCCTCACTTCCAAGAGTGCCCTGGAAGGCGAACGCAAGCAGGTCACGGTCCTGTTCTGCGACGTGGTGGACTCCTCCCGCCTGGCCGAGCAGCTGGGCCCTGAAGGGATGCACGAGGTCATGGACCGGGCCCTCCGCCTCATGGCCGAGGCCGTCCACCGCTACGAGGGGACGGTGAACCAGTTCCTGGGGGACGGCTTGATGGCCCTCTTCGGGGCGCCCGTGGCCCTGGAGGACCATGCCTTCCGAGGGGTGCAAGCGGCGCTGGCGATTCAGGAGACGCTCGGGGGGTATAGCCGGCAGCTCAAGCAGGAGCGCGACGCGGAGCTTCGCCTCCGCCAGGGTCTCAACACCGGCCCCGTCGTGGTGGGCCGGATCGGCGATGACCTCCGGATGGATTACACCGCCGTGGGGGACACCACCCACCTGGCGGCGCGGATGCAGGCCCTGGCCGAGCCGGGAACGATCCTCATCACCGAGGCCGCCCACCGCCTGGTGGAAGGGTATATCCACAGCGAGCCCCTGGGGCCGGTCCAGGTCAAGGGACGAAGCCAGCCCGTCTCGGCCTACCAGGTCATCGGCCGGCGGCGGGGGCGAACCCGACTGGAGATCAGCGCCGAGCGCGGGCTCACTCGACTGGTCGGACGTCAGCGTGAGCTGGGCGTCCTTCACGACTGCCTGGCCCGCGTGAAGGCGGGGCGCGGCCAGGTGGTGGGCATCGTGGGGGAGCCAGGAGTGGGGAAGTCGCGCCTCCTCTACGAATTCCGCAAGTCGCTGGAGGGGGAACGGGTCACCTGGCTCGAGGGCCGGTGCGTGCCGTATGGCCAGAGCACGCCGTATCTTCCCTTTCTCGACATCCTCCGGATGAACTTCCAGCTCGAAGAGGGGGACAACCCCCTCCAGATCCAGGAGAAGACCCGGCAGGCGGTCCATCGGCTGGACCCGGCCCTGGAAGGGGTCCTCCCGTTTCTGCACGACCTGTTCGGCCTCCCTGGAGCCGACGAGTCCCTCAGGCACCTCGACCCGAAACAGAAACGGCAGAAGACCTTCGAAGCGGTCAGGACGCTGACCATCGTCGGCAGCCAGCGCCGCCCTCACGTCGTCATCGTGGAGGACCTGCACTGGATCGACAGGACGTCGGAGGACTACTTCTTGTTCCTGGTGGAGGGCGTGGCCGGCGTGCCCTTTCTCCTGGTCACCACCCACCGCCCCGGCTACACCCCGCGCTGGGCCGACAAGACCTACTACACCCAGATCGCCCTGGATGTCCTGAGCCAGGGCGAGACCGAGGTGATGGTGGAAACGCTCCTCGAGAGCCCCACCCTGCCCTCGGAACTCCTGCAGCTCGTCCTGGAGAAGGGGGAAGGGAACCCGCTCTTCATCGAGGAGGTCACGACTTCCCTCGTCGAGCACGGAGCCGTAGTCCGCAAGAATGGAGGCTTGCGCTGGGCAGGGGGCGCGGTGGCCGAGATCCCCGGGACCATTCAGGACATCGTCCGGGCCCGGATCGACCGGCTCGACGATCCGGTGAAGCGGACCGTCCAGACCGCCGCCGTCATCGGCCGGGAGTTCAGCCTCCGTCTTCTCAGTCGGATCTCGGATATGGCGGAGGAGGTCCAGCGCTACCTGGAGGCCCTGAAGCGCGTGGAGCTGGTCCACGAGACGCGTTTCTTTCCCGAGCTCGAGTACATCTTCAAGCACGCGGTCATCCAGGACGTGGCGTACCAGAGCCTGCTGGCCCACCGCCGGAAGGAGCTGCACGGAGCCATCGGCCGGGCCATCGAGGAGCTCTACGCCGACCGGCTGGAGGGGCAAGCGCCCATCCTGGCCTACCACTACGCCCGCAGCGAGCGCCCCGACAGGGCCATCGCCTACGCCCTGCTGGCCGGTGATCGGGCGGCGCGGCTCTACGCCCATGCCGAGGCCACGACCTACTATCAGCAGGCCCTCACGACGGCCCGCGCCCTCTCGGCGTCTCCCGAGGCCCAGGGCCACGAGATTGACGCCAGCCTCAAGCTCGCCACGGTAGGAGGCACCCGGCAGGACATCGAGCGGGACTTGACCAACCTGGACCGGGCCCGGGTCCTGGCGGAGGGCCTCCACGACCAGCCGCGCTCGGCTCAGGTGCTCTACTGGCTCGGGCGCATCCACTACGTCCTCTCGAAGCCGCACACCGCCATCGAATACGCCAAGCAGAGCCTCGAGATCGCCGAGCGCCTGGGAGATGACGCCCTGGCGGCCCCCCCGGTCAATCTCATGGGCCGGCTCTACTGGCAGGTCTCGGACTTCCCCGGTTCAAGTCAGATGCTTGCGCGGGGTGCCGATCAGATGCGCCGGCTGGGGAATCAGAGCGAGGAGGCCACGGCGGCAGGCTTCGCCGGCGAGATCTTCGCGTTCATGGGTCAGTTCGGCACGGCCTTCGCGTACGCCGAGCGTGGTGTCCAGGTCGCCAGGGACAGCCACAATCCATTCGCTGAAGCCGCCACCACTCAGTATCGCGGGTTTGTCAGAGACCAGCATGGAGACTGGGCGCAGGCCATCGATGATTACGAGACTGCGAGACGTATCGCCGAGTCCGCGGGCGATATCTTCAGGGTCTACATCGTGAAGTACTACGAGGGGCAGGCCTGCACGATGGGTGGCGACCCGGCTCAGGGGCGGGTGCTGCTGGACGAGAGCCTGGACCTTGCTGCGAGGATCGGGACGAAGTTTGGCCTGCCGTACCAGAAGGTCTACCTCGCCGGATCCCTCCTCGCTCTCGGCGAGCTCGCCGGCGTGCGTCCACTGTGTGAAGAGGCGATCCCGCTCGCCGAGGAGGCAGGCGACAGGTGGATCAAGGCCCTGGCCCTCCGAGCCCTGGCCGAAGCCGTTTCCCGCCTGGACCCAACGAACCGTCAAGAGGCCGAGCGTGCTGTCCTGGAGGCCATCCAGATCCAGCGGGAGATCGGTGCGAATCCCGAACTGGGGCGGACCCACGCGAGTTACGCCCGTCTGCTCGGAGCGTGGGGAGAGACGCAGCGGGCCAAGGAGACCCTCACTCAAGCCATCGGCATGTTCCAGGAGATGGGCATGGCCTGGGACCTCGCTCAGGCCGAGCAGGCGCTTCGAGAGGTTTGAAGCCGGATTACAGGCCTTCTCTGGCGCTTTTCTTTTTTCCGGCCCGCGCCGGACGGAAGCCGCATACGCCCAAATTCCGCGCACCATCCCAGGAGGACCACGAGCGATGACATTCACCGACAAGGCGGTGCTGGTCACCGGAGCCACCAGCGGGATCGGGCGGGCGGCGGCGCTCAAGTTCGCGGCCGCGGGCGCGCGCGTGGCGCTGGTCGGGAGGAACCGGGAGGCCCTGGACGGAACGCGCGCGGCCATGGCCGCCGGCGGAGACCGGGCCGTGGCGATCCAGGCGGACATCACGCAGGAAGAGGACGTCCGGCGCGTGGCGGACGAGGCGGCGCGCGCCCTCGGGGGCCTCGATGTCCTGCTCTGCGCCGCCGGCGTGATCGGCACGGGGAGCATCGAGAACACCTCATACGAGCTGTGGGATCAGATGATGGCCGTCAACGTGCGGTCGGTGTTCAGGCTCGTCCAGCTGGCGCTGCCGGCGCTGACCCCGCGCAAGGGCAACATCGTCGTCGTCTCCAGCGTCAACGGCCAGCGGGCCTTCCCCAACGTCCTGGCCTATTGCTGCAGCAAGGCGGCGGTGGACCAGTTCGTGATGTGCGCCTCCCTCGAGCTGGCCCCGAAGGGCATCCGCATCAACGCCGTGAATCCCGGCGTGACCCGGACGAACCTGCACCGGCGCAGCGGGATGAGCGAGGCGGACTATGCCGCCTTCGTCGAGCGGAGCCGGACCACCCACCCCATCGGCCGCGTCGGGGAGCCCGAGGAGGTGGCCGACATGATCCTCTTCCTGGCCTCAGACCGCGCGAGCATGATCACGGGCAACTGCGTGTTCGTGGACGGGGGCCGGCACAACACCTGCGCGCGCTGAGGGCCCGCCCCTCGGGCCTCCGGGGTCCCCCTGGTCCTGGCTCCCCCGCCCCTGCGGTGGGGGCGACGGCCGGCCTCGCGGACGGGCCGGGCGATCTTGTCGAGGGCGCGCAGCCCCGGCTGGGGATCAACTCAGACGCGATCGATTGCTGCTTGCGCGGTGGCTGTAGCCGCACCAACCATGGCCGCCAGATTGTGAACCTCATCGCGATAGTCGCACTGGTTTCGCCAACCTCGAAGCTTACCCAACTCTTGTGCGAGCTTGGTTTCGTCTTGGCGATGCAGATGATCTCGAAGCCGCACGTGGTCATCGACGTCGCCCGTGCCAGCGAAACCCTCATGATCACGAGCGTGATTCCTGA
Source organism: Candidatus Rokubacteria bacterium GWC2_70_16 (assembly GCA_001788415.1). Classification (GTDB taxonomy): domain Bacteria; phylum Methylomirabilota; class Methylomirabilia; order Rokubacteriales; family CSP1-6; genus UBA12499. Next base: position 1,779 of record MGBV01000226.1, on the reverse strand, counting down.
CGTGGCAGAAAGCAGCGTAGTACGCTCGGCTGACAGCGCTCCGCCAAGCGGCCTCCTCGTTGATCCCAGCGGATTCGTGGTGAAGCGATCGCGCGAGCGCCAAGTATCCCCGCCAGTCAAAAGGCATCATCCATCCTGCGGTGGCCGGAAGTCCGTCGTCACGAGGAACCAGCCCGAAGTTCCAGCCAGGGCCAGTGCCGCGTCTTCCCCGAGTGCGTCCAGGATTCCCAGCGTATCTTCGCCATACTTCGCCCGACGCAGATAGACAACCAGGTACTCGTCGCGAATCTCCGGGTCCCGATACAACTCGACGGACACTTCATCCCCGGGACCACGCCTTTCTCTCGCCTTCGTCGCGATGGCCAGCACGGGCGAGAACACATCCGGGTGTTGAAGGAGGTACCCTACAACCTCGCCAGGTCGAGGGACCCGAACCCCCCGCTTGGGGAGGGCCGCCACATACGCCTCCAGCAGAAGTCTTTGCCAGACTTCCCGGGCGGCAATAGCCGGTGAGAGGAAGAACTCGTTCAGGGCCCGTGTCCTACTCCTCAGGATCATCGAGAAGTCGCTACTGACTCGGGGGGTGTTCGGGTCGCCTGGGTCGCACAGAACGTACGGCTCTGCATCAAGAAGGTGCGGCGAACGAGGCGACGGCAGATTCACGACGTTGCTCACCTGAACATCTCCTTGGCCCGCTCCGTCATGCTCTGGAAAAAAATCTCGTTCTTATATTCGCGCATCCCCTCAATCGTCTCCCAGATAGCGGGGCTCGATGGCTCGAAGGTGGTCCCATGCACGATGTCGATGTCAAAGATGAAGGGCACCTGCGTGCCCCCGTTAATCAACGGCTCTATCGTCTCGCTGATGACCGCGACGAGCCCGCGAGTCCGGTCTGGAATCTCGAGGCGCATGAACAGGCCGCTCAACCCCTGCGGGAGCCCGCCCGCGACGTCTGGCGCCGTTCGCACGAAGTCGCGGAAATCGCTGAACGGCAACGGGATTTCGATCCGGTTGATATAGCGGAGTCCGAGGCGCGTGACTGCCTCGGGTCGGAACGACTCCCGGTACCGCTCCCAGTGCTCGCGAGCCTCGTCTCGGAGCGCTTGCCACGTCTGGTATGGCTTGAGCCAGTTGAAGGTGTACCCATCCTGGCGCACCTGAACGATCCGCTGCATGTCCCCCGACTTGAACAAGAACCCTTCAGCAGCGCGCTCGAGGGCCTGCTGCACGGCAGCAGGCCCGACTTGAATCTCTCCCGCCCACTTCACGCGCCCTTCCTTGATCGGGTAGCGATCACGGATGGCATCGTGGAAGGATCCGAGGCGGGCCGGCTCAACGGGCACTTGGAATGCCACCTGGATGTCCAGCAAGGCCTCGACGATTGGCGCGTTCGGAAAGCGTTCCCAGGCGGTCATGGACTCGCGGCGATACTACCCCAGCCTGCCGGCGCGCGGAAGGGATATGAAGCGCCGCGCCAAGTTCGACCAGCCCGGTCTTCACTCCGCGCTGGGACGAGGCTCCGACCAGCGCGCTGACTCTGCGCATGGACGAGTACTGTCGCGAGGGAGCACGCAAGACCCGGTCGGACGGGCTCGATCCGTTGAAGCCAGATCTCGACGCGCTGAAGACCGGCGACGCGTACGCGGGCCGCGCGGATGAGGCGCGCGACGAACGCGAAGCTGTGCGCCTCCCTCGAGCTGGCCCCGAAGGGCATCCGCATCAACGCCGTGAATCCCGGCGTGACCCGGACGAACCTGCACCGGCGCAGCGGGATGAGCG
>MGBV01000225.1:8414-22287 GCA_001788415.1 Candidatus Rokubacteria bacterium GWC2_70_16 | reverse complement strand
TCACGCGCTCGGCGGAGAGTCGCTGGAAGATGGTTTCCACCTCACGCATGGGCAGCCCCGTCGTGTAGAGGTCGTTCGGGTCTCCGTCGTAGGGAACGATGTACTTCTCGAGCCCGTCCTCGTCCTGGCTGGTGGCGTCCGTCTCGGGGGCGCCGTGGCCGGCGTAGTAGATGATCACGGTATCTTGCTGCGAGGCCTTGCGCTTGAGGTCGGTGCCGAGCACGCTCTTGATCCTGACCAGCGTGGCCTGGTCGTTGAGCAGGAGCGTGATGTTCTCCTGCGGCACACCCACGTTGGTCCGCAGGTAGTCGGCAAAGGCCGCCGCGTCCCGGTCGGCGAAGCGCAGCGATCGGATGCCCTTGTACTTCGAGATGCCAATGACCACGGCGTGGATCTTGCCGCGCTCCACCGCGCGCGTGATGATCACCGTCCGGGTCGTGGCGAGGTTGTCCCGGTCGTAGGCGGTGACGACGATCTCGTTCCGGCCCTCCCTGAGCATCACGCGCTCGGAGAGCTCGAGGTTCTCGCTCTCCGTCACGGGACCGGACATGCCGCGCCCCTGCCGGCGCGCCAGCACCTGGCCGTTCACCTTCACGTCCACCCAGGCCACGCCCTTGCCGCTGGCCACGGCGCCGATGAGCTGGACCCGGTCCGCCGCGACCTGGGCGCCGTCGGGGGGCGCGGCCAGCGCGATCACCGGGGGGGCGTTCTGGAGGACGCGCACCACGGCCGGGCCGCGCACCATCGGCACCGCCATCTCCCCCTTGGCGCTCACGGCCGTCTCCGCCACGTCGCGCCTGGCGATCCAGCCGGTCTCCTGCTCCGAGATCTGGATCCGGTACCAGTCCCCCAGCTCGCCCGTCACGGCCAGCTGCTGGTCCTTGCCCGCCGAGGCGATGACCGCCGTCTCCGCGCCGGCGCCGCCATGCACCTTGGCGGAGGCGTCCTTGACGGTGACGAGCTTGTTGGTGACCACGATCTGCGGCGGCGGCCGGCTGTCCACGGGGAGCCGGATCTCCTCGCTCAGCATGGCGTTCATGCCCGTCTCGCGGATGAGCAGCCGGAGCGGGATCTGCGCCTCCCCGAGGTCGCGCCGCACGGCGAGGGTCACCCGGGCCGTCTTGGTCTCCTCGGGCGCGAGCACGCCCAGGGTCGCCGTGCCGCTGGTGATGGCGAGCCCCTGGGTCACCGCGCTCGTGACCTCCGCACGCGTGTCGCGCGCGGGCACTGGGCCCACGTTGCGGAGCGTGAGCAGGAGGTCCACCGCCTCGCCCTTCTGGATGCGCCCGTCGCCGTTGCCGACGGAGCCGCCGCTGCCGTCGTCCATGATCTGGTAGGTGTAGGCGAAGCGCGGGCGCGCCGCGCCCCGGATGGCGATCATCGCCTTGAGGGGATCGGGGGCGAAGCCGTTGTACTCCTGGAACTCGACGCGCATGGGGACGGCGGCGTCCCCCCGGTCCCGCGGGATCCGGAGCGCGACCGTGTCCTCGGCGCTCTTCCCGCCCTCGATCCTCCCGAGGTAGAAGAGGTGCCCGTCCAGCGCGGCGTCCTCGCTCCGCGTCCTGCCCTGGAGGCGGTAGAGCGGGCCCTTCCCCTTGTTGGTCACCTTGACTGCCAGCGTCAGCTCGCTCCCCGCCGCGGCCTCCACGGGGCGGATCGACAGCTCCGCCTCGGCGAGAGGCGGCGGCGAGGGCGCCGGGCCAATCTCGTCCCCCCGCCGCCTGATCTTCTCGGCGAGCGCCGGGCCCAGGGTGGGCGCCACGGGGGGACGCAGCAGCACGGCGCGGTCCCGCCCGCCCGAGGCCACGAGGGCGCCGTCCGGCGACACCGCCAGCGCCCACACCGGCCCCTTGTGGCCGGCGAGCGTGGTGCGCTCCGTCCCCGTGGCCACGTCCCAGAGGCGCACCGTGCCATCGGCGCTGGCCGAGACCAGGCCTCTGCCGTCGGCGGAGAAGGCCACCGACTGCACCTCTCCCGCATGGCCCGAGAGCACGCGCAGCACGCGGCCGCTCGGCACATCCCACAGGCGGACGGTCCGGTCGGCGGACCCCGTGGCCAGCAGCGACCCATCGGGCGACAGCGCCAGAGCAAGCACCGCGCCCCCGTGCCCCGTGAAGGCCACGCGCTGGCCGCCCGTGGCCGAATCCCACAGACGGGCCTGGGCGTCGCTCCCGCCCGTGACGAGCGTCCGGCCGTCAGCCGCGAAGGCCACGGCGAAGACGATGCCGAAGCGGCTCCGCATCGAGCGGATCTCTCGCCCCGCGCGGAGGTCCCAGATCCTGACGCTGCCGTCCTCGCCGCCACTGGCGACGAGGCTGCCGTCTGACGAGAAGGCCAGACCGCGGATGGCCCCGAAGGGCGTGGAGAGCGCCCGGGTCTCCTTGCCCGAGGCGACGTCCCAGAGTCGGATGGTCGCATCCCCGCTCCCGGAGGCGAGGAGCCGCCCATCGGGCGAGAAGGCCAGCGCCCGCACGGGACCCGTGTGGCCGCGCAGGATGCGCAGGTCGCGACCGGTGTCCGGCTCCCAGAGCCGGATCGTCTGATCGCCGCCCCCGGAGGCGAGCATGCGGCCCGCGGGTGAGAAGGCCAGGGCGAAGACCTCGTGGGTGTGGCCCGCGAGCAGGCGCGGGGCGGCGTCCTGGGCGCGGACGGGCGTCGGCGCGGCCGCCGTCCAGCCGGAAAAAGCCAGCAGGGTAGCGAGCGGCAGGCCGAGCCGGCGGATGGCCTGGATGTTCCGGTGGAGTGCCAAACGAGGTAGCCTCACCTGCCCCCCCCCTCCCCGCGCGTCCTCGCGGGAGGCGCGTGCCGACAGTGGCCCGTTGCTGGTGAGTGCAAGTAGGCCGATTGTACTACCGATCGTGGCCGAGGGGCTCTGCTCTCTCTGAGGGGTCCCGGGGGATCAGGTGCTCGAGCGAGACCGCCCCACGGGCTCCACTGCCAGGGCGGCTTCGCCGAGCGGCGCGCGCCGGCGGGCAGCGAGTCGCCGCACCCTGTCCCAGAGCCTCACGCCGAGCAAGAGCGCGAGCGCCGCCGCGTACCAGTAGGGATCCTGCACGCCCTTCTTGGCGAGCCAGAGGTAGTGGAGCACGGCGAGGACGCCGATCGCGTAGACCAGCGCGTGAAGGCGCCGCCACGCCCGGGAGCCCAGCCGCCTGATCATGCCCGCCGTGGAGGTGGCCGCCAGCGGCACGAGCAGCGTGAGCGCCAGCATCCCCACCGTGACGTACGGGCGCTTGACGATGTCGGCCCCCATGGTGCCCCAGTCGAAGAAATGGTCGAGGACGATCCACACCGAGAAGTGAATTGCCGCGTACACGAAGGCGAAGAGTCCCAGCAGCCGCCGGAGCGAGACGGGCCACGCCCAGCCGGAGAGGATCCTGAGCGGCGTCATGGCAAGGCAGGCCAGGAGGAGCCTGAGCGTCCAGTCCCCCAGGGTGTTGGTGACGAAGCTGATGGGATTGGCCGTGAGGCTGCCCGCCCAGGCGCGCCAGAGGAGAAAGGCGATGGGCCCGAGCCCTACCGCCCAGACGCCCGCCTTCAGCAGGACCCGGGTCCGCCGCGCCATCCCGCTAATAGTGCTTCTTGAGGTCCATGCCGGCGTAGAGCCCGGCCACCTGGTCCGCGTAGCCGTTGAACGGCAGGGTTTTCCTCCGGCGGAACTCGCCGATGCGCCGCTCCGTGGCCTGGCTCCAGCGCGGGTGATCCACGGCCGGGTTGACGTTGGAGTAGAAGCCGTACTCCTGGGGCGCGGCCTTCTCCCACGCCGTCTTCGGCTGCTCCGCCACGAGGCGGATGCGCACGATGCTCTTGGCGCTCTTGAAGCCGTACTTCCACGGGACCACGACGCGGACGGGCGCGCCGTTCTGGTTCGGCAGCACCTGCCCGTACATGCCCACCGTGAGGAGCGTCAGCGGGTTCAGGGCCTCGTCCAGGCGGAGCGCCTCGACATAGGGCCAGTCCAGCCCTCCGAAGCTCAGGAGCCCCTTGCGCTGACCGGGGAATTGCTCGGGGTCATGCAGCGTGGCGAACTCCACGAAGCGCGCCTGGCTCGTGGGCTCGACTCGCCTGAGCAGCGCGGAGAGCGGGTAGCCGATCCACGGGATGACCATGGACCAGCCCTCGACGCAGCGCAGCGCGTACACGCGCTCCTCCAGCGGGGCCAGACGCAGGATCTCCTCGATGTCGAGCCGCCGGGGCCGGGCCACGAGCCCGTCCACCTGCACCGTCCACGGTCGAGGCCGGAGCGAGGCGGCCAGGCGCGCGGGATCCTCCTTCTCGACGCCGAACTCGTAGAAGTTGTTGTAGGTGGTCGCGCTCTCGAAGGCCGTGGGGGGCTCGGACACGCTCAGCGCCGCGTTGCGCGAGGCCTTGAGGGCCTGTCCCGCGGGTGGCGCCGCCATCGTGCCGCCCGGCGCCAGCACGAGCGCCGCGGTCCCGGCCATGAACGCCCGCCGGTGGAGATAGAGCCGGGGGTCCGTGATCTCCGAGGCCTTGAATCCGCCGCCGCGCTTGATCAGCATGGGATGCCCTCCTGTGGGGCCAAAGTGTACCAGCCCCCCCAAGCCCCTGCTGTCACGGCCCCTCCCAATCGTGCGCCGCGTCAGGCAGTCCGGGGGCGTCGCTTTTCTTGAGGGCGACGGGCGGAGATATGCCTATGCTGGAAGCCACTCGCCCGGGGACTCCATGAAGACCCGAACTCTCGCTGCGGCACTGATTCTCGCCGTGCTCCTCGCCGGCTGCTCCCTCGTGCCGCCCGGCGCCTATTACCCGCTGCCGAGCGATCCCGCGACCGGCCGCCTCTCCGGGGTGCTGCACCGCGCGGCGGCGGCGGCCGGCGACGACCCGGCCCGCTATTCCTTCGCCTTCGTGAAGACGCCCGTGGCCGCGGCCTTCAGCGACGAGGAGGCCACCTTTTACTTCACCGATGGGCTGGCCGCGCAGCCCTTGCCCGTCGTCGAGGCGGTGGTGGCGCACGAGGTGGCGCATGAGGTGCTGGGCCACATCGGCGCGCGGCGGGCGCTCTCCCTGTCCATCAGCGCGGGCTTCACCCTGCTCGGCATCGTCGCTCCCGGCTTGAGCCTGCTGGACTTCGTGGCCAACCCCATCGCCGTGAGGGCCTTCTCCGGGCGCCAGGAGCTCGAGGCCGATCGCAAGGCTGTGGAGATCCTGCGCGCGATGGGACATGCGGCGCCCCGGCGAAGCCTCGCGCTGGCGCTGTCCTCCATCGCCTCCGCAAGCCCCAAGCCCAAGGAAGACCTGGGCGGGCTACTGGCCAGCCACCCCTCGCTCGACGATCGGCTGGCCGCCCTCGAGCCGCTGGAGGCGCCCCTGACTCCCGTCGCCAGCGCCGGCCCGGCGAAGTAGCACCACCCGCGTCCCCGCGAGCCTGTCGGCGAGACCCCGCCGCTCTGGCCCCAGCAGCAGCACTGCCGAGGGGAGCCAGAGCGCCAGCGCGTCGAGCAGCCCGCCGAGCATGCGGAGCAGCGCGCGGCCGTACCCGGCCCTGGCGCCATGGCCGCGCACCACCGCGATCCCCAGCGCCATCTGCCCTGGCGTCTGGCCGCAGCCGCCCACGAAGACGACGTGGTACACCACATGGAGCGTGACGCCGAGGGCGAGCAGCGCCCCGAGCAGCAGCAGCGCCTCCAGCGCGTCCCGCCTGAGCCCGCGGATCGCCCAGAGCGCCAGCAGAAGCCACATGGCGCAGAGGGCGACGCCGCCGAGACCGATCAGGGCATCGAGGAGGCCAGCGGCCCATCGCCGCCCGAGCCCGGCCGGCCGGAGCCTCCCGGCCGGATCAATCACGGGCGGGCGGGCCGTAGAGACGGCGGTACTCCTCCCAGGACAGCATCACCCGCTTGACGAAGGCCCGCGTCTCGTTGAACGGGATGTGCTCGACCCAGACCTCGACGTCGTTCCCGCGTCGCGCGGCCCACCACTCCCGCACCCGCGTGGGGCCGGCGTTGTAGGCGGCGATGGCCAGGCGCGGCTCGCCGAACTCGCGGAGAAGGCCGGCCAGGAAGGCCGTCCCCAGCTCGAGGTTCGGGCCGGGCTCCTCCAGCACCTCGCCGTCCTGGAAGGCGAGCCCCCGCTGCCGCGCCATGGGACGCGCCGTCTCGGGCATGAGCTGCATGAGGCCGCGGGCGCCCACGCGCGAGCGCGCCCGCGGGTTGAAGGAGGACTCCTCCCTCACCACCGCGGCGACGAAGAGAGGGTCGAGGGCGGCGCGGGAGGCGGCGCCGGTGAGCTCGACCCGCCATCCCAGCGGATAGAACATCTCCCAGAACGCGCGCGGCAGCCAGGCGTGTCCTGCCCGGGCCAGCCCCAGGAAGTCGCGACGCAGGATCCGGAGCGCGAGGTGGTACCGCGCGTCCTCGACGTAGGCGGCGGAGATGGCGAAGAGCCGCACCGGTTCTCCGGCGGCCCGCCGCGCCAGCTCCTCCATCTCGCCGTCGGCCCAGTCCGAGAGGCCCACGGCCCGCAAGGCCTCGACCTTGGCGTAGCGCGGCTCGGCGCGGAGCGGATCCAGCGGATCGGCGGGAAAGGACAGGGCTCGACGCGCCCCCTCCGCCGGCGCCGCGACGGGCCGCCGCGTCAGCCGCCGCGAGGCCAGCAGGCCGTAGTAACTCCGCGGCGCGCTCGCCGCCAGCGCCGCCCACTGCCTTGCGGCCTCCTCCGCGTCTCCCCGCTCCTCCCGGGCGCGGCCCATCCAGTAGCCCCCGGCCTCCCGGTAATTCGCTCCTCCGCGCACGGCGGAGAGACGCCCCCAGCGCTGGGCCGCCTCCTGGAGGCTGCCGCGGAGCCAGGCGAGCCAGCCGAGCCGCCAGAGCGCGCGCCCCGCCTCCTCCGCGTCCGGGTACTCGGCGGCCAGCCGGCGGTACACCGCCTCGGCTTCGGCTGTCGGCGCCGCGACCTCCAGAAGCTGCGCCTTCAGGAGCAGGGCCTCCGGGGCCTCCGGGCTCTGGGGATGATCGCGAACCAGGAGATCCAAGGCGGCGATGGCCGCGGGCCGCGAGCGCGGCAAGAGCCGCGCCCGCTCGAGCAGCCACGGGGGCCTCCTCACCGCTTCGGCCAGTGACAGCGCCCGGTCCACCGCTCTGAGCGCATCGTCGGCGCGCCCCGTACGCCGCGCGGCCTCGGCCACCACGCGGAGCGCGCGCAGCGCCGGGTCGCCCGCCGCGCCGTCAGCCAGGAACGCCTCGGCCTCGGCGCGGGCCGTCCCTGCCAGTCCCGCCGCGAGCAGGCGCTCGGCCCGCTCGAGCCGCTCCCGTGCCGTCACGGGGGGCACCGCCGCGCCGCGATCGGCCAGGAGCCGCTCCTGCTTCTGCGCGGGGTCGGCGTGAGGCGAGGCCGGCGCGCCGATCCAGACCGCGCGGAGGAAGCGCAGCGCCTCGGCCGGCTGGCCCGTGGCCAGGAGCGCCTGGGCCAGGGCGTACCGCGCCCCCGCGCTCTCGGCATGTTCGGGATAGCGGTCGAGGAAGCGGCGGTAGTGGAGCGCCGCCCCCGCGTCGTCTCCCGCTCGGGCTGCCTCGCGCGCCGCCAGCAGGAGCGCGTCGTCCAGGAGCGGCCCGTCGCCGGCCTTCTCCGCCGCGCGGAGGGCCGCCTCCCTGGCGCCCGCAGGGTCCCCGAGCCGGGACAGCGCCTCGGCCTGGAGCAGCAGCGCGTACTCGGGGATGGGGGTGCGCGCCGCGGCGATGTTGGCGAAGCCGTGGGCCGCCGCTCGCGCATCCCCGTTCCGGTGCTGCGCCAGCGCGGAGGCCAGCCGCCCCCGCCACTCCGGGCTGAGCCTCACCGGCGCGGCGGTCTGAGGCCCCGCCGGGACCGCATGGCCTGCCGCCACGGCGCCGCCGTGGCCGAGACCCACCAGCACCGCGACGGCGACCACCGCGAGCCCCCCCCACATGAGTCCAGTGTACCCCCGGCGGGCCGCGACGGGACTCCCCGGGCCCGGCGGCCGGTCAGGCGGGGGGCGGGAGCGCGCGCAGGGCGTCCTCGAGGATGGCCATGGCGTCGGCTGCCTGCCGTATGGGGCGAGGATTGCTGCGAACGAGGAAGTGCCCGGGGGCCGCCTCGGCCACGGGGCGGAGACGTTCCGCCGAGAGGCGGAGATCGGCGAGGGGCTGGCGGAGACCGAGACGCTCGACCAGCGAGGCGACGGCGTCCGCCGCGTCCTCGGCGCCCAGCGCCTCGGCGCAGAGCGCCTGCCTGTCGGCGTTCACCGCGCGGTTGAAGCGCAGCACCGAGGGCAGGAGCAGGGCCGAGGTGAGGCCATGGGGGACGCCCGCGAGGCCAGCCAGGAGATGGCCGAGGCCGTGGCTGGCCCCGACGCGCACGCGGCCCATGCCCGTGGCCGCCAGCCACGCCCCGCGCTGGCAGGCCGCCCGCGCCGCCACGTCCTCCGGGGCCTCGCGGCAGCGGGGCAGCGCCTGCCCCAGGAGCCTGAGCGCCCCGACGCCGGCTGCCTCCATGAGCGCCGCCGGCGCCACCGAGCAGATGCCCTCCACCGCATGGTCCACGGCGCGCATCCCGGAGCTGAGCCAGAGCGGGAGCGGCGTGTGCACGGCCAGCCACGGATCGTAGACCACGCTGAGCGCGCCGAGCCTCTGGGCCGAGTAATAGCGCTTGGGCGCCTCGGGCCTCTCCGCGGAGCCGGTGAGGTCGCTCCACTCCGCGCCGGTGAGCGTGGTCGGCACCACGAGCTGGCGCAGTCGCGGCTCGAGGCGACAGGGGCTCTTCGGGCCGCCCTCCCCCTCGAAGCTGAGCCGCAGTGGTGCCAGCTGCGAGGCCTCCCGCACCTCGTGGGTCACCGCCAGCACGGCCATCTTCACCGTGTCGACGAGAGCGCCGCCGCCCACCACCACGGCCAGATCGGCATCGCAGCCGCGGAGCCGCCCGGCGGCTTCCAGCACGATGGCGTCCGTGATATGGGCCGATTGGCTCGCGACCATGCCCGCGTACCGCGCCCCCAGCGCCCGGCCCAGCGCCTCCGCGATGCCCGTCCGCCGCTCCAGGGAGGCGCTCACGAACAGGAGCGCGCGGCGGGCTCCAAGCCGCTCGACCTCCTCGGGCACTGCTTCGACGCAGGGGACGCCGGCCGTGACTCGTCCCACGGCGGGATAGTCGAATCGCTGCACCGGCCCGCCCGCCAGGTCCGGGAGCTGGCGGTCATGGGATTCCGCGGGAGTCATCAGCGGCCCGTGTAGACGGGTTTTCGCTTCTCGGCAAATGCCCTGAGACCTTCCCGGTAATCCTCGGATGCGCCGTTCACCGCGGCCGCCATGATCGCCATCTCGAGCCGCGCCTCGAGATCCACCATGGCGGCGCGATTGAGGAGCCGCTTGGACAGCCGCATAGTCACCGGGCTCTTGTCCACCAGCTCGGCGCAGAGCGCGTCCACGGCCGCCGGCAGCTCGCCGAGCGGCACCGCCCGGTTCACCAGGCCGAGCCGTTCCGCCTCCCTCCCCGTGACCGGGCGGCCGGTCAGGATCAGCTCCTTGGCCTTCCTGAGGCCCACCACGAGGGGCAGGCGGTACGGCGCTCCCCCGGCGCCGATGAGGCCGTACCTCATGTGCTGGTCGCCGATCAGGGCATCCTCGGCCGCGAGGGCGAAGTCCGCGGCCAGGACCATCTCGAAGCCTCCGGCCAGCGCCACGCCGTTGACGGCGAGGATCACCGGCTTGGCGAGCCCCTCGATCTTGTCCAGGAGCATGCTGTTGGCGAAGCGGATGAACTCCTCCTGGGCACGGGCATCCCTGAGCTCCGCCTGGGCCCACCTGAGATCCACGCCGGCGCAGAAGGCCCGGCCGGCCCCGGTGACGACCACGGCGCGGACCGCGTCGTCCCGCTCCGCGCCGTCCAGCGCCAGGCCGATCTCGGTGAACATCGTCCGGTCCAGCGCGTTCATGACCTGGGGCCGGTTCAGCGTGAGCCGGGCCACCGCGCCGGTCGTCTCGTACAGGATCGTCTCGTAGGCCATTCCCCCTCCCCGCCGCTCGGGCGCCCGCTCCGGGGCGCGAGCCCTCAGCCTCTGGCGTGCACTCCGCCGTCCACCATGTGAACGTGACCCGTCACGTAGGAGGCCCCGTCCCCGGCGAGGAACAGCACCGCCGCCGCCAGGTCCTCGGCCCGCGCGCGCCGCCGCGCCGGGATGTAGCGCTCGATGGAATCCCCAGGCGCCGCATCCGGCTCGCCCTCCATCCAGCCCATGGCCACGGCGTTGACGCTGATATTCCGCGCCGCCCACTCCAGCGCCAGCGCCCGCACGAGCCCCACGACGCCGGCCATGCTCGCGCCGTAGGCCGCCCCGCCCGGCATCCCGTGAACGGCCAGCGCCGAGACCACGGTGACGATGCGCCCGCGCCCGCGCGGCAGCATCCGGGCCGCGGCGGCCCGGCAGCAGCGGAACACCGCCGCGAGGTGGGCCCCGAGCGCCGCGGCCCACTCCTCCTCGCCGATCTCGAGGGCGGGCCGGCCCGCCCCGGCGTCGAGATCCGTCACCAGCACCTCCAGCGGACCCAGCTCGCTCTCGACCCGCGCCACCGTTTCTTCCACGCTCGAGCGCAGGTCGAGGTCAGTCGGCAGCGCCAGGGCCCGGGCGCCGGCCGCCCTCCCCGCAGCGGCGGCGCGTGCCAGCGCCGCCCCGTCGGGCCCGGCCAGGGCCACCGAGGCCCCGGCCTCGCCGAGGGCGGCTGCCAGCGCGTCGAGGTGATGCCGGCCCCGGCCCACCACGAGGACCGGGCGGCCGTCGAGCCTCAGCTCGGGCAGGATCATGGTTGGCCGCCCGGGGCCACCGCCGCCGGGCCGAGCCACTGGCCCGTGGGGGCGAAGGTCGCGAGCCTGCCCCCGTCGGCGACGAAGCAGGCGCCCGTCACGTAGTCAGAGGCCGGCGAGGCCAGATACACCGCCAGCGGTCCGATCTCCTCCGCCTCCCCGCAGCGCCCCATGGGCACGTAGCGCGCCTGGCCCGTGATGACCTCGGGGCTGGGGAGGTCCTCGCCCAGCGTGAAGACGCCGGGGGCGATGGCGTTGACCTGGACATTGTCGCGGGCCCACGCGGTGGCCAGCGACCGGGTCAGCATGATCACGCCCCCCTTGGCCGAGCAGTAGGTGATGAACCCCGGGGCGGCGCGCAGCCCCGCGGTGGAGGCGATGTTGATGATCTTCCCCCGCCGGCGGGCGAGCATGTGGCGGGCCACGGCGCGGCAGGCATAGAAGACGCTCGAGAGGTTCACGTCCAGGGCCTCGCGCCAGCGCCGGTCGTCCAGTTCCCAGACGAGCGGCGGCCCGCTGGGCGTCGCATCCCGCGGGGAGGGTTCGATGCCGCGCGCGATGCCCGCGTTGTTGACGAGGATGTCCACGGCGCCGAGGGCCTCCACGGTCCGCGCCACGAGCCTGTCCACCTGGGCAGAGTCGGTCACGTCCGTGGGGAGGGCGAGCGCCCGCCGGCCCAGCGCCTCGATCTCTCCCGCCACGCGCTCGAGGGGGCCGGGGGTGCGCGCCGCGACGACGACATCGGCCCCCGCGCGCGCCAGCGCCAGCGCCATGGCCCGGCCGAGCCCGGTGCCGCCGCCCGTCACGATGGCGACCCGGCCGTCCACGCCGAAGCGGTCCAGGATCATCAGAGCCCGACGTCCTTCTTCGGCACGGCGCGGATCCGCATGAGGATCCGCCCTGCGCCGCCCTTGTCCACGCCCACGTCCGGGCAGTGGATCGAGTCGTGGAGGATCTCGGTGGTGTCGTTGAGGAAGGCCTCCCACATGCGGTCCACCAGCGGCTTCAGCGACCACATGGCGGCCACGCAGATCCGGGGCGGGCTCTGGCCGGGCACGAGGCAGCCGTCTCCGTCCACCAGGAAGGTGTCGCCGACCTTGTAGCCGGCCCCGCAATGCTCCGCCTCGACGATCTCCACGCGCATGACATGCGTGGAGAACTTCGGCGCCCGCTCCATGGCCTTAACGTGGCTGGGCTTGGAGCGGAACGTCGCCAGCTCCTGCTCGTCGAAGCCCAGGTGCTGCTGGATCTTCCGCCAGCGCCGCTCGATCTTCTCCGCGTCGGTGTCCTTCTTCTCCATGGCTTCCTCCTAGATGCTGCGCTCGCGGCCTGCCCAGTACCGCTCCCGGATCTCACGCCGCTTCACCTTGCCGGCGGGGCTCCGGGGCAGGGCCTCCCAGAACTCGACGCTCTTGGGCGTCTTGACCCCGCCCAGGCGCTCCCGGCAGAGCGCGATCAGCTCCGCCGGCTCCACGCTCCGACCCGGCTTGAGCTCCACCACCGCCTTGAGCGCCTCGCCCCACTTCTCATCGGGGACGCCGACCACGGCGCAGTCCTGCACCGCCGGGTGGGACCAGAGCACTTCCTCCACCTCGCGCGGGTAGACGTTGAAGCCGCCGGAGATGACCATGTCCTTCTTGCGGTCCGCCTCATGATGACGTTGGTGCCGCCAACCGGCATGAGCCAGAGCACGTGCCCGCCGGCGGCATGGGTCAGCGGCGCCGCCACCAGATGGACGGGAGGCTTCCGCGTCGGGAGATGGGCGCTGAGCTCGTGCGCCTCGCGGTACGTGAAGCGGCCCGCGTCGTCCACCAGGAAGTCCCGGTGGGGCCAGAGCGCCGCCCCGCGGTCGAAGAAGTCGATGAGCCGCATCCCCTGCTCCCTCCCGGTCCCGCGCCTCCTACCGCGTGAGGTCGCGGACGGAGGCGGCCCGGGCGGCCCGGCGCGTGTAGAGGATGCGCTGCAGCGCCGTGAGGTGGGTGAGCGCGGCGAGGAGCGCCATGGCGGGGACCAGGAGGTTCGAGAGGGCGCCCGCGATGAGCAGAATGAGGCGCTCCGGCCGCTCCATGATGCCGATCTCGCAGGCGATGCCGATGGACTGGGCGCGCGCCTTGGTGTAGCTCACCATCACGGTCCCCACCAGACCCGCCATGGTGAAGGCGCTGCCGACCCCGTCCCCCGCGCGCTGGGCGAGCACCAGGATTCCCAGCAGCACCACGAGGTCGGAGTAGCGGTCCACGACAGAGTCGAGAAAGGCGCCGAAGAAGGACTCCTGCCCCGCCATCCGGGCCAGCGAGCCGTCGAAGAAGTCGAAGAGCCCGGACAGCGCCAGGAGCACCGCGGCGAGCCGGAGCCGTCCCTCGGCGAAGGCCCAGGCCGCGAGACAGGACACGCCGAGCCCGACGATGGTGAGGTGATTGGGTCTCATGCGCGCCCGCAGGAGCAGGCGGGCCACGGGATCGCCGACGCCCTGGATGCGCCGCTTGTACTGGCTCAGCATCTCGCCGCCGCGCTACAGGGGGGTGAGCAGCGCATCCTCGAGGGCCTCCCGGAGCCGGTCCATGGCGGCCGGATCCTCGATGCGGCGTCCCTGCCGGTCGGCGACGTAGAAGGTGTCGTAGGCCTGGTCGATCTCCGTGGCGATGCGCGCGCTGCCGATGTCGAGCCCGAGCGCGGCGAAGGTGCGGGTGACGAGGTAGAGGAGGCCCACGCGATCGGGGCACTTGACCTCCACCACTGTGTGCGTGTCCGAGAGGTGGTTGTCCACCGAGACCTTGGGTGGTCCGGGCACGGGCTCCTCGGCCCGGCGCGCGGCGCGGCGCGCCGCCAGGAGATCCTCCACCGCCTGCTCGCCCCGCAGCACGCGGTGGAGGGAATCCAGCGTGCGGCGCCACCGCGCATCCTCCGTCACCGTGCCGCCGAACGGGTCGTTGACCTGGAAGGTGTCCAGCGCGATCCCGTCGGCCCGGGTGTGGATCTGCGCGGAGAGGATGTTGATCCCCTCGGAGGCCAGCGTGCCCGCGATGAGCGAGAAGAGCCCGGGCACGTCCCGCGTGGCGAGGACCAGCTCGGAGGAGCCGAGATCCTGGTGGTGGAACAGCTC
>MGBV01000225.1:5057-8373 GCA_001788415.1 Candidatus Rokubacteria bacterium GWC2_70_16 | reverse complement strand
GTGGGCCACCACCGCGCGCCGCGTGCCCTCGCGCCCCAGCTCGTCCCAGACCCGGCCGGCCACGCGGTCGCGGTTCACCCGCTCGGGCCGGCCGCCGGTGAGCCGGGCCATGGTGCGGGCGCACAGCTCCCACAGGATGCGCGCCTGCCAGCCCGTCATGATGCCCGGGCCCACCGCCCGCATGTCGGCGACGGTGAGGAGGTAGAGCATGCGGAGGCGCTCGGGCGTCTCCACCACCTCCGCCAGCGAGGCGATGGTCTTCGGGTCGTCGATGTCCCGGCGCTGGGCGCCGTGCGACATGGTCAGGTGGTGCGCCACCAGGAAGGCGACCGCCCGGGCGTCCTCGGGCGGCAGCCCGATGCGCGCGGTCAGCTCCTCGACGAGCGGGATCCCCTTGGCCACGTGCCCGTGGCCCTTCCCCTTGCCGATGTCGTGCAGCAGCATGCCCAGCATCAGGAGATCCGGGCGCGCGACCTCGTTGAGCACCTCCGTCGCGCCCTCGGACTCGGCGGAGTGCCCCGGCGCCATGGCCTCCAGGTTCTCCACGGCCAGCAACGAGTGCTGGTCGGCGGTGAACCTGTGGTAGACGTCGTACTGCACGAGGCAGGTGAGCGCGCCCCACTCGGGCAGGTAGCGTCCCAGGAGCCCCAGCTCGTGCATCTCCCGGAGCGTCTGCGTGACCCGTCCCCAGTCGCGGCAGATGGCGAGGAAGAGGTCCCGCACCTCGGGGGAGGCCTTCCACCGCTCGTCCACGAGGTCCAGCGAGTCCTCGACGGCGCGCTCGAGATCGATCCCCAGCTCGGCGCCGAGCCGGTGCGAGTGCCAGAACACCTTCATGAGCCGGAGCGGCTCCTCGCGGAACGCGCGGCCGTCGGGCTCCACCAGGCGGAGCTGCCCGTCGAGCACGAAGAGCCCGTCGGCCAGCGCCGCCTGCCGGAGCCGGCGCCCCACCGGGCGGGGGCGCGACAGCGTCTCGCGGCAGCGGGCGATGAGCCGCCGGGACACGCGGTGGATCACCCGCGCATGGAGGTAGTAGTCGCGCATGAACTTCTCCACGCCCAGCGACACCTCATCGCCGGCGTAGCCGAAGTTCTTGGCGATCTGCGGCTGCACGTCGCGCGAGAGCACGTCGTTCTTGTGGCCGGAGAGGAAGTGCAGCTCGTTGCGCACGCGCCAGAGGAAGGTGAGCGCCGCGTCGGCCGTGCGCTGCTCGCGGTCGGTGATGAGCCGCTTCTCCGCCAGCTCCCGCAACGTGCGGGTGCCGAACTTCGTGGAGGCCAGCCACATGGCCGTGTGGATGTCGCGGAGCCCCCCGGCGGACTCCTTCACGTTGGGCTCGCCCATGTACGGCGAGCCGCCGAACTTCCGGTAGCGCTGGTCGCGCTCGCCGAGCGTCGTCTCCAGGAACTGGCCGAAGTCCTTCCGGTAGACGTTCTCGGCGAGCACCTTGCGGAAGCGACCGAAGAGCCGCCGGTCGCCCACGAGGTAGCGGGCCTGCTGCATGGAGGTGCGGCTCGTGAAGTCGGTGCGGGCCATGGCGAGGCAGTCGGGGAGGCTCCGCAGCGAGTGCCCCACCTGGAGCCCGAGATCCCAGAGCGTGTAGAGCAGCCCCTGCGTGGCGCGCTGGACCATGGGCCCCAGGTCGCCGTCGTAGATCACCATGAGGTCGAGGTCCGAGAGCGGGTGCAGCTCGCCGCGGCCATAGCCGCCCAGCGCCACGAGCACCATGGGTGCCGGCGGGGCGCCTTCCTGCTTCGCGTCCTCCACGGCCAGGCGGTAGAGCGTGGCGAGGAAGCCGTCCATGAAGGCGGCGTAAGCCTGGACAGACTGCTGGCCGGAGGCGCCGCCGAGATGCGCCGCCCGGAGGAAGTCGACGTTGGAGGCGAGGTGCTGCCTGAGGAGCTCCAGGCGCAGCCGCCGGCGGCGCTCGATCCGCTCGGCCGGCGCGCCCTCGAGCCCCTTCTCGGCCTGGGCCTCCACCCGGCGCACCTGGCGAAAGAGCTCCCCCGGCATGGCGAAACGGTACACGGGGGGGCCGGAGGCTGTCAAATGTGGCGCAGACTTGGGCCTCCGGATACAATGACTGCCCATGCGACGGCTGTGGCGCGCCGTGCTCGATCAGGTGACCCCCTACGAGGCGGGCCCCTCGCTCGAGGAGCTCGAACGGACCCTGGCCCTGGAGGGCCTCGTGCGGCTATCGGCCAACGAGAGCCCGCTGGGTCCCTCGCCCACCGTGATCGAGGCGCTGCGCCGGGAAGCCCGGCGCGCGCACCTCTATCCCGACGGGGGCGCCACGGCGCTCAGAGCGGCACTCGCCCGCTCGCTGGGCGTGGAGCCCGAGTGGCTGATCGTCGGCAACGGGGCCGACGAGGTGGTGACGTTCATCGCCCGCGCGGCGCTGGACCCCGGCGACGAGGTGCTGATCCCCGACCCGTCCTTCGAGCCCTACGCCACCGAGGCCGCGCTCGGCGGCGCCGCCGTCGTGCGGAGCCCGCTCGCCGGCTACCACACCGACCTCGACGACATGCGCCGCCGGATCACCCCGCGCACGAAGCTCGTCTTCGTCTGCACGCCGCATAACCCGGCGTCCACTATGGTCCGTGGGGGCATGCTCCTGCGCTTCATCGAGGGGCTCGGGGAGGACCCGCCCGTCGTCGTGGTGGACGAGGCGTACCGTGACTTCTGCGACGACCCGGACACGCCCGATGGCGTGGCGCTCCTGCGCCGCTTCCCGACGGTGATCGCGATGCGGACCTTCTCGAAGATCGCGGGGCTGGCCGGCCTGCGCGTGGGGTACGGCATCGCGCGGCCGGAGGTCATCGACCGCCTGAACCGCGTGCGCGCCCCGTACAACGTCAACCGCTTCGCGCAGGTGGCGGCGCTGGCGGCCCTCGAGGACCCCACCCATCTCAAGCGGACGCGCTCGCTCGTCCTCGCCGAGCGCCCGCGGCTCCTGGCCGCGCTGCAGACGCGGGGTGCCGCGGTGGCGCCGTCGCAGGCCAACTTCCTGCTGGTCCGCACGGGCGAGCAGGCGGGGCCCCTCCGGCAGGCGCTGATGAAGGCGGGCCTCCTGGTCAGAGACGGCGTGGCGGTGGGCTTCCCGGGCCACCTGCGCATCGCCATCGGGACGCCGGAGCAGAACGACCGGCTGCTCGGGGTCTGGGACCGCGTCCTCTCCCGCTAGCAGGGCGCCGATAAAGGCCCATCTGCGGAGGTACGGCGCCCTCGGCCGCTCGCTCAACGTGGCTCGCTCACGCTCGCCCGGATCTCCGGATCCGCTCGCCTCGCCTCCGGCTCGGCTCGCCAAGCGGAGTAC
>MGBV01000225.1:0-5014 GCA_001788415.1 Candidatus Rokubacteria bacterium GWC2_70_16 | reverse complement strand
GGCGGGAGCCTCTATTGACTCTTGCCGAATCCGGTTACGCGAACGGGTCGGGGGCCGGCCGGCGGGGGCGCTGCCTGGACCCGTGCTTTAGGCGCCGTCAGGAAATAACATTGTCAGACTCCCCGGTCAGGTGCCGAGTGCGCAGCTTGTATCATGCTGCTAACTTTATTCCCTGACGGTCACTTAGCGGGTCTCGAAGCCGGCGAGCGCCCCTTTCGTTTGCACCATGTCCGCGGATCGGCGGTGACGAGGGTGCGAGGTCCAGGCAGCGCCCCCGCCGGCCGGCCCCCGGCGTAACGGTAATCCGCAAGAGTCCTCAGCGGCGCTTGGGCGGGAGGCCGTTGCGCGCCGCGGGCCTGGCGGCGGCAGCCTTGGCCTTGGGCGCCTGCATCGCGGCCAGCCGCGAGAGCGCCTCCTCGCGCTCGGCCCGGAGCGCCTTGACCTGCTGCTCGAGCAGCGTCACGCGCTGCTCGGCCTGGGCCGACTTCGACCGCAGCATCTCGGCCTCGGCGTACACCTCCTTCACCTCGACCCTGAGCCGCTGCGCCTCCGTGCGGCTCTCCGCCCACTTGCCCCAGAGCACGGCCACGAGCACGACCAGCGCCAGCGCGGCGCCGATCAGGAACCACGGGCGCCGCGGCCGCACGAGGTCCGAACCGCGACCGTCCATCTCGGTCATCTCTGTCGAGTCCCCACCCCGAAGTATCATGGCGCCAGTCTAGCACCCGCCGGCGACGGGGCGCGCGGATTTGGTACCATGCGAGCGTGGAACCGCGACGGCTCCCCCGCTCCTTGCAGCGCGTGACGCGCCGGGCCTCTGGCGCTTTCCACACCGGATGACGCGATCCCTTCCGGCGGACGACAGGGCCGCGTGCCTGGCCTCGCTCGACGCCGCCCTGGCGACGGGCGTCATGCCCGATCTCGCGGGGGTGTCCGACGCCTCGCTCGACGCCGCGCTCCGCGCCCTCGTGAGGGGGCGCGCCGCCGCCGCCGCGCCCCTGATCGCCCGGCTGGCCCGGGAGGCGCCGGGCAAGGCCCTGCGCAAGGCGGCCCGGCGGGCGCTGTACAGGCTCGAGCAATCGGGAATCTCCGCCCCTCGGGTCGCGGGCGACCCCGCTGGACCGCCGCCCATCGTGAGGCGACAGCCCGAGCGCGCCGTGGCCGCCTGGCTCTCCGGCATCGACGGGTCCGGGTCGCGCGCGGCCTGGATCCTCTTCCAGGGCGGGCTCGGCGGGGCGCTGACGCTCTGCTCGCTCATCCTCAACGACGAGGCGGGAATCCTGGACGTGGCCGGCGGCCCCATCACCCGCAAGCGCCTCGAGGCCGAGCTCGCCTCGCTCCGCGAGAGCCAGAAGCTGCCCTGGGTCGAGAGCGATCCCGCCCGCGCCTGCGCCCTCGTGGACGAGGCCCTCGCCGCTCATGCCGGCGCCGGCACGGACCCCCCGCCCGGCTTCTCGCGCTGGCGCGTGCTGTTCGAGTCCCGTCCCGGATCCGGCGGCGCGCCGCCGGATCCGGCGCCCGCGCCGGAGGCGGATCCGACCCTCGTGGAGCGCTCGGCTGAGCTCATGCATCTCCCGGAGCTGGCCGGGTGGTTCGTGGACCCCGCGGCGATCCAGGGGGATGCTGTCGCGCTCCTCGAGATGAAGGACAGCCGGCTCGTGGTGCCGGACCAGGTCAAGGCGGAGCGCGAGACGGCCATCGTGGACGGGGCCATCGCGAAGGCCTTCCCCGGGGGCGCGCGAGGGCGATGGGCGAGGCGGCTGCGCGAGATGGCCTGGGTGTTCCGGGCCACCGGGCGCGAGGAGCCCGCCGCGCTCGCCCTGGCGGCGGCGGCGGCGCTCGGCGACGAGTCCCGCGCCGTCGGGTCCATCCCGCTCGTGCGAGCCATGGCCGCGCGGGGGCTCGAGCTGGCAGGCGAAGTCGCCCTCGGCCGCGTCAAGGCGGCCGAGGTGAGCCGCGCGCCCTCCCCGCGAGACCAGTAGCATGATCCCCGGCCTCCGCGTCGGGCATGCGACGGACCTCATCGGGCTCACGGGCTGCACGGCCATCCTCCCGGATCGGCCCGCCGTGGGCGCCGTGGAGATCTCCGGCCGCGCCGCGGGAGTGTACGGGATCGAGTTCCTCGACCCCCGCCACCTGGCGCCCACCACGCATGGCGTCGTCCTCTCCGGGGGCAGCGCCTTCGGGCTCGAGTCCGTCTGGGGCGTCATGGAGTACCTCGAGGAGCGCGGGGTCGGCTTCCCCGTGGGCGTCACCGTGGTGCCACTGGTGGCCGGCGCCATCGTCTTCGACCTCGGCGTGGGCGATCACCGCGCCCGTCCCGACCGGGCCATGGGCTATCAGGCCGCCGCTGCCGCGCGGCCCGGTCCGGTTGCCGAGGGCAATGTGGGCGCCGGCACCGGCGCCACCGTGGGCAAGCTCCACGGGCATGCGCGCGCCATGCGCGGCGGACTCGGCTCGGCCGTCACCCGGCACGCCGGGGTGACGGTCGGCGCGGTCATGGTGGTGAACGCCGTGGGCGACGTGCGCGACCCCGAGACGGGCCGGCTCATCGCGGGCGCGCGCGATGCCGAGGACGGCCGGCGGCTCATCGACACCGCCGCGGCCCTGCGCGCAGGCGCGCCGGCCGCCGCGTTCCGCCCCCCGAACACCACCATCGGCGTCGTGGCGGCGACGGCCGCCCTCACCAAGGAGGAGGCCCGGCGCGTGGCCCGCATGGCCACCGCGGGCTTCGCGCGGGCGCTCTCCCCGCCTCATCTCGACACCGACGGGGATGCGCTGTTCTGCCTGTCGGTGGGTGAGGCGCGGGCCGACCTGGAAGCGGTGGGCCAGGCGGCGGCCGAGGTCGTGGCCCAGGCCATCGTGCGCGCCGTCCGCGCGGCGCGCTCCCTGCCGGGACTGCCCGCCGCGCGCGATCTCTGAGCCGGCGGCGCCGGGGGGCGCGCAGCTCCTGCTCCACGTCGCGCCCGCGGTACACGATGCGGTGCAGGGCGCGGAGCAGCGGGCCACCGCCACCAGCCTCCCCCGCGATCGCCCCTGCGCCTGAGGGTCAGCCGCCCAGGCGCCGGATCATGCGGTGGAGCTCCTCCCGGATCGACGCGGGCAGCCGCTCGCCGAAGGGCTCGTAGAACGCGCCGAGGTCGCCGAGGGCCGCGATCCACTCGCCACGATCCCAGGCGAGCGCCTGCGCCAGGCGCTCCCGCGGGAGATCGAGCCCCGACAGGTCCAGGGCCTCGGGCGTCGGGAGGAACCCCAGCGGCGTCTCCACGGCCGTGCCGGTGCCGCGGATGCGCTCGACGATCCACCTGAGCACGCGCACGTTCTCGCCGTAGCCCGGCCAGAGGAAGCGCCCGCCGTCGTCCCGGCGGAACCAGTTGACGCGGAAGATCTTCGGCGGCTTCGCCAGGCGCGGGCCGATGCTGAGCCAGTGGGAGAAGTAGTCGGCCATGTTGTAGCCGCAGAAGGGGATCATGGCCATGGGGTCCCGGCGCACCACGCCCACCTGGCCCGTGATGGCCGCCGTGGTCTCGGTGCTCATGGCCGAGCCCAGGAAGACCCCGTGCTGCCAGTCGAAGGCCTCGAAGACCAGCGGGATCACGCGCGAGCGCCGCGAGCCGAAGATGAAGCCCGAAATGGGCACGCCCTGCGGGTCCTCCCACGCGGGGGAGACCGAGGGGCATTGCGACACCGGCGCCGTGAAGCGCGAGTTCGGATGCGCGGCCGGCGCACCGCCGGGCCGCCACGGCTGGCCCTGCCAGTCCACGAGGCCCGGGGGCGGATCGGTCCCCATGTCCTCCCACCACGGCTCCCCTCCGGGGGTCAGCGCGACGTTGGTGAAGATCGTGTTGGAGCGCACCATGGCCGTCGCGTTGGGATTCGTCCTGCCGCTGGTGCTGGGCGCCACGCCGAAGAAGCCGCGCTCCGGGTTGATCGCGCGGAGCTGCCCCTGGCCGTCCACGGAGATCCAGGCGATGTCGTCGCCCACCGTCCAGGCGCGCCAGCCCGGCAGCGCCGAGACCAGCATGGAGAGGTTGGTCTTGCCGGAGGCGCTGGGCATGGCGGCGGCGAGGTAGGTGACCCGCCCCTCGGGATCCTCGAGGCCGAGGATGAGCATGTGCTCGGCCATCCAGCCCTCCTCGCGCGCCTGCCAGGAGGCGATGCGGAGGGCGTGACACTTCTTGCCGAGGAGCGCATTGCCCCCGTAGCCTGAGCCCACGCTCCAGATCAGCTTCTCCTCGGGGAAGTGGAGGATGAAGCGGCGCTCGGGGGACAGGTCGCCCAGCGAGTGGAGCCCCGCGACGAAGTCGTCGGGGGAGCGCATCTGCTCCAGCGCCACGCGGCCCACGCGCGTCATGATATGCATGCTCGCCACCACGTAGGGACTGTCCGTCACCATGATGCCGACGCGGCTCATGGGGGAGCCCCGCGGCCCCATGAGGTACGGGATCACGAACATGCGCCGGCCGCGCATGCTCCCGCGGAACAGCCCGCCCACCCGCTCCTTCGCCTCGGCGGGCGCCATCCAGTTGTTGGTGGGGCCGGCGTCGTCCTTCGAGCGCGTGCAGATGAACGTGAGCTGCTCGGTCCGCGCCACGTCCTGGGGGTGGCTGCGGTGCAGGTAGCAGCCGGGGTAGCTCAGCTGGTTCATCTCGATGAGGGTGCCATCGCGCAGCATGTCCGCCACGAGCCCGTCGTACTCCTGCCGGGTCCCATCGGCCCAGATCACCTCGGCCGGCCGGGTGAGCCGGGCCACCTCGTCCACCCAGCGCTCGGCCATGGCGGTGACGCTCATGCGGGGGGTCTCCCCGCTGCAGCGGGGTGGAAGGCCGGGAGGACGTGCCGCGCCATCAGCTCCATGGAGCGCAGCCCCTGCCTGTGCGGCAGCCCGCCGAAGTTGGCGATGGCGAGGAAGTGGGTGAAGCCCGCCGCCTCGTACAGGCGCGCGACGCGGATGACCTCCTCGGGGTCGCCGAATGCCACCACGTCCTGCGCCACGAGGGTGTCGAAGGGGCGC
>MGBV01000224.1:5153-18984 GCA_001788415.1 Candidatus Rokubacteria bacterium GWC2_70_16 | reverse complement strand
CCTCCTCATCGGGGAACATCGTCGAACGTGGAAGGCAGCGTAGCGGAATCAGCGACTACGTGTTCTGTTTCAGTCCCCTCCTCATCGGGGAACATCGTCGAACTCCCCCGAGGGACTGCGGGCGCGGGCCATGGAGATCAGTTTCAGTCCCCTCCTCATCGGGGAACATCGTCGAACCGGGTTGCGCGGGTAGAGGACCAATAAGCGCGCCTACTAGTTTCAGTCCCCTCCTCATCGGGGAACATCGTCGAACCACGGACGACTTCGGGGTCCGCATCCTGAAGTATGTCGTTTCAGTCCCCTCCTCATCGGGGAACATCGTCGAACCCCGCACGTGGTAGCCCCCCAGCACCGGATGCATCGTTTCAGTCCCCTCCTCATCGGGGAACATCGTCGAACGCCGGCTTCCTGGCGCGCCCGACCGTGCGGCTGCGTTTCAGTCCCCTCCTCATCGGGGAACATCGTCGAACCGCGGACGCTGGACCGGCTGATCCGTGACTTCATCCGTTTCAGTCCCCTCCTCATCGGGGAACATCGTCGAACGGTGCCAGACCTCCTCATAGCCGCTTCGCCGATACAGGTTTCAGTCCCCTCCTCATCGGGGAACATCGTCGAACGCTACGGCATGCCCCCGGCCGCCGCGAGCTTCGGCAGTTTCAGTCCCCTCCTCATCGGGGAACATCGTCGAACAGGCGGCGGCGGCCCGCGAGCAGCAGCAGATCTACGCGTTTCAGTCCCCTCCTCATCGGGGAACATCGTCGAACCGCAGTTTTCCCGCACAAAAATCGATAGGTTGCGCCCCCTCGCAGGACTCCGGGGTTCGCAAGGGCACTATCCACACCAGAGCGGGCTCGATCTGCGAACCTCGTACCCACAATCTCACCATATGTCCCCGCAGTAATTCCGAAACTCGCAGACCTCGCAGCGGCTGCGCAGGGAAGTAGGTGGCGGCAGCTCCTCGCGCTCCATCATCCGCCGCAGCTCCACAATCGCCGAGCGCACTCCGTTACGATCGGCCTCGGTGAGCGCGAGGCTGACCACGCGCTTCTCGGGCACGAGGTAGATGAACCCGTCCGGAGCCGGGCGTGCGAACGCTTCCTCGGCCAGGAGCGCATAGGCCGCAACTTGGAGTCGATGGTTCCTTCGCGGCCCGCCCTCCGTGTCCTTGAAGTCCACAGGGTAGCAGGCCTCGGGTGTCAGGATGAGCAGATCGAGCTTGCCGGAGAGTCCCAGGCGGTCGGACTGAAGCCAGAGGCCGAAGCGGCGCTCGCCCTCCCGCATCCCGTAGGCGCGGAAGCCGCGGCGCCGCTCGAGCGCCTCCACGGCGGCCTGGACGTCTTTGCCGCGCCTCATCTTGTACGTTGGCGTCGGCCGCACCGGCAGCACGTAGCGGTAGAACGGGATGCGGGGGCAATACGCCCATTGCTTGAGGTCCGTCGCAGTCACCGTGACCGGCGCGGCCGCGACAGCCGCGCCCGCCTCCGGCCCCGTCTCACCCATCGGCGCGTTCCTCCGCCTTCGGCTCGTTGACGAACTCGCGCTTGGCCGCGACATCCTTCTCGCACACGGGGAGCAACAGGATCTTCCCCACGTCTTCGCCGAGCGTGTCGGCCAGCCGGGCCGTCAGCTCGCCCCGCCGGCTCGCGTCGAGCGCGCCGCAGAAAGCGCTGTACTGGATGCGCTCGAGCCCGTAGTCCTTGCAGGCGTTGGCCACTCGGCCGCGCACGCGGTCGTCCTGGATGTCGTAGACCACGAAGGTCAGGAGCTGCTGGCCCCGCAAGGCCCGCTCACCACTTGAAGGCGAAGCAGCGGTACGGCTCACCGCCGCGCAACGAACTCGCCAGATTTCGCGCCTGGATCTGGACGACCGATTTCACCCGGTGCCGGCGTCCACGGAAGCCAACTTCGCCCTCCAGCCGTTCCAGCACGGCGCCGGCCACCACGCGCCGGCTCTCGTCCGTCAGCAGCCCCTCGCGCGTCTCGATCGTCACGCCTCGGGTCAGGGCCGCGATCACCGCGCGGTCCACGACGGGCTGGCGGAACTCCTCGATGAGGTCGAGCACCAGCGAGGGCTTGCCGGGACGGTCCACGTGCAGGAAGCCGGCGAAGGGCTCGAGGCCGGCGTTCATCAGGGCGCCCCACACCTGCGTGTAGAGGATGCCGTAGCCGTAGTTCAGGGCCGAGTTCACCGGATCGGGCGCCCCGCGGTGCTCGCGCGACTCGAAGGGCGCGTGGCCCTCCAGCAGCGTCCGCACGCCCGCCCAGTACTGGCGCCCCGCGCCGCCCTCGATCGAGAGCAGCGCCGGGCGCGCGTCGTCGATACGCTCGCCGGTCACGCCGTCCACTTCGCGACGGCGCGTGGCGATCCCGCGGACGGCCGCGTCGAGCCGCTCGAACGCAGCCGGATCGGCCGTCTTGAGGTACTTGCCGAAGTACTTCAGGAGCGCGGCCTGGTTGCCGAGCTTGCCGCGCACGATCGCCCTGGCCAGCTCGAGGCCCCGCGCGTCGCCGTAAGCGGCCATCTGCTCCCGCCGCGTCAGCACGGTCGCGGTCAGCATCGGCGACGAGAGCATCGCGAACGGGCGCCCCCCCGGCGTGAGGAACGACAGGTGGATGCCTCGCTCGCAGCACTCCTCGATGAGATCCGTGGAGATGGAGACGCCCTTGGCCGCGACGACGATCTCGCTCACCTGGAAGAGCGGCAGCTCCACCTGCTCCGGCTTCGTCCGCGGCGCCGCGCCGCCGTTCGCCGCCTTTGGCCGGCGCAGCGGGACCTGAGGCGTCTTCACGCCATCGGACGTCAGCACGCCGAGTGGGGGGCGCGCCGGCAGATCCAGCGCCAGGTGGAGCTGCGGTCCGCCCTCGAGCAGCTCCAGCCGCGGCCGCGGTCCACGGACGACCAGGCGCTCGCTCGTCTTGCCCAGCATCACGCCGTGGTCGCTGACAACGACACTGTTCATTCTCCTGGCTCCCGTGCTGCGCCGAGCAGCCGACGATACAGATCGAGAAGACGATCCGCGATTCCCAAGGCCTTCCGCGCATCCTCCTCCCCGAAGAGTTCTGACGCCGGGATCCCTCGTTCCTCGTCGCCGTAGAACGCGGGCGCCCGGTCGTCGGCCAGGTCGTCCAGACTCTCCCTGAGCTCATCGAGGGCGTGTTGCCACTCGCCGGGGAAACGGTCGGATGAAACGGCCCATCACGCCATGCACGTCATGGCGCTTGGGCGGATCGACGCCCACGAACCGTAACGCCCCTTGAGAACCAGCTCCACCACGTCCTGGCTTTCCCGCACGACATCGGCGTGTACGCCAGCGCCCCAAAGCGTCTCCAGCATCAATCGCCGCGCCTCCGCCCGCCTGAGGTAGTCACGCGCGACGCGATCGGACGTCACAGCGACACCACGTCCCCGGGCTTCCAGTCGGGCTTCAGGTCCCAGTATTCGTAGCCGTCCTCGTCGACGTACCGGCGCGCCCCGAGCTCCGCAAGGCGTCGGCCGAGCCGCACGAGAATCGCAGCAAAGAAACCTCCCACGTCGTGCAGGATCAGGTGGCCCGACAGCATGCCCAGGTAGTATGATTTGACTTCCTGAGCCTCCTCCGGCGTCAGGAGAATAAGCGCCACCGTCTCGGCAAACTCTTCGGAAACTTCACGCGCCACGGCTCGGAGGCCCCCGTAGCGTGCGAAGCGCCTCTTCGGGAGCCCGCGGACGATGACGAGCACGTCAAGATCGCTCTCCGGCCGCGCTTGCCCGCGGACCCGAGAGCCGAAGGCGACCACGCTGACGAGGTCGTCGCCGAAGCGCACCTTCAGCCGCTCGACGTAGCGGTCGAGGCCAGCGCGCAGCGCGTCAGCCAGCATCATGCGGTCCGCGCTCATGCAAATCCTTCTCGAAATCTCGCAGTGGCACTGAAATCCTCCCCGCGCTCGCCCGTCTCCTCGCCAAGAACGAGGGCGCGGGCAACGGCGCCCTCGTCGAGACGGCCGACCTCGACGACGCGCTCCGCTGGTCCTCCCGGCAACCGGAGAGTCCCGCGCTCCACTTCTTCCGACCCATGCCGGACGCCAGGTCGATCTGGTCCTTCATGCCCCGGACCGCCTCCTGGCCATCGAGGTCTCCGTCGCTCCCTCAGCTACGGTCGTCCTCGGACCCGCGCTGGTCATGCAAGTATTCCTTGAAATTTTGCAGCATCGCTGCAAATACTACCGGCGTGGGGTTCCATCCCCGCCGCCTGCTCGCGCTGCTCCGGGCCCGCCTGGCCGCCCGGCCGATCACGGTCCTGACGGGCGCGCGCCAGACGGGCAAGACGACGATCGTCCGCGACCTCCTGCCCGCAGGCGGTGACCTGCCGAGCGTCTATTTCTCGCTCGACGATCCCGACGAGCGCCTGCGCCTCGCGGCCGATCCCGTGCGGCGGCTCGATCACGGCGCGCGCATCGTGGTGCTCGACGAGATCCAGAAGCAGCCCGCCCTGCTCGACGCGGTGAAGCTGCTCGCCGACCGCGGCGAAGGGCGGCGCTTCCTGCTGCTCGGCTCGGCGCAGGTGCTGCTGCTCCGGCAGGTCCGCGAGACGCTCGCCGGCCGCGCCGCGTTGCTGGAGCTGTGGCCGCTCGGCCTGGTCGAGCGCGTCGAAGGCCCGGAGGCTCCGCTCTCCGGCCTCGATCAGATCTGGCGCGAGGGCGAGGCCGCGGTGCGCCGCATGGCCGAATCGCCGCCCAGCGCGGACGACGCCCGCCTCTGGCGCGGGCGCGCCGAGGAGCACTTCCTCTGGGGCGGCTACCCGGCGCTGGAGCCGATGCCGCCCGAGGAGCGCCGCGCCTGGCTGCGCGATTTCCGGCGCACGTACCTCGAGCGCGACCTGGCCGACCTCGGCCGCGTGGCCGATCTCGACCAGTTCGCCCTCGCGCAGAACCTCCTGGCCGCCCGCACCGGCCAGCTCCTCTCGCACTCGGAGGTAGCGCGCGAGCTGGGCGTCGCCGTCAACACCGTCAAGCGCTACGTACGCTTCCTGGAGATCTCCTACCAGCTCTTCCTCCTGCGACCGCTCCAGCCGACCGTGACCGCGCGGCTGGTCAAGAGCCCCAAGCTCTACTGGACCGACCCGGCGCTGGCGAGCCTGCTCGGCGAGCGCGCCGGCGCCGCCGACGGCGCGCTCTTCGAGACCGCCGTGCTCGACGAGCTGCTCCGCTGGTCGTCCTGGCAGCCGGAGCCGCCGGCACTGCACTTTTTCCGCACGCACGCCGGCCGCGAGGTGGACTTCATCCTCCACGCTCCCGACCGCGTCGTCGCCCTCGAGGCCAAGTCGAGCGAGCGCGCCCACCGCACCGACGCGCGCCCGCTGACCGAGGTGCTGGGCGCCCTCACCCTGCGCGGTGTCGCGCGCGACGCCTGGCGGGTGGGGTTGGTGGTCACGCGCGGCCGCGAGGTGGAGCCGCTCGCGCCGGGCGTGTGGGCCGTGCCCGACTGGCGGCTGTTCGGGCCGGGGGGATGAGAGCCTCGAGCATCTTCGCCTTCGGGCCATCACTTGCCGAGCGACTCGATCAGCCTGGCCCGTATACCCAAGATGGTCAGTCCCACAACCTCCTTCTTCTTCTCGTCGTACCGGACCACCACCCCCTGACTGAGGTCGACTCCAGCAGCCTTCCGCGGCTTCCCCAGGCTCAGGTAGAGCACGTCGGCTTCCTCGTCGTAATACCAGTCGAGCCGCTCTTTCTTCTCAAGGATCTTCACCGTGTCGACAGGCGTTGCCTCCATCTCGCCAGTCGCCTGGCGAAGTATGCCGTGGCGACGAATCCGTCGTCGGCGCCTGCTTCCTTGTTCCTCGATCATAAGCGGAGGCCGAGTTCGCTCGAATACGGGGCATCGATTACCCAGATGCCATCCGCCCGATCGTGTCTCAGGTCGTATTGCCGGTATCGCAGGGATCGCCACCGTACCGGGATGAGCAAGGCATTTGCCTCTAGCCAGAGTCCATTCGCCATCAGATCGCGGTATTCAGCTTCGAGACAGGCCGGGAGAACGTCGACCGACGAATCAGCAGATTCGATCACGCTCTCCACCCAGTCTTCGTGGGCACCAGCGAGCGCGCGATCCTCGAATTCCGTGAGTCCTGAGTGATTCAGCCCCGCTAGAAACTCTGTCTCCTCCTCACCGGTGTAGCCACCAGCGTAGACGCGGTCCGCACGTTGGACGAGATCCGACTCACTGACCAGTCCTGCCGCACCGGCTTCGAGCAGTTCGACGACGGATCGGCGAACGAGATCCTGTGGGTAGAGCGGATGTGCAGACGATTGCGCCTCGAGGAGTTCGACCGTCGCTGGAGACACCTGGGACCCGAAGCGGTTGACGCGCCCCATGCGCTGCACCAGAGCATCGATGGGCGCGGGCTCGGTAATGAGGCGCTCGAAATCGATATCCAGGCTGACCTCGACGACTTGCGTGGCGACGAGCAGGCTGGGTAACGGACCGCCACCGGTGAGTGCCCGCTCTTTACAGACACGGTCGCGGCGGTTGAAGCGCCCATGCAGGAGCATAGGGCTCGCCTCACCGGACAGCTGACCCCGTAACCGCTCGTACGCATCCTGTGCAGTGCGGACGTGGTTGCAGACAAGAAGGGTGGCCGCACTCCGACGCAGCTCGGAGGCAGAAATCTCCGCCACCGTCCCAGGACGGTGGACTACCCGATGACGGGCGCGAAGCAGCACGTCGCGGTCCGTCGCGTCACTCTCCAAGGGTACGACGGTAGGCCCGATCCGTGAGAGCGCCTGACGAATGAGCCGTTCAAGAAACGCGGGGAGCGTGGCCGACACGAACGCGCAGCGCCCGCCCCACCGCTCAACCAGCTGCGTTGTAGCGAGCACGAGTCCGGCGATCCGCGGCTCGTAGGCGTGCACCTCGTCGAAAATGAAGAGCGCCCCGCGGAACTCTCCGAGCGCCAGTTCCCAGCCTTTGCCGCGGAGCGCCTGGCGCAGGATCTGGTGGGGGGTACATACCCGAAACGTGAAACCCATCTCTCGCGCGAGTGTCGCAACCTGCTTCGCGACGGCCTGCTGACCCAGCCGGGCGGACAGATCGTCCGGTCGCTCGCGCAGCCCGTAGATCGACTCTGCCGCGCGACCATGCAGGATGCCAGCGGGGAAATGCCGCCCGCAGTCACTCGGGCAGTCTGGTCGGTGTTCGGCAAGCCTGCGCCGCATGGCATCTATGCTTGCGGTGTGCGGCAGGACGTAATACACGCGACCCGCCCGTGCTTGATTAGCTTGTGCCCACATCAGCGCGGCCTCGGTCTTCCCGCTTCCGGTGGGCGCGCGGAGCAGCAGGTGGCCGCGCACCTCTGCGGCACGCTGTTGAAAACCACGAGACTGGACCGGAGCGATGTCAATGCGCTTGAGGTCAACCGGGGGCGGCGGGTCGACGTGCGCGCTCGCCATGTGATCGCACGTCACGAGCAGCCCACGCAGCAACGCGGCGCGCAAGCGCTCCTCGGCCCGGAAGCTTCGGCGCTGCGAAGCGGCATGCGTCCCGCGCACGAGCCACCTGAGGTCAAGGCGAAGCGCAACGGGAGTCAATGTGGCAGGGAGACCGAGCTCAGGAGCAATTGCACGCAGATCCGCCCAGCACCGTCGCCAAGCACGGTCGTTCTCTTGCAGTTCCCTGGTCATGCGGTCAAAGGCCCCTGACGACTCCCCTTCCAGTGGTAGCTGTTCCCATGGTAGTTGCCCCGCCTCGACTTCTATCCCGTTACCGGGAAGCGTCTTGTGGTGTGTCAGCACTGCGAGCAGAACCTCAGGGGCCAAGCTGGGAACGGAGGATGCGAGCGAGGCCGACAGGATCTCGTGGCGTAGACCATCCCACCCAGGCCGCTGGCCTCGTAGCACCTCCTGGAAGCCGAGCGCGGCCTTGCCCACGTCATGGAACAGGATCGCGAGGCGGAGATCGGCGGAGAGCCGTTGCTTCTGGTCCTCGTCGAACGGCAGCCCTTCGATTACTCGGTCGGCCACGTGCAGGCCTCGCCGCACGTGGTCGACGAGCGGTTCGCCCGTACTCTTCGCCAGCACAGAAACCTCGGGGGTCATACGCCTCCGGCTGCCTGCGACCAGGCGTGAAGGTAGACCGCATCGTCCGAGCCCTTGGCGTTCGAGGGATGAAAGAGATCGTTGCCCTGGACGTGGTGCAGATCCTCTGCGCGCTCCTGCGCCGAGAGGTCCGCGTCCGAGGGATGAAAGAGATCGTTGCCCTGGACGTCGAAGCGCATGCCGTCTGCCGTCGGCGGCAGGCTGATGAAGCGCCCAACCGCTCCAACGCGACGAGGCTGACCGAAGGGCCCTGCCTCGAACCACTCGGCCAGGGTGAGCGGCAGCCCGTGGCTCTGAACGGCGTCACGAGCAACGAGAGTCGCGCCGATGGCACCGCGCTGCACCGGGACCAGCGACACAGGGCGCACGAAGACGACCCAGGCGACGTCCTCCGAGCGCCCAAACCTCGGC
Source organism: Candidatus Rokubacteria bacterium GWC2_70_16 (assembly GCA_001788415.1). Classification (GTDB taxonomy): domain Bacteria; phylum Methylomirabilota; class Methylomirabilia; order Rokubacteriales; family CSP1-6; genus UBA12499. Next base: position 10,500 of record MGBV01000224.1, on the reverse strand, counting down.
GTGGCCACCGGAGACTCGAACACCGCACTCATCGCGGCCGGAACCACGTACAGATCGAGACTCGGCGCGACATGAAACTGCCTGCGTAGCAGGCCAGGACCTTTGCGATGCTCCCTGAGCCGCCCACGCTCCAGCGTCCAGCGTCGCGTCCTTTGGAGATCCATCGCTTGGCCGCGATAACGGTACTCGAAGCCCACTCGCACCTCGTGCGGCGACACAACCCGTCCCGCGCACGCACTGATCATCCCGAGGACGTTCGTGTATGCGGGGACGGGAAGACTCGCTTGCGTCCCGCTGATGAGCAGAGGCTGCCGAAACGAGGCCGTCAGGCCCTCGAGCCGGACATGGACGCCGTGCAGCGTCAGCGGAGGCATTCGGTCAGCCACGAGGCCGCCTGAAGAGGGGTGCAAACCACGAACGACGCTCGAGCAAGCTTCGCGCGGAGCTCGTCGGTCGAGACATCGAGGCCCCCGGGGGACAACTGCCGGACCTCATGCTGGTTGTCGAGGTAACCCTCGCGGATCCCGACGAACACGGGCGTCGCGATCCTGCTCGCGTAGTCGCCGACGACCTCCGTGAGCCGCTGGGTGTTCAGCCGGGGACCGTCTTCGCTGTCGGTGAACAGACGGTTGAAGATGGGATTCCCGCACGACAGCCCGGCCAGGATCAGGGCCTTGGGCGCCACGTCGGTTGCGAAGGCCGCCTGCTTGGCGCCGCCGCGCAACACCGCGAGCGCTTGGATCAGCCGTCGGCTCCGTTCTCCGGCCACTGAGCGATCCTTGAGGCGGTAGATCCTACCGAGCGGGCCGCGGTCCTCGGCAAGCTCGATCTTCCCCTCCTTCATCCATGTGTCTACCCGATGCGGGTCGAGTTCCTTCCGGTCCCCGAGGTTCCAGAAGACGCCGACACGCGCGCGGTCTAGACAGAAGATGCCCTCGAGATGGCTGTTGAAGAACCGGGTGCTGTATGGCAACGGTGATTGCGGATTCGGCATCGGCGAGCGGTCCGCGATCGAGTGTTCCTTGACGAACCCGCGCGCAATTGCCAGAGCGTCCGTGACGGGCTTGCCCCTGATCTGTTTCTTGAAGGCTTCTTTCTTCGCCCTCGGAACATCGGCGATGTCGGCGGTGTCTATCGCTCGCTTCCACTCTTCAAGCTCGAGCGCGGCCGGATCATGAGACTGCACGTGGACGAAGCCATCGTCCCGCCCCTGCCAACCGTCGGACCGAATGGACGCAAGGACTGAGGCGGCAAGCGGAGAAGCCCGCATGACGGCCGCGATCGTGTCGGTGCCCGCGTCGGGCACGACATCCTCGTCAGTGGCATCGTCATCGCCGACGGCCGCTTCGCCAGCGCTGAGACGCCTACCCTGGCCTTCGGCAGCGCGCATGTAGCCGAAGAGGTCGTCCTCGGCGTAGTCGATGGGGTTCACCTGTCCCGCTACCTTGCTGGTGTTGCCTTGAGCGTTCCACGCGATCGCACGAATCTCGCTCGTGGGCCAGCCGGTCTCTTCGATCAGTGTGTTCCGCAGCCACCGCCGCCACGCCTGTGCGGAAACGTAGGGCACTGAGCGCTGTCCTTCCCTGAAGCTCTTATGAACCGTCGTCGTCCGGTCTTCCCCTGACCCGAGGCCGGCCCCATTGAGGAACGCGGCGCGGGCTTCGATGAGAAGTGTGCCTGCGACATGTTGCAGTGAGGGTCGTCCAGGTGCCTGGTTCATGCCGGCTCCTCCACTGGAGTTGGCTGCACGGCGATGAGCCGTCGTGCGGCGTTGCATACTGCGAGTCCGAGCTGGAACGCCCGCCGCGTCCCGTCAGGCTCTTCGAGCCAGTCGCGCCAAGTGCGCGAAGAGAGCGGGGCTCGTCGTTGGGGCGAACTGAGACGCTCGCCCAGCCACTGTGTGCCCAGGCGCCGCGCCAGCCACGGCCGGACGATGTCTCGTTCGAGCCGGTGCGCTCCCCGCACCGTGACGTACTCGACGAGATAATTCTGGAGTGCGGCCGCGACGACGCCAGGAAGGGCCGAATCGGACATTGGCGTCGCGGCCGGCTCGGGCCACGGCGGTCGTAGGACGCGCCGAAGCGCGTCCTCACTGAGCCGGGCCGCCAGGTGTAGCCGGGTCTGGAACACCCACTCTCGCGCGGCGAGTCGCCCATGCCCATCGAGCGCCAATGCGCTCCAGGCGACGAAGGTGAATCCCTCCTCGCGCCACGCGCAGGCCAGGAACTGGTCCCGCAGCCATCCGTCGTCCGTCCGTTCGGCACGCGCGACGAGATCGCGGACGAACTGCGCGCCGCGAACCGTGAGCAGTCGATCGAGGACGCGGTCGGCGATGAAGGACACCGTGTCGGTATCAGCAAGTGCCGAAGGCGGCTCGCCATGTTTGCGCCCGTTCCTGGCGGTCTGGTGAACGTAGTACCCCAGCACTTTCCACCCATCTCCGGCCACAGCGACGCCTGGCCCGTCGCGCACCGGAAACAGAGACCGATAGTCGGCGAGCGAAAACCGCCCTTCGCCGGCCATCGCGACCATCGCCAGGCGAACGCGAGCCCGAAGCTCGGAGCGCCGGAACGCCTCGGGCTTGCGGAGGCTGTCGAGATCGTCCTTGCGACGCACGGCGCCAGTCAGTGCGGTCGCGATCGCGTGAGCCACTTCCAGCGCGCAAGTCGTACGCCCCAGGACACGCGTCTGGTAGAGTTCGAACAATGGGACGGATGCACCGGGGTGTTTTGCGCGCGGGTACAGCGGATCATAGTCACGACCTTCCTCGAGGCACCTCAGCATCCCCGGCGTCCATTCAGTGTCCTTTCGCGGCTCGCTGGCCATGAGGCGTTCGATTTCCGGGCCGAGCCCGGCGTGCACAACGTCGCGAAGGAACAGAAGCGCCCGACTGGGAAGCTCTTCGAGCGCGACGTCCGCCCGATCGCCGGCATTCGTGAAGTACCAGGCGAAGACGCGTGTCTTGGAATCCACGACGCCGAGCCGCTGCTGGAGTCGCAGCGCGTCAAGGACGCTGAGGAGCCGCCGTGCGAGCGCCCGCTTCCCCTCCTTAGTGCCGACCGTCGCCACGTCTCCTGCCTGTTCTCGGACCCGTACGTGGTCGTACAGATCCCGAACGAAGATGTCTGCGAAGTCCGGCGGCGCAGACTGCAAAACCGTCAGGCGTCCGTCGACCAGCAGGAGAGCGGATGGGAGCAGCCGGACCGCGAGCAGGCAGCGCGCGCAGGTGTGCGGACTGCCGCTAGCCGCCGGCCATAAGTTGGCCTCGGTGGCGGCGCCCGCAAGTGGGAGCCAATCACGCCCGAACGAGGGCGTCCTCCCGGCCGAATCTTTCAGTTGACGGGCATCCAAGCTGCGCGGGGCGCCGCACACCTCGCAAGGAACATTGTTGGCTTCCCGGCCCATCGCGTCGCGGATCCTGACGAGGAGGGACGCATAGTTCTGGACGTGAGCCTCGCCTGGCTTCTGTCCCTTCAATTTCGGATTGTGCAGTGGCGTGTTGCTCCCGAAGACCGGGATGAAGGCCTTGAGCGGCTGCTGCCGGCGAGCCAGCGCAATGCCGTCGCCGACTATGTTCTTCAGGTGCTCATCCGTGAGCACCTCCACGCTGTCGAGGTGAGCCATAGCGGCCGCAATCGACAGGCCCCAATCGACGAAGGGATTGCCAGTCAGGACTCCGAAGGCCTTCGGAGGACGATCACCCATTGGCAGTTCCTTCCTCCAGCGGCTGCGTCGTCGGCTCGATCCCCTGCTCGGCCAGCCACTCGCGCGCCGCCGCGTGCAGCCGCTCGTCCCGGAACGCGAACCAGCGCTCGCGCTCGGCGGGGAAATCGAGCAGGACGTTCTTGAACCGCCGGAAGGCGCCGCGGCCGTCGAGGGCGACCTCCAGTCGGTCGCGCAGCCGCGCATCGCCCACCGTCTCGGCGAATTCCGCCATCCACCCGTACTCGATCCGCGAACCCAGCGGCTCGACGGGGATCAGGTGGCCTGCGGCCAGCGCGTCGTCGAGATCCTCCTCCGACGGCCAGTCGTCGTCTTCGCCGAGGCGGTCAATGGGGACCATCTGGACCTCGCCCGTCCGCACGTCGAGATAGAAGCTCCACTCGGCGGGATTCGAGGTCAGCGCCATCTCGAGATCGTCCCAGTTCACCGGGACCCGCCTGGGCAAGCCCGCGGGTCGAGGTTCGTCCCGTCCCAGCCACGCCAGAATCCTCTCCCGCGCGGTCGCCTCGAACTCGTCGCCGTAGAAGCGCAGGAACAGGGCGCGGCGCACCGCGGCCGGCGAGGCGTGCGGGTCCCGCGCCAGCACCGAGGCGCGCACCAGGGCCCGCGCCGTCGCGCCCATCGAGCAGCCCATCTTCAGGCGTTCCTCGGGCGAGCGCGCGAGGAGCATCGCCCGGTAGCGCTGCATGACCTCGGGCGGGGTGTCAGTCACCGAGCGCCTCCCGGTACAGGGCGCCGAGCCCGAGGCGCTCGGTCCAGTGCGCCAGGTACTGCCTGTCCAGGTCGGGCACCGACCTCAGGAGGTTCCTGACGTCGGCGAGCTGGACCTCCGAGCGGCTCTCCCGCATCCAGTCGAGCTTGGAGATGATCAGGTCCTCGGGCGCGACGAGGGCGATCCCGTGGCCCTCGATGGAGCCGCGCCGCTGCCGCGCGAACTCCGTACTGCGGTACTCGCTGTCCTTGCGGACGATGCAGTCCACCTTGATCACGTAGGCCTGGTGGATCAGGTTGAACGCGCTCCGGCCGGCGATGGCGGCGCCCACCGCGTCCCGGTCGAGATAGAAGTCGTCCTCGAAGAGGGCGCAGAACCGCTCGGTGTCGCCGGGGGACAGCTCGACCACGAGGTCGATGTCGCGCGTCATGCGTGGCACGGCGTAGTAGTTGGCCGCGAACGATCCGGTCACCATGTAGGCGATCCCGGCAGCCTCCAGGCGCCCGGCCATCATCGCGAGAACCTCCAGCTCTTCGGTCACCCGCGTGCCCCAGCGTCCCACCGACCTCTGACAGGGAAGGTCACAGCAGGCGCCATCCTCACCCCGGCCGCGGGAGTCCCAGCTCGCCCCACATCCAGCCGAAGTCGTAGGCGGGGCGGCCCTCCAGGCGCTCGCGGGCCGAGAGGTTCTCCATGTCCTTGAGGAGCGCGATCAGCTTGGGGCGCGCGGACTTGAGGCCCGCGGCCTCGCGCGGCGTGCGGCCGCCGAGGGCGGGCAGCGGCTCGTCAAGCCAGCCGCGGTAGTGGCGCTCGTAGAAGGCCTGCACGATCTCGGCGGCAACTTCAGGCGGCACCTCGTCCACGGGCCGGGCGGGCCGGCGGTCGCGGGCGCCCGGCCGGGCGCGCCGGCGG
>MGBV01000224.1:2000-5108 GCA_001788415.1 Candidatus Rokubacteria bacterium GWC2_70_16 | reverse complement strand
GCGCTCGGCGCGCTGGCGCGACATGGTCTCCAGCGCGACGCGCCCCTTCTCGAGCACGAAGGTGCCGAAGCCGCGGCGAAAGCCGGCCTCGTCGGCTTTCTCGGCGAGCCAGGCGTAGCTGCCGTCGTCCTGGCGCTCCAGCTCGGGGTGATTCGCGAGCGCGGCCTCCAGCGCCGCGCGGTCGCGCACGTCGAAGACGGCGCGGCACAGCACCACCTCATCCCCTTCGGCGGTCACCGAGGTCGGCAGCGGGCGCCGGGCGACCAGCTCGAGCCAGAGGTCGTGGAAGACCATGCCGATGTTCTTGAAGAAGGTCGGCTCGTCGCGGCGGGGCAGCTTGCCGCGCAGCGAGCGGCTGAGCCGTCGCAGGAGGCGGAGGATCAGCTCCTTCGCGCTGGCCGGGTAAAGGTAAGGCGAGCCGTCGAGGATCGGCTCGCCGTCGGGCCCGAGGACGACGCGCGCGGCGAGCACGTCCCACTGGACGAGCTGGCGCGTGGCGAGACGCTCCCGCACCCGGACGCGCTTCTTGGCCCAAAGGTCGAGGAGGTCGAGCCCCTCGTCGAGCCGCACGGCCTGGACCTCGTAGGGCCGGAGGTGCGAGAGGCGCATCCGCTCGAGGTAGCGCCGCTCGCCCGAGCGGAGGCCCCTGCCCTCGCGCGCGAGAAATCTCTCGACGATGGTCCCGCCCCCGTGGAGCGGGCAGTCGAAGGCGAACCACTCGTGGAAGCCGATCCGGCTCTGCTCGAAGTCCATGGCCTCGCGCGCCTCGGCCTCTGTCAGCCTGGCGAGGCGCCGGCCCCAGAACGTCAGCTCGGCGGCGGCGCGGTCGCCGTCCAGCTCGGCGCGCCGCGAGAACCGCATCAGGCGCTGGAGCGCGCTGTCCCGCTCCGCCGCCGTCCACGCGCCCGGCGCGGGCGCGTCCTTCCCCAGGCAGCACCGCTTGTACTTCTTGCCGCTGCCGCAGGGGCACGGGTCGTTCCGGCCGACGGCGCTCATGCGCCGCGTCCGTCCCCGGCGTCGCCAGGCTCAATCCGGTAGCCGCCGAGACCGAAGGTGGTCGCGCTGCCGACGTGGGTCCATTGGCCGAACACGAGGTACGGCCAGAACGGCTTCAGGTCGCCCCGATACGTGACCGCGCCGGCCAAACCCTCCCACTCCATGCGCCGGTCCTGGCGGCCGGAGTAGCGCACCCAGCGCGTCCAGCGCGTCTCGTCCCGCTCGATCACGACGGACTGCGCCCGCTCGATGAAGTCGCGGAAGTCCAGGTCGAGCGGCCCCGGCCCGTGAAACCGCGCGAGCGACGACAGGCGCCCCAGCAAGCGGCGGAAGACGACGTGGAAGTCGGGCCGGCGCGCGAAGCCGCCGTCGTGCTTGAGCCGGGTCTGGGTCACGAAGCGGACGCGGACGATGTCGCCCGGGCACGGCACGTCGAGACAGTCCGCGAGGCTCAGGCTCAGATCGTGAGGCCGGACCAGGTTGTCGTTCCGATCGTACACGGTCGCGGCGAGATCCGTCAGGGGATGGACCGCCTCGATTCGCCGCAGCGCCACCGCGCGGCGGCCCCGGCCGATCCGGTCCACCTCGCGGAGCGTCACCACGAAGTGCGGGAGGAGCTCGCGCGCCCGGCCGACGAGCGTGAGATCGAACACCACCCGGCTCCCCGGCGGATAGTCCGGCGCGCTCGCGGGCGGCGGCGCGATCACAAAGGGACGGGGGATCTCGTCATGGGTCCGGAGCGCCTCGGCGTCCGGCGGCGGCGCCGTCTCGAAGACCAAGTGATACGGGCAGGACGCGGGCGCGGGGCACGGCTCGCCGTCGCGGGCGAGACAGCAGAGGCGGCGGAACGCCCGCCCGAACGCGCCGCGCAGGGTGGAGCCGAGGTAGGCGGGAAGCTCGAGCGGCTCGAGAGCCTCGAGCGTGACGCGGTAACGGGCGAGCGCGAGCGAGGCGCTCATCGGGTTCGTGCGAGCGGGCGGCGCCCGGCCGGCCGCCGCACCGAGCCTGCCTGCGCCCTCGCGGCACGGGCGAGCGGCTTGCGGGCGAGCGCCAGCGCCAGGCGCTCGGCCTCGCGGCGGATGGCCTCGCGCAGCGCCGGGGGCGCCAGCACCTCGACCTCGCTACCGAAGCCGAGCAGCCACCGGCGCACCTCGAGCGTGTCGGCGACCGTCATCCGCAACTCCAGCCGGCCACCGGGAAGCTCGCGCAGCTCCTGGCTGGCATGCCAGAGCCGCCCGCGCACGTGGGGCGCCGCGGCGCGGGAGAAGACGGCGCGCACGCCGACCAGATCCCCACGCACGATGCCCCACGCGCCACGCAGGTACGCCTCGGCGTCGAAGTCCGCCGGCATCGCGAACGTGTCGCGCAGCGCCGTGACGGTGCGGATGCGCTCCACGGCGAAGATCCTCACGTCGCGGCGGAGATGGCAGTGGCCGACCAGGTACAGGCCACCGTTGAAGAACGTCAGATGGTAGGGATCGACGCGTCGATCGGTCTCGGCGTCGCGGCTCAGCGAGTAATAACGCATCTGGAGCGTGCGCCGCTCGGCGAGCGCTCGCTGGATCTCGGCAAGGTGTCCGCTGCCGGCCGACTGGAGCTTGGCACCGACGGCGCGGGCGCCGATGCTGGCGCGCAGGCGGTCGACCAGCTCGAGGGCCCGTGGCGCGAGGAGCGCCCGGATCTTCCCGAAGGCGGAGGCCAGGGCGGAGCTGAAGGGGCCGGCGCCGCCGTGATCGAGCAGGTCGCGGCTCACCAGCAGCGCCACGACCTCGGGGAGCGACAGGGGCACCGGCAGCCGATCGCGGAAGGCCACCTCGACCTTCCAGAGGCCGCGGCGGCCTTCGCGCTCGTCGTAGATCGGGAAGCCAACCTCCTGAAGGACCCGGAGGTCGCGCCAGACCGTGCGGACGGTGCAGCCGAGCTCCCGGGCGGCGTCCTCCACCGCGAGGCCCGGCGGCCGGCCGAGGAACTGTAGCAGGCGCCACTGGCGTGCGAGCTGGTCCCCCCGCGGCATGGTGCGCCGATTGTGCGGGGCTCACCCGTGCGCTGTCAACGCCGCCGGATAAGATCAGGCGGCGCAGCGCGTCAGCTCCGGGCCCCGCCGGGCTCCTG
>MGBV01000224.1:0-1991 GCA_001788415.1 Candidatus Rokubacteria bacterium GWC2_70_16 | reverse complement strand
GGCGGCGCCGCTGCGCCTCGCGGGAGGCGAGCCCCTTGGCCGCCACGAGCGTCTCGAGCGCGGCGAGCCAGTGCTCGTAGTAGCCGGTGGCCGTGTCGCCCCGCTGCCGGGCGGCGCCGATCTCGGCGGCGAGCGCGTCGGTCCATTCGCGCCAGGTGAAGCAGCCCCGCTCGTGGAGCCGCACCGCGAGCGCGAAGGCCTGCGCCTCCCACGGCTCGGCGAAGACCGGGCCCTCCCGGTCCCGCGGGATCGCGGGCAGCGCGTCGAGGTCGGGGCGCTCGCTCACCGGTCGCCCTCGGGGTCGAGGTAGTCGTCCCAGAGGTCCACGTAGATCGCGTCGCGTGGCGAGGCGTCCGGCCCCCACAGATCGCGCGCGGCGAAGCGGACGCTGTAGACGTGCTGCGGCTTCCGCCCGAGCCCGGCGGCGTGCGTGTCGGGGAAGACGAACACGCCGTGGTCGCGGGCCACCACGCCGCGCCGCCCGCGCACGTAGCGCGGCAGCCGCGTGTGCCCGACGGGGTTGACGTTCTTCGCGATCACGCGGTCGCCCGGTGCGAACCTCGCCGCGAGGGGCTCGTGGACGCGCGCGCTCCCGCCCTTGAGGATCATGCGCCCGACGTCGGCGACCGCCAGCACGCGCATCAGCGCGCCTCCCCCCGCCGCAGCACGGCCACGCGTGCCTCGAGCTCCTCGCGCGTCAGGAGACCGCGTTCGACCAGGAGGTGCTCGAGGCCCCAGAGCCAGTGCTCGTAGTAGCTCGCGGCCAGGTACCGGGCGGGCGGCATCTGCTCGCGGGCCCAGCGCGACATGTCGATGTTCCACTCGCCGAGGAAGCCCGCCGCGAGCGTGAGCGCGAACGCGCGCCGTTCCCACTCGGCGTGGAAGACCGGCTCGTCGGCCTCGGCGACGACGGGCCCGAAGCCGTGCAGGCCGCCGAGGTCGTGCACGCCGTTCACCGCGGCCTCCGCTCGGGCGCCTTCGGCCGGCCGACGCCGATCATCGAGTCGCGCGTGACGAGCGCCGCCAGCTCCTCCTCGCTCCGCCCCTCGGTGTCGGGCGGGCGCTCGGGCAGCACGAGGTAGCGCACCTCGGCGGTCGAGTCCCACACGCGGACCTCGACCTCGTCGCCCACGGCGACGCCGAACTCCCTCAGCACGCCGCGCGGGTCCAGGACCGCGCGCGACCGGTACGGGGGCGACTTGTACCAGACCGGCGGCAGGCCGAGCACGGGCCACGGGTAGCAGGAGCAGAGCGTGCACACCACCATGTTGTGCACGCGGGGCGTGTTCTCGAGGACGACCATGTCCTCGCCCTGCCGCCCGGTGAAGCCGAGCTCGGCGATCGCCGCGCTGGCGTTCTCGAGCAGGCGCTTGCGGTACGCGGGGTCCACCCAGGCGCGCGCGACCACCCTGGCGCCGTTGCGCGGCCCCACCCTGGCCTCGTAGAGGTCGATCAGCTCGTCGAGCGCCCGCGGGTCCACGAGCCCCTTCTCGGTCAGCAGGGACTCGAGCGCCTTGACGCGGAGCTCGGTCTCCCCGAGCGGCGCGGTGTACTCGACGTCGTGCTCGTGCTCGTGACCGCCGCTCATCCGCTCTCTCCTCCGTAGATCCGCCGGTACTCGTCCCAGGCGAGGATCACGCGCTTCACGAAGTGGCGCGTCTCGTCGTACGGGATCTGCTCGACGAACGCCTCGACGTCGTCGGTCCGCCGCGCGCTCCACCACCGGCGCAGCCGCGCGGGCCCCGCGTTGTACGCCGCCAGCGCGAGCCGGGGGTCTCCGAATTCGCGCAGGAGGGCCGCGAGGAAGCGCGTGCCGAGCCTGAGGTTGACCGTCGGGTCCTCCAGGTCGCCCGTCCGCCCGAGGGGCCGGACCGTGGCCGGCATGAGCTGCATGAGGCCGCGGGCGCCCGCGGGCGAGACGGCTCCCGGATGATAGCTCGACTCCTCGCGCACGACCGCGGCCACGAGGTAGGGGTCGAGGCCGGCCGCCC